>CAYMFU010000052.1:0-80394 GCA_964389805.1 uncultured Roseivirgaceae bacterium | reverse complement strand
CGGTTTAATTTTAAGGTCCGGGTTCTGTCAACCGTGGGAAATATTCTACCATCCTGATGATACCCGATCACAAAATCATCTTTGCCATTATCATTAAAGTCATTGATATATACTTCCAGCGGTGCTTGTTCTGATGCCTTGAATTTATAGTTATGGCCAATATTTCCAAGCACATAATCGGGATCGCCATCATTGTCTATGTCTATTGATTCTACACACCACCACCATCCGGACGAATAATTCAATCCATTATCTGTATTATCAACTTTCATAAACTTCCCCTCCTCGTTTCTAAGTATCGTTACCGGCATCCATTCTCCTACAACAATTAGATCCAGGTCTCCATCCAGATCAAAATCTGACCAGGTGGCATCAGTCACCATACCCAGAGCTTTTAAATCAGGAGCATATTGGGTAGTAATATCCTCAAGCTTCCCATTGGTATTTCTTAATAAATAGCTGTCAGGCGAATGTGGATAATTGCCCGGGATCATTCTTCCGCCAAGAAAAAGATCAAGATCTCCGTCGTTGTCAAAATCAGCAGCTTTGGCTACAGAACCACTGTAGTCTAAAGCCGGGATCCGGGATTCATTCTTCTCAAAAGAGCCATACCCATCATTTATATACAGCCGGTCATTCAATTTAAATTTTCCCTGCCTGTTCTCATCACTTCCGCTTACAAGATAGAGATCAAGATCTCTATCCCCATCAATATCGAAAAATGTAACTCCTGCGTCTTCATATAGTTCATCTCCTTTAAAAAGATCTGGCTGCTCATTTATAAATCCTCCTTCAGGTGTTTGGATATATAGTTCTCCCGTGAACCGATATGATCCTCCTAAATAAAAATCATCCAGACCGTCTTCGTTAACGTCGGCCGCAGCAAGAGGTGGTCCAAGTGCCGTGATATCATGCGGCAGCATTGGATGGGTAATAAAATCTATTTTTTCGTTTTCCCGATGCTGTATGGTAAGACCGGATTGATCAGTGACTTCTTCAAAATAATAATCGGATTTTTTAATAAGATTTGATGCATCCACAGCGGAATCCGAAGCCTTAAGGGATAGAACCTGGTTTGATCCAATGTCTTTTAATTCCATCTTACGGCCATCAGGCCACTGGATTTCAATTCTATTAATCAGGGTATCTTTCCCTAGGCCGAAGTGCAATATTGGCTCCATACTCGACCGGTACCCCCGGGCGAGATAATGCTGCTGATACTGTGCTTTATCTCCATGATAAATCCAAACTTTTGTTCCTAAAGCCAGTGTATTGTCTCGGCTTCCAGCTAATCTGATTTGAAGATAATTCGACTCCTTATTTCTATTTTCATATACAAAAGCTTCACTATCCACATTGTTGACCACAAGGTCCAGGTCTCCATCATTATCCAGATCTCCATAAGCCACTCCATTAGAATAGGATTTTTGATCCATTCCCCACTCCTTCATGACTTTAGAAAAGCTGAGATCACCATTGTTCCGGAACATGTAATTGGTGACAGGTTCATAAGGAAGGGCGTTTAATAGAAAGTCCCATTGGGAGGCTTCGAAATCAGTGAAATTGGAGAATTGTGTAAGGTTTCTATAACTATACCCCCAATCAATGTTTCGAATATCTTTTCGAATACCATTGGAAACATACAGGTCCTTGAATCCATCATTGTCAAAATCGGCAAATAATGGCGCCCAGCTCCAATCAGTTCTCGATATACCAGCAAGCATGCCTATTTCGCTGAATGTTTCATTGCCATTGTTGAAATGCAATACATTGAACATATATTGATGATGCAAGCCATGTTGAACTCGTCGATCAAATCTTTGCTGGTCACTGCCACCGGTATTCATATATAGCCTCCTGTTATCCTCAGCAACCATATCTAAAACTATAAGATCTAATAGGCCATCATTATTAAAATCACCCAGGTCGTTGCCCATGGAAAAATGGGAAATGTGCCTTGTTGCTTCTTTGATTTTTTCGGTAAATGTTTTATCTCCATTATTGATATATAAATAATCATATTCGAAAAAATCATTACTTACAAATATGTCTTCCCATCCATCATTGTTTATATCTCCCACAGAAATTCCATGTGCGAATCCTATTTGAGAGCTATAAAGTCCGCATTTTTCGGTTACATCGATAAACGCCTCACCCATGTTTTCATAAAGTTTGTCGCCAGAATAGGGATCGGACACATTTCTTAACCTCGCAGCATCGGCGCTGTTTAATCTGGCGGATGTTTGATTGGCTACATACACATCAATATCACCATCTTTATCATAGTCAAAAAAATATGCATTAACACCATAGCCCTGGTTGTTAAGCCCATATTCTTCCGCCATATCCTGAAATGTACCATCCTGGTTGTTTATGTATAAAAGGTTCGCCCTGTCTTCCGGAGCTGCCATTCCGGACCGGCAGACATATATGTCCAACCAGCCATCAGCATTAAGATCCACCATAGAGGTTCCGGTATACCAGCCATCGGGCATTTCTCCCAGATTTGACTTTTTGGTAATATCTTCAAATTTCAGATTACCCATATTTTTATATAACCTGGGCTGGACCTGGTTTCCGGTAAAAAATACATCAGGAAGTCCATCATTGTCAACATCGCCTATGGAAACACCTCCACCACTGTAAAAGTCTGGGTAGGTGATAATGTTCATAATGTGGCTTTCATCCAGGGCATTGTTAAAATCAATACCTGTATTTTCGGATTTTAACAATTTGAACTGCTCATCCGAATCAAAGAGAATGTTGCAGGCAGGGGATATCAGGATCAGGATTAATATTAAATAATTCCCTATTTGATTTCCAAAATTGAAATGTCGCTTCAGATCCATTAATTAAAAGCTTTGCCTTACTAATCTACTTTTAAGAAAAATTATAATGATAAAATCCTGATCTATGCTAAAAGATCTCTTTTAATATTATTTCGAGCATAAAAATAAATCAAAAGATTAATATGAAAATTTTATTTTAGATTTTTAATTTTTCGACCAGGGCCAGATGCTGAATTATATATGTTACGGATAAAGTTTTTACATTCTTTTTATTAATCACGAGGGTATATTAAATTCCGTGAAAATTAAGAGCCAATTTATTGTATCGATGTTCAAGTGATTCACATTAGATAAATACAGTTAATTATGAAGAATTTCGTCATATTTTCCGTTTTAATTGCTTCCACTTTCTTGCTAAACCGTTGTAACTCAACGGATTCATCTTTGGATCATAAAAAAGATCATATTTCTGAAGGGAATGAAAAGATTAAGAGAGTAGGGATGGTGATCCGCTTAAAGGAAGAAATGATTGCAGAATACAAGAAATTACACGCTGATGATTATGAGGGTGTCCGGGATCTGTTGATAAAGTATAACATGCGAAACTTTTCTATTTTTCTCATTAGATTGGAAGATGGGAATTATTATGAATTCGGTTATTATGAATATACCGGTTCCAATTTTGAAGATGATATGAAAAAATTGGCACCGGAACCCAGAAACAAAGCGTGGCTGGAGATTTGCGATTCAATGCAAATCCCCTTAGAGGGATTTACAAGCTGGGCAGAGATGGACCGAATATTTTATAATCTCTAGTTGTCGTATTGATTCTTGAGATATAATTCCTTAAGATATTCTGGTTTATTCATATTGTTGTTATGACCAATATCAGTTATCAAGAACAACATTTTTAGTACCTTTGCGTAATAATACAAACAATGAAGCGTATTTCTGCCATATTATTTTCTTCAATGTATCTTCTGCTTACAGCAGGATTTACAATGAACATCCATTATTGCCTTGGGGAAATAGAATCTGTTTCTATCATTCCTATTGCCGATAATTGCTGCTGTGGAAATACCGGTATGGATATGGGATGTTGTGGTAATGAGCAGATGATCTTTCAGTTCATTCCAGATGACCAGCTGGTTCAGTCAGAAAATACTGTTTTTAAAGCTCCATTACTGGAAATCATAGAGATTGCTTCACTAAGATCAATTGATCATGAAGACCATGAGAGGGTTGCTCTAAAAATCTGCAATTCTCCTCCCCCAGAAAAGATTCCTATCTGGTTAAAGTATTCGAATTTTACCTTTTACGGATAGTTTTTAATTGAAACTAATGATTGTGAACCAAAATATGGTTCATCAAATTAATTATGTACAATTAAAAACATATTCATATGAAATCTTTTATCAAATCAATATACTTAACATTTTTTCTTATCACCCTAATAATTCCTGTCCATGTATATTCCATGTCAGGAGATGTAAAAACAGAAGAATTTAAAGTGGAGGGTGTGTGTAGCATGTGCAAAGAGCGCATTGAAAATGGCGCCCTGATCAAAGGTGTTAAAAAGGCCGAGTGGGATAAAGAAACTGGAATGATCACCGTCACCTATAATCCAGAAAAAGTGGAACTAATAGATATCCATAAAGCTATTGCAGAGCTTGGACATAGCACAGATAAAGTAAAAGCCAAGGAATCTACATATAAAAAGCTTCCACTGTGCTGCCAATACGATGATGGTGCGCATAAACACTAGTGCAATGCGGATCATTTGGTTTTTATTAGCTTTATTCCTATTTGCTTCCCCGGCCCTTTCTCAGGAGGATGACTATATAGATGGATATATTAAGGGAATAGATGCAGAAGGAAATGAGCATCCATTGCTGGGAGCCAATGTGTATTGGCTCAATACACAAACGGGTACAACTGCAGACGAAAATGGATATTTTAAATTAAAACATGCCGAAGGGAAGGATAATCTTATAGCAAGTTTCATAGGATACAGCTCTGATACAATCCGGGTAAGAGGCTCAAGCCAGATCAAGATAATCCTGAGCGGAACCGAAACCCTGGAAGACGTTGAAATAGTCTATCGTCAAAAAAGTACGGAGATAGATTACCTTGACACCCGTAAGGTAGAAGTGGTCTCTGGCAAGGAACTGCTGAAAGCTGCCTGTTGCAACCTGAGTGAAAGTTTTGAAACCAATCCATCCGTGGATGTTTCGTTTACTGATGCTGTAACAGGAACAAGACAAATTCAGATGTTGGGGCTTGCCGGCCCTAATATTCAGATCACCAGGGAAAATATGCCCGATATCCGGGGTTTATCTTCTGTTTACGGACTCACTTTCATTCCTGGAACTTGGATAGAAAGCATCCATGTTATCAAAGGCACCGGCTCGGTAATCAATGGATTTGAGAGTATCGCCGGACAGATAAACGTCAACTTGCAAAAACCAGAATATATGGACCGCCTGTTATTAAATGGTTATGTAAACCAGGGTGGGAGGTTTGAAGCTAATGCGAATGTCCGGATCGATGTATCTAAGGATCTAAAGTCTGCTGTCTTGCTTCATGGAAGTATGAACAGGATCAAGCATGACAGAAATGAAGATGGATTTATGGATATGCCATTATCAAAACAGGGTGTATTGCTAAACCGCTGGGAATTGAGGAAAGACAATGGACTTCATTTCGAAGCCGGTATTAAAGGGACCTGGATACGAAAAACAGGTGGAGAATTGGAGTATGATCCGGATACAGATAAAGAAACAACCAATTCCTGGGGGATGGATCTTGGGATAAACCGACTTGAAGGTTGGGCTAAAATTGGGAAAGTAAATATCGCGAAGCCATGGCAAAGTTTTGGAATACAGGTTTCCGGAGCCGTTCATGACCAGGATTCTTACTTTGGACTTACCAGATACGATGCTTCTCAGAACAGCTTATACGGTAATGTATTGTACCAGAGTATGATCTCAAATACCAACCACAAGATCCTGACAGGGGTAAGCATTCAGTATGATGATTATAAAGAATTGCTTGGTGAAGAACAACATAACAGAAAAGAGATCGTGCCGGGTGCATTCTTTGAATATACCTATAGTCATCTTGATAAATTCACAACGGTTGCTGGTTTAAGAATTGACCACCATAACCTGTTCGGTACCTTCGTAACACCAAGATTACATGTTCGATATGCGCTTTCCGACCAGGATGTGATTCGACTATCGGCTGGGAGGGGTCAGCGAACTGCTAATATTATTTCCGAGAATAGCGGTTATCTTGCCAGCTCAAGGCAGTTTATTATTGAAGGCGAAGAAAACAACTATCCTTATGGCCTTAAACCGGAGATTGCATGGAATTATGGAATAAATTTCACACATGAGTTTGAATTGGGGTACAGAGATGGATTTTTCAGTTTTGATTTTTACAGAACCAATTTTGAAAATCAAATTGTAGTTGATTTGGATCGGGATCCTCAACAGGTTGTATTTTACAACTTGAAAGGACAATCATATAGCAATAGTTTTCAGGGCCAGGTCGATTACGAACTGGTCAAACGCCTTGATGTTCGATTGGCCTACAGGTGGTTCGATGTCAAAACTACATATGATGATGATTTGAGACTGAAGCCTCTTCTCAGCAGACATAGGTTCTTTATAAACCTTGCCTATGAATCAAGAAAATACTGGAAGATTGATTATACCTTGAACTGGCAAGGAAAGAAAAGAATACCGGATACGTATAGCAACCCGGAACCTTATCAGCTCTCAGAATATTCACCGGCATTTCCAGTTATGAACCTACAGGTGAGTAAGACCTGGCTGGAAAAACTCAATGTTTATGTAGGTGTTGAAAACCTGTTGAATTATACGCAGAAAGACCCGATTCTTGCTTCTGATGATCCATTTGGACCATATTTCGATAGTTCCATGGCCTGGGGACCAATATTCGGTCGAAATATTTATGCCGGTATTAGATACTCCATAAAATAAAAAACTATAAACAGGATTTTTAATTAATCTCTTTACCGGGGCAAAGTTCATAACTGAATGCGTATGTTATGCTTTAGAGAAAATTCTTACTTTTTAACATTTAGAAATTTAACAAGTATGCACTGACATGGGTCGTATCAATGGCTTATCCTGTATTTTTCATCTAAATATTATCCTGAAAAAGACTGGAAATTATGCCAGTTTTTCTCAGGCAGGTCAGCTTCAAACTCTACAGCTTCCTTTTTAACGGGATGGATCAGATGGATCCTTCTTGCATGTAAACATATTGAACCATCCCGGTTTGGTTTTCCAAATCCATATTTTACATCTCCAACTATTGGGCATCCGATAGATTTTAGCTGAATTCTGATTTGGTGAAACCGGCCGGTGATCAATTTTACTTCTATTAAATGTTCGTCTGATATCTTGCCTATCACCTCGTATTCCAATTCTGCACTTACAGCATCCTTTTTCTGCTTTTTTGCTACAGATACTATGTTTTTCTTATGATCCTTAATAAGCCAGTGGGTTAATTTACCGTTCATTTCCGGTGGAGTAGAATGCGTTAGCGCCCAGTATATTTTATCAACCATTTTTTTCCTGAACTGCTCATTGATTCTTTCAAGTGCTTTTGAAGTTTTGGCGAGGACAACAACACCGCTGACCGGCCGGTCCAGGCGATGAGGTAATCCAAGGAATACGTTTCCTGGTTTTTTATAGGTAACTTTAATATAGTCTTTCATTATCTCCAGCAGGCTTTCATCCCCTGTCCGGTCACTTTGAACAAGAATCCCTGCAGGTTTGTTTACAACCAGGAGATGATTGTCTTCATAAATAATTGGTATGGGCAGTTCTAATGAATCCAAATTTATTATAAAAATTAAAAGTTACTTATTTAATAGGCCTTTCTAAAGGTATTAAATCAACTGAATGGTTTTATCAATAGCCATCTTTATATTATTCCGGATTTGTGAAACGGTGGCTTCCATCATATAACAGGGTGCTGTTACAATCTTGTTGGATTCATCAACCATTATTTCTGTTACCTCTTTCATTATGGCGGTCGCACCAGTTTTCTCCATTCCTGCACTTATAGCATCTATCTCATATGGGGAAGGAGCTTCTGTGGTTCCCACTGTCAGATTGGCCTTAACACCTGATCCTTCAAGTGCTTTTGCTATAACTGTTGGGCCCATACATAATCCGCAAACAGGTTTTCGGTGATGAACCATTTCTAAGATAATCCGTTTAACATCAGGCTGTATATCTCCATCCGGTCCCTCAAAGGCCCATTTAGTAAGGTTTTTTGCTGCTCCAAAACCCCCTGGAAGTACCAGAGCATCAATATTGTCTGAAGAGATCTCTTTTAGATCCTGTATATTTCCACGGGCAATTCTTGCTGATTCGACCAGAACATTTCTGGATTCGTTCATTTCATCACCTGTGATATGATTCAATACATGATGCTGATCTATATTAGGCGCAAAACAAACAGCATCTGCATTGTTCTCATCTATTGCTAAAAGGCTGAAAACTGCTTCCTGGATCTCAGATCCATCAAACACTCCATTTCCGGATAGTAAAACTCCAATTTTCATAATATCGTTCATTAAGTGAAACTTGAATTAAAATTGGGAGTTTATGAATTGAAAAGCAAGAAAGAGGAGGATTGATGTGCCAACTCTATTTTAACAAGTGAGCTTTTTGATTTCATATGAAATCGAATAATACCAGCTTTTATAAAAAGCTGAAGAATATATGTAAATTTGAATTTACTAGAAATCTAAATATCTACATCAATTATGGAATGGCAGGATAATTTATCAAAGATGCGTACTGAACATACCTCCCCGGTGAAATATTTTCTTAAGCTTGGCAAAGAAGAAGTTCTTATGAATTCTTTGATAGATCAGGAGATCAGGATCCAATTTACGGGTACCATTAATTGTGTGGCGTGTGGAAGAAATATAAAGAAGGCATTCGGACAAGGATTTTGCTATCCCTGTTTTATGAATTCCCCTCTGAATTCAGAGTGTATTATAAGGCCCGAACTTTGTTTGGCCCATGATGGTAAGGGCAGGGATCCTGAATGGGAAAAAGAAAACCATTACCGGCCACATATTGTATATATTGCGCTAACAAGCACCATAAAAGTAGGAGTAACCAGGACAGATCAGGTACCGACCCGGTGGATTGACCAGGGTGCCTGGAAAGCTATAAAATTTGCCCGTACTCCATACCGACAGATTGCAGGATTAATAGAATCCAGTTTAAAAAATCATCTGAGTGATAAAACGAACTGGCAGAAAATGTTAAAGAATGATATGGACCATGCTGCCGACATTGTTAATGAAAAAATGCGGATTTCTGAATTGTTAGTGCCCGAATTCAAGGAATACTTCCTTCCGGATGATAACGAAATATATACATTTGAATATCCCGTTTTAGAATATCCTGATAAAATTAAGAGCATTAACCTTGACAAAGAACCATCCTTTCAGGGTCGATTGAATGGGATACGCGGGCAATATCTGATTATGTCAGATAACCGGGTAATAAATCTGCGTAAATACAGTGGTTATGAAATAATCTTGTCAGTATAAAAGGGAGCCTTTTTATGACTGGGAGGCACCCATTGAGAAAGGCTATTTATAATTATACTATTTAGCATCAAATGTAAAAGCTAGTCCAAAGGTAAATGCTTCTTTAAACTGAACCTTGTCTGTTAGCACTTCCTGACCATCCTGTATTTCAGGAAATTTTACATCATAATCGTAAATCAAATGAGTATTAAGACTAAGGGCAAGAAAATCATTTACCTTGAAGTCAATGTATAACTGCCAGTTAACATCTATTTTTTCAGGATTCTCAAAGTAATTTGAAAACAGATCCAGATTAGTTGTTAAGGTTACGTTTTTTATGATGTTCTCCTTAGAATAGATCATCTGTATCGTCCCTCCAAATTCACTTCTTGTATTTTGACCAGGATCAACTCCATATTGCCCAATCGAAGACAAATAATCGTCCAAAACAAAAGTGAATTTCCCGCTTATGGGAGCTAATAGCAGGCTAAAATTATCATTGGGTTTAAAATCCATTCCGGTTGCAAGATTTATATAGGCCGGGGCGAAAAAATCTGATATTTTTATTGAATCTTCGGCAGATGCATAACCGGGAGAATATTGTGTCCTAAAATTCAGGTTCACTGCATAATACCACTTTTTTGATACCTGCCTCCCATATTTTGAAATAATCTCAATGTTGTCTTCATTTTTCTGAATATCGTTACTGCCCTGTTTTTGAAGACCATAAATCGTGGAAAGAAAATTTTCCCAGTTGTTTTTTCCTTTTTTATATATGGCAGCCATTCTTAGATAAGCTGTACCGGAAAAGGAATTTTCACCACCAGCTACCCAATTTGATAAAGCCACCTGACTGAATCCCAAACCAACCCTTCCCTTTACCTTCCAACCCTGTGTTGAATCGTCTTTATCGATTAAATCTTCCTGACTATATACTAAATTCACTATAAATATCAATAAGAATAAAATAATTGTTCTCTTCATTTTCGTAGATTTTCGGATTTTTTAATACTTTTAAGATATAATATTATCACATTTTTTAGAATTGATGGTTGATGAGAGAAAACTTTTCATTAAAATTTTACAATTAAATTGTTTCATTACTGATGAGGTTGGTTTTGATGAACTATACCTTATAGTAAAAGAAGAGAAAATATGGCCTGTAAATCAATCCTATAAATCTATAAATCCGGGTTCAACTGAAATTAATGTAAAGATCTATGATCTTATACCTAACACGCAACTTGATCTGGAGGTATGGGATTATGATTACCTTAGTTCCAATGATCTTCTGGGTATAGTTCCACTGTTCATAGATGAACCAGGGGGGCCATATACAACAGATATGATTCCCAATAGAGAAGAAACTAATAAAGCGAAATACTCTATTGTTTGGGAAATTGATTATATGTCTGAACAGGATTAAGGACTTATTTTCTTCCATATACAAATCGGTCTCTCCCGTGGATATCCTGTTTAACTTTTACATTCTTATAATTCGTATCTAATAAGAGCTTTTTAATTTCTTTCCCGTACTTTTCATTTATTTCAAAATAAAGCATTCCGTCTGGATTTAAAATATCCATTGAAAGTGAGCTTATCTTCCTGTAAAAAATCAATGGATCTTCTTCAGGAACAAACAAGGCTTTTGATGGTTCATGATCCAGAACATTCTTCTTCATAAATCTTTTTTCTGAAGGCCTGACATATGGTGGATTACAGGCAACAATGTCATATCCGGATAATTGCACAGCATTATTAAGAACGTCCAGTTTTATACTGTTCATTTTGACACCGAATTCCCTCGCATTTGTTTCTGCAATTTTAAGGGTTCCAGAACTTTTGTCAATTCCTGTGAATGTCCGGGTTCCTAAATCAAGTGCCAGCGAAATACCAATACAACCTGATCCCGTACCAATATCAAGTATCTGGGGATTTCGTGTTTTGTTTTTATTAATGATAGTATATACCAGTTCTTCTGTTTCGGGCCTTGGGATCAGAACATCTGGTGAAACTTTAAATTTCCTATCAAGAAAGTAAGTATATCCTAATATATATTGAATAGGCTCCATTTGAAAAAGTCTTTCAAGGATCCTTTCTAATTGTCTAGCTTTATTTCTGCTAATTTCGATCAAAGGAGCAGATATAAATTCCATCCATTGAAGATCCAGAACCTCCGTAAGAAGGTATTTCGACAAAGCGTATGCCTCTTGATTCCAGACTGGCTTGAGTAATTCTGAAAGCTTTTGATAGATTTCCCTGCCGGTATAGGTTTTGTCTTCAAACATGGTCTAATTAAAACAATTATAAGTTTTCTTTGATGATAAAAAGGTAATAGTTTTGGTTTAATTTTTATACCACTTAAGGATTTCATTGTAATTATCAGGTCGTGGAAAAGAAATTTATGGATCGGGCGCTTGAATTGGCTTACCTTGGCTTAGGTAAAGTTAGCCCTAATCCAATGGTTGGATGCGTGATTGTAAAGGATGGAAAGATTATTGGAGAAGGATGGCATCAGAAATTTGGAGGGCCTCATGCCGAGGTGAATGCTGTAAAAAGCATTAAGGATAAAGATAAGGTCAGAGGAAGTGACGTGTATGTTACATTAGAACCCTGTTCACATCATGGAAAAACACCGCCATGCTCTGACTTATTGATTAGCCTTGGGGTTAAAAACGTTTATATTTCAAATCCGGATATTAATCCCCTGGTTTCTGGTAAAGGGATGCAAAAAATGAATAACGCCTCCATCAAGGTTACTGCTGGAATAAATGAGGAAGAGGGATCGAATCTGAACAAACGGTTTTTTACCTACTATTCAAAAAAAAGACCTTATATTATCCTTAAATGGGCGCAGACCATAGATCGATTTATTGCCAGGAAAAATTTTGATTCAAAATGGATCAGCAATGAATATTCCAGGCAATTGGTGCACAAATGGAGAACAGAGGAAGATTCCATTATGGTTGGAGCAAACACAGCAATCTATGATAATCCAAAACTCAATGTAAGAGACTGGCCAGGAGAAGATCAAGCACCAATTCGGATCGTAGTTGATCCAAATCTGAAAGTTCCTGAGGATTCTTTGGTATTCGATGGAACACAGCCCACATTAATATATAATTACAGTAAATCAGCTGATGAGGTTAACATTAAATGGATAAAGCTGCATAAAGGAAGATTTATTGAGGAATTAATTTCGGATCTATATAATAAAGAAATTCAATCAATATTGGTAGAAGGGGGCTCTTACTTAATTAATTCCTTTATATCAAATAATATTTGGGATGAAGCCCGAGTATTTATCTCCGAAAATACGTTCGGGGAGGGGATAAAGGCCCCTGACTTGTATCATGCTTCCCTGGTCAGTAAAAGCAAGATCTTTAATGACGAGGTCCTCTTATTTAAGAATACAAATGGCTGAGAATCTAAACATACCTCCTGAGAAATTTACCCTGGAAGAAAAATATAAAATTTTCTTGTCTCAAATAAAATCTTTGGTCGAAGATGAAAATGACCTGATTGCCAATATGTCCAATGTCGCAGCTGTTTTAAAATCAGGTTTTAATCATCTCTGGGTTGGTTTTTACCTTGTAAAGGACAAAGAACTGGTGCTTGGCCCTTACCAGGGTCCCTTAGCTTGTACAAGGATATCCTTCGGTAAAGGCGTATGTGGTAAAGCCTGGCAGGAACAATCCTGTGTTATTGTCCCGGATGTTCATTCCTTTCCAGGGCATATAGCCTGTAGTGCTGATTCAAAATCAGAAATTGTTATCCCGGGTATTTCCAAAAAAAAGGTGATTTTTGTGCTTGATGTAGATAGTGATCAGATAGATTCTTTTTGCGAGATTGATAAAAGATATCTTGAAATGATTGTGAAATTATTGCTAGATTACTCAGAACACTGATCTACCCTCTAAATATTTTTTAAATGAACTTAAGATTATATACTGAATTCGGAACGCTGAAAAGGGTTATTATGCATCGACCCGGATGGGAAATTGAAAGATTGACCCCTAAGAATACAAGTGAATTGCTTTTTGAAGATGTCCCATTTCTTGAATCCATGCAAAAAGAGCATGATGAATATACCAACCTGATCAAAAATGTGACGGATGCGAAAGTATATCGATTACGTCAATTGCTCCTTGATATTTTAATTGATCAAAATTTAAAGAACACCATATTAAAGGATGCACTTGCCCAAGTCGGTCAGCAAGAAATTTCTGAAGATATAATTTCAACATATTCCACTGCCGAAATAATAAATCTTTTGATAAGTGGTCTAAGAATCAACGAGATTAAAAGAAAGATCCCAAATTTTAAAAATTCAAAATTAGAGGATCATGATTATCTTATTTATCCTAGTCCGAACTTATACTTTATGCGTGATCCGGCTGCGGTTATTCAAAATGGTGTTATTTCAAGCAACATGAAGTATTCCGGAAGGCAATTTGAATCCCATATATTGAAATTGATTTTTACCAATCACCCGGAATTCAAGAATAACTTTAATGAAATTTTCCCGGGTGATTCTGACTCATCCTCTTGCCCGACCATAGAAGGAGGAGATGTCATTGTAATCTCTCCGAAAGTTCTCGCCATAGGGTGTTCTGAACGAACAGAATCCAGGGCGATTCAAAATGTAGCTAAAAAAGTATTGGCTGAGAAAACTGTGGAAAGAGTCTATGAGGTGAAGCTTCCTTCTAAAAGAAACTTTATGCACCTTGATACGGTCTTTTCGATAATTGATGAAAACCTCATCGTTACCTATCCGGAAGCTATGGATACTTTGCTGGAAACATTTGTATATAGATTGGATTCGGTTACTGACAATAACGAGATTAAAATACACAGAGAATCGATAAAAAAGTCTTTGATTTCCATTCTGCAACTGGAGATCCCGCACCTGGAAGTTGTAAAAACCGGTTATGGACATCCTGATTTTGCATCCAGGGAACAATGGTATGATGGAGCCAATGTGTTTGCAATCGGCCCGCGGCGTGTAATATCTTATGATCGAAATAGGCTTACCAACAGGGCATTGCGAGATAATGGCGTAGAAGTCCTGGAAATCAATTCTTCTGAACTTTCCAGAGGATTAGGCGGACCGCGGTGTATGGCCATGCCGATAGAAAGAAAAATTATATAATTTTGCATCGTATGAGGAAGTTATTGATAGGATTAATATGTGTGATTTTAGCCGGTTGCAATAGTGGAAATACTAATGCCCCTGTTTCAAAATCTTCATCTAAAAAATCTTCAGCCAAGGAGGTGAAGGTGGATGGCATCATGATCTATAAAAAACACTGCATGGAATGTCATCAGGAGAATGGAGAAGGTGTTCCCAATATCTATCCCACATTACAAAATGCTGAATGGGTTGGGGCGGATAAAAACCATTTAATTGAGATTATAATCAATGGTATGACGAAAGAAATTGTTGTTAACGGTATTGCCTATGAAGATGAAATGCCAAAGGCTGATTACTTGACAAATAAAGAAATTGCAGCCGTACTTACCTATATTAGAACCAACTTTGCTAAAATCAATGATCCGATCAGTGAAGTGGATGTAGCGCGTACCAGAATTCGCCTTAAGTCAAAAAAATAAAATTCCAAATTTTATTTCATTGACTTCATCTTTATTCTCGATTATCCAAATTTTATTTTGCAAAAATTGCGCATTAACAGTAGGGAGCCTCGCCCAGGAAATTGAAAATTTCACTTTTTATAATGATCTTGACAGAGTCGATACAAATGTTGATCCGCTTATGGTCCCAAATCATTATTTAGGTCTGGAGATCGGATTAAAAACTTATCTGCCTAAAGGCTTGTATACTGAAGTTGAAGAAGGTAATGAGATAAATCCGTTTGATAAAACTATTGTGTTTAAACCAGCCTTTTGTTATTTCAATTCTATTTTCCACCGTCCTTTTTAAAGAATTTTTTCAATCGGACTTTGGCTTTTTCAATTTCCTCCTCGTGTTCTTCAAGAACTTTCTGAACTTCTTCCGGGGCTTTTTCTTTTTCAGCTTCCAATAGTTTTTCAGCTTCTACCATAGCCTTTTCTTTTTCGGCCTCGACAGTTGCTTTTAGGGCTTCTTCAGCAGCCTGATTATTTTCGCCGGTTTCTGCTCCAAGGATCTTGATCTTTGGATTATTATAATCCCCGCTTACCTTAAGGTTTAATTTTACATCTTCTGAATTGATACCTATTTCCTGACCTGATATAGATGATAGAAGAGAGCCAGCCGTTTGAATTATTTCTTGTGGAACATCCAATTTTACATTATAATCGAGTGAGCCATCCAGTCCATTGCTTCCTGCAATTAGCGCATTGTTCTTGCCAAAACTAACATTGAAGGGTTGGACAAAGACCCTCCCATTTTCAATTTGAGAATTCAATACGACATCTGTCAGGCTAACATTAGTACTTTGATTTGTTAGTTTGGATACATTGGTAATTCCAGAAATCACCTCCGACTCGGATCCTTTTATTGCAGCATTGGCAATATTCAAAATTCCTTGTCCGGATAAGGTAGATAAATCAGGTGACAAATCCTTACCCATTTCTCCTTTAAGCTTGAAGTTTGATGAAAAATTTCCATCCATAATTTCGGCTATAGGCGCCAGCATTTGAATGGTCATTAAGTGCTTATAAGATTCAGGAATTGAAAGCTTCTCAATATTCAAATCAAAATCAAAACTGGAGTTTTCCTCTGGTTTGGTGTCAAAGGATCCTTCTATATTAAATAAACCTCCCAGGCTGGAGAATCCCACTTCATTGAAATGAATAGCTCCATCGCGAACAACCACCTGTCCCTCAAAATCAGTGAGTTCCAGATTATCGTAAAGTACCTTATTGATCTTCGATTCCAGAACAAAATCTATGTTTTGAGGAATGTTATAACTTTCAATAGAGGCAGAATCTTCATTTGTTTCTAATTTTGATTTATCATCTATATTATTGTCATCTTCTAACATCCATTCATTCACGTCAAACAACGCTGATTTAAAATCAAATTCACCAACTAATAAGGCATCTTCATTAATTATATAGTCTATATAATCTTTGACATACCCTTTTAATGATATATCACTATTTCCAATATTCCCTTCAAAAGTCTTTACAACAATACGTTTATCGCTAAGTTCAACTTCGGATGATTTAATCTTGAAACCCTGTTTTAAATCTTTTGAGTTGTAATACATATTATCAACTTTTAGATGACCTGATACAGGTATAGTATGGTTTAGCGTATCATAAACACCTTCGATAATCATATCGGCGGCAATATTGCCACTGAGTTCTGTTTCTTCAATAGGAAATATTTTCAATATATTATTCAGATCCAATTCGGCATTTATAATTGCTTTAAGATCATAATCTGATAGATTGTTGATCTTCACCGATGCGTCAATGGGGTTGCCTCCGATTTCCAGATGAATCCCTTGCAGGTCGATAATAGTTTGCTCCAATTCCCCGGATTTATTATCTACAGCAAGATCAAACCGGATGTTATTCAAAGATTCCGGAAGATCAGGATACCGAATTAAACCATTTTCCGTTGACATCTGAAAATTGAACGATGGATTCTTTTTCTGTTGTTCATTATATATGCCTTTAACTTGTCCCTGAAAATTCAACATCCCCTCCGCATGAATATCTTTAAAGTCTTCGGAATAGGCCCTTGGTATTAGTGACAATATACTTTTTACAGAATTATTCTTTCCAAGATAAGTAATATCCATATTATAATGGTCTGATAATACTTCGAGGAAACCTTCAAAGCCAAAATTGAAATCATTAATCGAAATAGCATTTTGTCCAAACGAATACAGATTGTTCGCCAGGTCTATATGAAGTACAAGCTCAGCCTTAAGTTCTTTGTTTTTCAAATATTCAATATCATTATAGCTGGCCATCATTCTGTTGATGGAAGTAGAAGTATTCAAATCAAAAACGTCCATAGAAAAATCACCTGATCCTGAATGGTTTAATCCGTCCAAGGCCATAAGAAAATTACTCGAATAATCGTAATAGACTACTTTTCCATTCTCAATATTCCATTTATCTATCGATATTTCCATTTCCCCTGTGGTTTCGACCTTTTCTTCAATAGGTTCTTTATCCCTTTCAATAATAATGTTGTAGTTAGCCTGACCATCTTCATGGACAAGTACTACAATTCTTGGATTGACCAGATTGATGGATTTGAGTTTTATCTGATCCGCAGTTATCAGATTCTTTAAATCAACGGTGATTTCAAAGGCATCAATAGCTGCAAGAGTATCATTTTCAAAGATTCCCTTGCCAACAATTCCAAAATCTTCTAATGTTAACGTGATATTGGGAAAGTTCTTTATAATGGAAACACCGATCTTGCTTGCATCGAAATAAACGTTGGCTTCTACATTTTTCGATATTTCTGAGTCAATAGCGGATTTGATATCATCTTTAAACAAGAAAGGTATAGCAATAACGGCTCCAAT
Organism: uncultured Roseivirgaceae bacterium; assembly: GCA_964389805.1. Lineage (GTDB taxonomy): Bacteria > Bacteroidota > Bacteroidia > Cytophagales > Cyclobacteriaceae > JAGTVG01. The sequence continues at coordinate 62,521 of CAYMFU010000052.1, read as the reverse complement.
TAAAACTATAAGGACGATTGTGAGTATTAAGAGAATTTTTTTCATAGCTCATAAAATGATATGCTAAATTAGATATTATTATATATAACGCTGCAGGAATAATTTATTTAAACTTACAGTGTAATTTTAATACAATATTCGAAGATTTTGTATGACGGAAAGCAGTGTTACTATAATTGGGGCCGGTCCTGCAGGAATGACAGCGGCTTTTTTTCTGGCAAAAAACAAGATCCCGGTGACTATACTCGAGAAAAGATCATTTCCAAGGGATAAGATATGTGGGGATTGTATAGGTGGATTTGGGCTTTCAGTATTAAAACAGATGGATGCAGGTCTTTTTGATCGTTTTGTCAGTTCGGAAAAGAAATTGATTGGTACCGGGGTGCATTTTTTTGGTCCTGAACATCAAAAAGTAACCATTAGGGCGGCAAATAAGATTGGGGATAAAATGACTGAAGTGGCTCTATGCAGAAGGTTGGATTTTGATAATTTTCTATATGAGGAAATTAAAAAACACAAGTATATTGATATCATACAGAATAAAAATGTTACAGACCTCATTAAAGATTCAGGAGGGATTAATATTATCAGTTCTGACGAAACTTTTTTAAAAACAAAACTGGTAATTCTGGCTACAGGTGCGCAGCATGCACTTGTCCATAAGTTAAATGGAATAAGGCAACCCAAAAAATATATGGCTGCAGGGATACGTACATACTTCGAAAACATTAATGGGTTGAATCCTGAAGGTTATATTGAACTTCATTTTTTAAAGGAACTTGCGCCTGGATATCTTTGGATATTTCCACTAACCAGAAATCATGCAAATGTCGGTCTTGGTTTAAGAAGCGATATCGTATCCAAAAGAAAAATTGATCTCCGGCAAATGCTGAAAAACTATATTAATGACCACCCATATTTTAGGGAACGATTTAAAAACGCCCATCAGCTATCAGACGTAAGCGGATTTCCTCTTGCATTGGGAGGGAAAAACAGAAGTATTTCAGGAGATCACTATCTTTTAACTGGAGATGCGGCCAATCTTATTGAGCCTTTATTTGGAGAAGGCATTGGTCATGCCATGTATAGCGGAAAGTTCGCTGCAGAACATGTAATGAAATGTTTGAAGACCAATAATTATTCTGCTAGGCATAACAGGCAATATGATCATGCTGTCTATCAGAAACTTGGATCAACATTATACTTCAGCAAAATGATGCATACAATAGCTTCTTATCCTAAGATGATTCGTTTTATTATTAACAGAGTCCGGAATGACGAAGAGCTAAAATCAATGTTCACACAATTGATTAATGGGAATATCTCTAAAACACCTGGAAATGGTTTACGATTTATTAGTAAACTATTAGTAGGCTATTAAAAGGCAGTTATAGTAGAATGATTATTATTTTGATTAATTTTAGACTTCTTTATTAAAAACTAAATGAAAATTGAGATTTCTAACGGTGAGTTGGTTGACAAACTGAGTATTCTTGAAATAAAACTCAATAAGATCCAGGATAGTGAAAAACTTAAGAATATACGCAAAGAGTATTCATCGCTTGAGAAAGCAGCTAGTCTGATAATTAAGAAAAATGATCCTCTATACAGGCAATTACTGAATATAAATCAAAGATTGTGGGAAATTGAAGATAGGATAAGGGAATTAGAGAAGAAAAAGGATTTTGGTCCAGATTTTATTGAAACCGCCAGGATGGTTTATCTTAATAACGATCTGCGTGCCAAAATCAAACAAAAGATCAATCTCAAAACAAACTCTGATTTATTTGAAGAAAAATCATACGAAGATTACTGATTCATCACAAAATAAAAGCATACATCTTCTAGTCTTTCGTTTCTCTTCTATGGGTGACGTAGTCATGACTGTTCCGATAATAAAGGGCCTTTTAATTCATAATAGTAATCTAACCATCACAATCGCTACTCGTCCTTTTTATCAGCCATTTTTTGAAAACATTCCCAGGTTAAATGTTTTTCAATGCGATTTTCAGAAAAAGTATAAAGGATTTTCAGGATTATTGAAACTTTTTCGTGACTTGAAATCTACAGCATTGTTTGATCATATCATAGACCTTCATGGTGTATTAAGATCCAGGATTTTAAATATTCTGTTTTCAATGTACGGTATACCAGTATCAAGTATTGATAAAGGCAGATCTGAAAAAAAGAAATTGATTAAAGGTTATATTTTTAAAAGGTTGAAAAGTGCTTTCCAGAGATACTTAGATGTCTTTAATACTTTAAATTTACAATTTGAATATCCCCCTGTTCCTGCTATCATTTTAAATGAGACCTATAAAAATGAAGCACAAACACTTATCAATGAAACTGCTTCGGGTGAAGTTTATAGAATTGGTCTGGCCCCATTTTCATTACACAATTTAAAAACATGGCCGAAAAACTATACCCTGGAACTGATTAAAATGATAGAGGGCAAAACAAAAGCAACAATATATCTTTTCGGAGGTGGAAGGGATGAAGTGTCATTACTGGAAAAAATAAGTGCAGATAATAACAGGTGCTATAGCATGGCTGGAAAATTGTCACTGGGTTCCGAATTGGCCTTGATACAACGTATGGAATTAATGATAACCATGGACTCCTCAAACATGCATCTTTCTTCACTGCTGGGTGTTAAAACAATTGCGTTATGGGGAGCTACACATCCATTTGCTGGATTTCAAACTTACCATCAAGAAACAGATAGAGATTTTCAAATACCCAAAGAGGAATTATCATGCAGACCTTGTACTATTTTCGGAAAAGGAAAATGCAGAAGAAGTGATTTTGCCTGTATGCAATGGCTTACACCTCAACTTATCTATGATAAATTGAAAAGTCTGGATTTATTACCATTAATTAACAGATCAGAATTATAGATAGTGCAAAAAGCCAATTGGAAGATTTGGATTGATACCGGTGGAACATTTACGGATTGTATAGCCCATGATCCGGGGAATAATAGATTTAGATTGAAGGTGCTGAGCAAGAGCGCACTTCGTGGAAGGATCATTGAACAAATTGCACCCTCGACTTTTAAAGTAAAAGTAAATTGGGATACAAAAAAATGTATTTTCAAGGGGTTCGATTTCAGGATCCTTGGAGAAAAACACAATCCTTTGAAAATTCATCAAATAGATTTTTTAAATCAAACCATTAGGGTCGATCATAATGTTGACATAGAATTAAAGAAAGTTCTGGATTTTGAAATATTCTCAGGGGAGGAGGCGCCAATACTTGCTGCAAGATTGGTAACAGGTACTCCCTTGAATAAGAAACTGCCATTGATTACCATGCGGTTGGGTTCGACTATTGGAACCAATGCCTTACTCGAAAGGAAAGGCGCACACACTATACTTATTGTAACCCAAGGATTTAAGGATCTTCTCCGAATTGGAAATCAACAGCGGCCTGAAATATTCAGTTTAAATATCCCTGAGAAGAAGCCGCTTTATTATGAGGTTCATGAAATTCAGGAACGTATTTCAGCAGAAGGAATATGTATTAAAAAACTGGATGATGGCAATATAAATAATCTAATCAGGAAGCTCCGAAAAAATAAAGCAGAGTCCATTGCTATTTCTTTTTTGCATAGCTATTTGAATCAGACGCATGAAGAACTTCTAAGGAACAAATTAGAAGCGGCGGGATTTAAATATATTACAAGCTCTGCTAAAAATGTACCGGTAATTAATTACTTAAATAGAACGGAAACTGCTACTGTTAATGCCTATTTGGATCCAAAAGTCAGAAAATACTTGTTAAAAGTATTTGAAAATATACCAGATGGAGATCTGAAAGTTATGACCAGTGCAGGAGGCCTGGTAGATTATAAACATTTTCTACCTAAAGACAGTCTTTTCAGTGGACCGGCTGGCGGGATTGTCGGTGCAGCAGAAGCTGCCCGAAAAGCTAATATTCCAAGGTTGATATCATTTGATATGGGGGGAACGAGTACAGATGTCGCCCGGTTTGATGGAAAATATGAATATCAATATGAAACCAGAGTAGGTGGTGCAACAATTGTAAGTCCTTCTCTTTGTATTGAAACGGTTGCCAGCGGTGGTGGTTCTATTTGTTATTATGATGGGATGAAATTTTCAGTTGGCCCGGAAAGTGCTGGCTCCGAACCTGGACCAGCTTGTTATGGCACAAACGGACCGCTAACTATAACTGACGTAAACCTGCTTCTTGGCCGATTAGATGAAAATAATTTTGGGATTCCCATAAACAAAGCTTTAGCCAGGGAAGCATTTGATGATTTAACCAGGGATCTTCACCCGAAACAACAAAGCCCTGAATCAATACTGGAAGGATTTCTGCAAATAGCCAATGAAACCATGGCAACTGCCATACGCAAAATATCCATTAACAAAGGATACGATCCATCTGAATATTCCCTGATCTCTTTTGGAGGTGCCGGCGGCCAGCATGCTTGCGATATTGCGGAGATCCTATCAATCGATAATGTGGTAGTTCCATACGAAGCTGGATTATTGAGCGCTGTGGGAATGGGAAATGCCAGAATTGAAAGATTTGCAATAAAGCAAGTGCTAAAAGCATATAAATCTGTGAAGGCCAAGCTTGAAGAACTTATACACCTATCAGGTGATCAAGCCATTGAAATGATGAGGGCGGAAAATATCCCTCTAAAGGATATTTACATTCGGGAAGTATTGGTATATGCCAGGTTTATCGGTCAGGAAACATCATTAGAAATCATTTATGATGGCCCTGAAAACATTCTTCTTGCATTTAGAAATAAATATGAAAAGATATATGGCCATTGGATTGAGAACAGGGATATAGAAATAGAGTCTATAAAAGTCATTGCAGCTGAAAAGCGTGATCAAGAATCATATATCCGGAATAAACCTGATCTATACTCGCCACTATCTTCAAACTATCAGAAATCCTGGTTTGATAATTCATGGACGGATGTGCCAGTTTTTATCTGGGAGGAACTTAGTGCAGGAGCAGAAATTAAAGGTCCCGCACTGATTGTTAGCAAATTCAGTGCTTTGGTGGTTAAGAAATCCTGGGAACTGAATATTAATATCCATAACCAGGCTTTAATGGAATTCAGGCCAATAAATAAAGAAGTATTTCACAGAGACTCTACACAAAACCATTTCGATGACTCAATCCAAATTGAACTTTTTACAAACCGATTTATTTCTTTGGCTGAAGAAATGGGTGCCTTGCTTCGGAGATCTTCTTTTTCTGTGAATATAAAAGAACGACTCGACTATTCTTGTGCTCTATTGGACAGTAAAGGGGAACTGATCGTAAATGCTCCTCATATCCCTGTTCACCTTGGGGGATTGGGTCTATGTGCTAGAAGTATTATAAAAGAATTTGAAATTAAACCCGGTCAAGTATTCATTACCAATCATCCTGGATATGGGGGATCACATCTTCCGGATATAACCCTGATCGCCCCGGTATTTGATGAAAATAATATTCTAGCTGGATTTGTTGCCAACCGGGCTCATCATGCCGAACTGGGAGGTAGCAGGCCAGGATCTATGCCTCCTGATGCTTCGAATTTACTTGAGGAAGGAAAGGTGATCAAACCATTCTGTCTGGTTGAAGAGGCGCAGGCCGACTGGGAGGGAATAGCCCAAATATTAAACAGTGATCCATTCCCAACTAGAAGTCTGGAAGAAAACATTGCTGATCTAACGGGATCTCTTGCCTCTATCCAGGCTGGTTCTAAAAACCTGAAAAAATTATGTAGCATGTATGGTACTGCTAATATTCAATATTACATGGACTACCTTAAGGAATACGCAAATCGAACCTTGCTAAAAAGTTTACCGAAATTTGAAAAAAAGCAATTAAAAGCAAAGGAACTACTGGACGACGGACACATGATCAATGTATCGATCTCTATTCGTGATGATAGTATGGAATTTGATTTCAATGGATCTTCCGTATTACATCCCGGTAATATGAATGCCACACCTGCTATAGTAAGAAGTGCGGTCTTATACGTTTTAAGATTATTAGTCGATGAAGGTATCCCTCTTAATGAAGGCTTGATGAGATCCGTTTCCATCAATCTACCCAGAGGATTCCTTAATCCTTCATTTCCTGAGGATCTAAAAAGATGTCCTGCTGTGGTAGGTGGAAACACAGAAACGAGTCAGAGGCTGGTGGATACTTTGTTGAAAGCTTTTAATATTTCTGCCTGCAGCCAGGGAACCATGAATAATTTTTTGTTTGGAAACTCTAAATTCAGTTATTATGAAACAATTGGTGGAGGAGTCGGCGCAACAAATGGAAATCATGGAGCAAATGCTGTTCACCAGCATATGACGAATACAAGGATCACCGATCCCGAGATCCTTGAATTTCGATATCCGGTCAGGTTAGACCAATTTGGAATACGTAAAAATTCAGGGGGTACCGGGCAATGGAATGGGGGTGAAGGAATAAAAAGAGTAATTACATTTCTTGCTCATTTAGAGATTACTGTGTTGACCCAACATAGAAAGGAATCTCCATATGGGCTGAAGGGTGGAAAACCTGGAAAGAGAGGTAAACAGTACATAACACGTGAAAATGGGAAGGTTGAAAATCTGAAAGGGATCGATGCTAAGCAAGTTTCATACGGAGATACAATCACTATATTGACGCCAGGTGGTGGAGGATATGGCCACTTGGAAATTTAATTGCCTTTATAGATCAATTAAATTTTTCAGTCTTTATCTGTTTTAAAAATCTTAAAAAAGTCCTCATGGTATTTCTGCCCGATCGGCAACATGGTTTCATGTACATTCACCTGGTTCCCTTCTACATACTTGATGGCTTTTTTGTTGACAAGGTATGATTTATGGATCCTGACACAATGAGGAACAAGATACTTTTCCATATTTTTCATGGTCTCAGCTGCAATAATTACCTTATCCCTTGTATGTATTTTTACATAATCCCCATAGGATTGAATATAAAATAGATTATCAATGGCAATTTTATATATCCGCTTATCGGACTTGATCGTCAGGTAATCAGGCTTATCAATATCGATACTATTTTTACTGCTTTCAAAGATCTTCCAGGCTTGCTGATGCTCCAAAGCTTTATTTGCTGCTTTGAGGAATCGATCAAATGCAATAGGCTTTAATAGGTAATCTACTGCATCCAGTTCAAATCCTTCCACCGCATATTCTGCATAGGCTGTAGTGAAAATGATCATTGGAGGATTCTCCAGCGTTTTCACAAAATTGATACCCGACAGTTTGGGCATATTGATATCCAGAAAGATCAAGTCGATTGTATTTTGACGTAAGAATTCGAGGGCTTCCAGTGCATCTGAACAAATTCCCTTGAGTTGCAACATAGGTGCATCGTCCACGAATTGTTTTAATACATCCTGGGATAATGGTTCATCATCTACGATCAAGCTGGATAATATATTCATATTAAGATTTTCAAATCAACGATAAAGGTATCTGGTGTTCTAGCCATATTCAGATCAAAATTTTCATTATATAGCAAATCAAGTCTTCTTTTTACATTCTCTAATCCAAGTCCTTTATATTCATTTTGATCAGTTTCATCAACATGGCCGATATTGTTTTCAGAAAAAAACTGTATTGCAGTATCTGAAACAATAATATTTATTCGAATAAATTGATTTATCGTATCACCTTTTACACCATGTTTAAATGCATTTTCTATAAATACGATCAAAATTAATGGTGCAATTTTCTGATCTTTGATTTCACCATTTATATGTAAAGTAACTGAATCAGGATTTTTGGTTCTCAGTTTTTGAAGGTCAATATAATTTTCAATAAAATTAATTTCTTTTTCCAGTGGTACTTCTTGTTCATTCGATTCATAGATCATATATCTCATTACATTTGAAAGCTTTAAAATCACTTCCGGTGCCTGATCTGATTTTTTTAATGTGAGAGAATATATACTGTTCAGGCTGTTAAATAGGAAATGAGGATTCACCTGAGCTTTCAAGGCTTTTAATTCATTATGAATAAGCTCCTTTTCCTTTTCAGCCAGTTCTTTCTTCGAATCTGCCAGGTCGATCCAGGATTTTGACAGTACAAATAAGGAAGTGAGGCCCAGATATACTAGGAAGTATTTTAATAATTCGATATAATCATAAAAGACAATGAGGTAGTAATTCGGGAAAACAAGTTCTGATAATATATCAAATGTGAAAACATGGATCCCGTAGAATAATCCAAATAAGGGTATTAGTGAAATTACATACTTTATATAATTCTGCTTGTTTAAAAATTTAGGGATCAAAAAATAGAGATTGATATAAACTGCACTCAAAATGCTGATATGAAATAGTGCTGTAAATAAATAATCTATAATGGTAATCTTCTGTGATATGGAAAAATGTTGCAGAAGAATATAAAATGATATAACCCAGAACAAAACATGAAGAAATAACCTGTTTCGATGAATATTTATTAACCGGATCTTTAAGGTTTTCAGTTGGGAGATAATTAATTCCCTGTTTGATCTGATGAAATTAAACCATAATTTGCCATATGCCAGCAATGTGGTAAGAAATAAATAAACCACAAAAATCTTAAGCAATTCTTTGTGATTATATACGGTGATCAAATAATAATTTGGAGAAAACAAGTCAACAACATAATCAAAGATTAAAACATGTATCACATAAAAAAGGAAATAAAGTACAATCAGGGAGATCACATATTTCCAAAACTCCATCTTATTTAAGAACCTGGGTATGAAAAAATACAAGTTAATGTATACAGCACATAAAATACTAAGATGATATAAGCCTGTAAAAATGTAATCTATGCGAGATACATTTTGCAAAATAGAGAAATACTGCAGAAGAATATAAAAAGAAATCGTCCAGAACAGGATATGATAAACCATCTTGTTTTGAACAATTTTCATTATAAATTTCATTTTAATACTGTTTATCTAATTTTAATTAATTTATCCGGATCATCAAAGGCCAATTCATCATCCGCATATTTTCTGATAAACTTTTGTAATTCTTCTGTAGATGCAGTTATGACTATATATTCCTCAAACATCTGATGTCTTATCCGAATTCTGTTTTGCTCAAACAGTTCATTTAGTCTATCATAAGATAAGGTGTACAATTGCATTTTATCATTTCCCCATTCAATCTTTAAGACCGCATGGGCAGGAATGAAGCTTCTGAATAAATAATCTTCCTCTTCAAATCCCTCGTCATAATAGGGATACAAATCAATAAAATAATGATCTCCCAGTTTCAGAAGTCCAGCTTCATACGAAATTGTATCACTTTCCTTCGGATCTTCATTGTTTTCCATATATCGTAGAATATATTTTTTATCCTCGTACTTTTCAAAAGAGACATATTCTTCCCCTTCATCTGCATCCTGCCATAATCCAACTAATTCGTTGGGTTCAAGCAAATCTTCATCATGATAAAGAGGATTTAATGAAAATATTGTACAAGACTGAGCTGAGATTAAAATTACAATCAGGAATAATGCATTTTTAGTTTTCATGACTTTTAAGATTTATTTGACCGGAACATTGAAACATAAACGGGAAATAATTATCTCCATTAACTAAAAGTTTCTTACAATTATTTCTAATGTTATCCAATGAACCATAATTTTCATTTATGATGGAAAATTCGCTCGGAAAGTTAAAACCAGCAAAAAATCTCGATGAACAGGGCAATTTTTAGGACGAAATGAAATTTACGGATCATTTATACTCAATTTTAGTCATTACCTGGACAGCCAGGTAATCATTACCGCCATTAAATGAATGCTTCCAACCATTTTTCTTTAAACTCCGCACGATATATTTATTTAAAAAGCCATGTCCCACAAGGATTACTTTATTATTTTCCATGGTAGCCATTTCCAGTAATTCCGCGCCCCTCTCGGCTCTGGATTTTTCTGACCGAAAACTGGGGATGTCAGTGGAGTGGAGTCCGATGATCCAAAAAAACCTGGATAAACCGGTCCAAGCTTTTATGGGTAAAATCAAAGGTAAAGGTGTTATTTCTCTTTGAAATTCGATAAATACAGAATCCATATCGATGGTTCTATCATCGCCAAAAATTTTCAGTGCGGTATCATATGCCCTGTACAAGGAACTGCTATAGATCTTAACCTCTTCGTCTGATTCTAATATAACAGGAGGTTTTTCAATACTTCTTACATTGACAGTATCATAAGCTTTTATATAATTTTTTGCAGCTTTATAACTGAACCAGCCATTTTTATTTATCTCAGGATTTCCGTGACGAATGAGAATAATCTGAAGTAATGATTTATTCTTCAAGCGTTCATTTGTATGAGTTGGATAAAATGTGACAGGTTTATCCTTACTGTTTTTATACCAGGATTTGATCTCTGAATAGGTTTTTTTATCTTCTGATTTATCATCTGAAGTCCATAAAAATGAACTCGATATAATAGCGATATATAAAAACTTAATCAAAATATAATCTGTTTCCGTATTCGTAAATGTAAGCAGTAAATATATTTACTGGGATCAGGTATTCATAAGTCAGAATGATTATGCAAAATTTAGCGATTTTATGACATTTACCCATATTTTTTGCCTGTCGATTGTATATCTTTGTGGTTCAATTTTTTAGGAAGGTTCTTTGCAGATTTTTCTTAATAAAATTTTAATTCGAATTCAATAGATTTTCTTTAATCAAAATAGTTATTTATGAAATCAGGTAAAAAATATGTTTACTTTTTTGCTGCCAACAAATCAGATGGAAAAGCAGAAATGAAAAACTTACTTGGAGGTAAGGGGGCCAACCTCGCTGAAATGTGCAATATTGGCATTCCTGTTCCTCCTGGTTTTACAATTACAACAGAAGTTTGTACAGAGTTTTACGAAAACAATAGAAACTATCCTGCCGGATTGGAAGAGGAAGTTGCAGCTACCATTAAGAAGGTAGAGGAAGAAATGGGAATGACCTTTGGTGATCCTAAAAATCCATTATTGTTATCTGTACGCTCAGGTGCCAGGGCATCAATGCCAGGTATGATGGATACTGTTCTTAACCTCGGCTTGAACGATGTGATCGTAGAAGGTCTTGCCGAACTTTCAGGTAAGCCAAGATTCGCATGGGATTCATTCAGAAGGTTCGTTCAAATGTATGGTGATGTTGTTCTGGATCTTAAACCGCAGAATAAGGAAGATGAAGATCCTTTCGAGGTGATCATCGAGGAAAAGAAAAAGGCAAAAGGTGTTGAACTTGACACTGATCTTACCACCGAGGACCTTCAGGAACTCGTTGCTGAATTCAAGCAAGCCATTAAGAGAGAAACCGGAAGAGATTTTCCGGAAGATCCAATGGAGCAGTTATGGGGTGCTGTAGGTGCTGTATTTGGTAGCTGGATGAATGACAGAGCTAAAACATACAGGGCATTGAATAATATCCCATCCAATTGGGGTACAGCTGTTAACGTTCAGACTATGGTTTATGGTAACATGGGCGATGATTGCGCCACTGGTGTTGCCTTTACACGGGACCCGGCAACAGGTAACAGGCAGTTTTACGGTGAATACCTGGTAAATGCACAAGGTGAAGACGTTGTAGCTGGAATCAGAACGCCTCAGCCTGTCAATACATCAACACAAAGTGACGATAGCCAGGTGACACTGGAAGCACTAATGCCAGAACCATATGCTGACCTGGTTTCAATATACCAGAAACTGGAGAAGCATTATAAAGACATGCAGGATATTGAGTTCACCATACAGCAAGGCAGGTTGTGGATGCTGCAGACCCGAAACGGTAAGCGTACCGCAGAAGCTGCTGTTAGAATTGCTGTGGAAATGGTTGAAGAAGGATTGATTGACAAGAAAACCGGAGTATTGAGAGTGGCTCCTGCAGCTCTCGATCAATTACTCCACCCGATGTTTGATCCTAAAGCTGACAAGAACACCCTTGCTAAAGGATTGCCTGCTTCTCCAGGTGCAGCAACAGGTAAAATAGTCTTCCACGCTGATGAAGCTGAAGATTGGTCCGCAAAGGGTGAAGATGTAATTCTCGTTAGAATTGAGACTTCTCCGGAAGATATTGGCGGAATGCACGTTGCGAAGGGTATTCTTACCTCACGTGGAGGTATGACCTCACACGCTGCCGTCGTCGCACGCGGTATGGGCACATGTTGTGTAGCTGGATGTAGTGCATTAGATATCAATTATAAGTCCAAAACGATGTCAGTAGGTGGCAACACTTATAACGAAGGCGATTGGATTTCACTCGACGGTTCAGAAGGAACAGTTCTCGAAGGAAAAGTACCAACCATCGATCCTGAATTGTCAGGTAACTTCGGTATTTTAATGGGATGGGCTGATGAATTCAGAACCATTAATGTCAGAACCAATGCAGATACTCCTCACGATTCAGATGTTGGAAGAAACTTTGGTGCTGAAGGCATAGGACTTTGCCGTACGGAACATATGTTTTTCGAAGGTGACCGAATCAAAGCGGTTAGGGAAATGATTCTTTCTGATGATGAAGAAGGAAGAAGGAAAGCGCTTGATAAATTATTGCCATATCAGAGAGAAGATTTCTATGGTATTTTCAAAGCCATGCATGATCTGCCTGTTACGGTAAGAACACTGGATCCACCTTTGCATGAATTCCTTCCACATGAGCCAGAAAATCAGCAGGAAATGGCTGATGAAATGGGTATCACCCTGGAAGAAGTCAAAGCTAAAGTTGCTGCACTTCATGAATTCAACCCGATGCTGGGACATCGTGGATGTCGATTAGGTGTTACCTATCCTGAAATCACTGAAATGCAGGCACGAGCCATTATGGAAGCTGCATGTCAACTGACTAAAGAAGGTGTTAAGGTGTTTCCTGAGATAATGATTCCACTTATTGGAACCAAGGCAGAATTAGCTGACCAGAAAGTTGTAGTTCGGGCGACTGCTGAAAAGGTTCAGGAAGAAATGGGTGCAAAGGTTGATTATTTGATCGGAACAATGATCGAAATACCACGCGCTGCTTTAACTGCTGATAAAGTAGCTGAAGAAGCTGAATTCTTTTCTTTTGGAACCAATGACCTAACTCAAATGGCATTTGGATACAGCCGTGATGATGCAGGAACTTTCTTGCCGGAATATGTTCATAAAGAAATCCTTCCGGATGATCCATTCCAAACATTGGATCAGGAAGGTGTTGGACAATTGGTTGAGATTGGCATTCAAAGAGGCCGCCAGACTAAACCTGATTTGAAGGTAGGTATTTGTGGCGAGCATGGCGGGGATCCAAGATCAGTCGAGTTCTGTCACAGGGTTGGAATGAACTATGTGAGTTGCTCACCATTCCGTGTACCTATAGCCAGACTTGCTGCTGCACAAGCCGCAGTGAGAGAAGCTTAATCTCAATAGAAATAAGCAAAATATATAAGCCTGCTGGTAGTTCCAGCGGGCTTTTTTTATATTGCTTAAATAATTTTAAAAGATGTCTGCCATACTGATAAATCATATAGGATATACTAGTTCCGGGATAAAAAAATTTGTTTTTCAAACTAAATCTAAAGAAGTACCCAAACAATTTATGGTGGCTGATAGTAATCATAAAATTATCCATAAAGGTGAATTGAGGGAAGGAGGGCAGATCGATGAATGGCATACCGGCAAGGCCTATGAAGGATTTTTTTCAAATATTAAAAACTCCGGGCCCTATCAAATTATTATAAATGTTGATCAAGACGAAATAATAAGTAATTGGTTTAGAATTGAAAGGGATATCATTCAATCGTCATGCCTGCCTTTAATATTGGAAGGATTCAAATCCCAGCATCCTGATAAAAAATACAAAGAAAAAGACTCCCATGTATCATTTTTTGGAAATAGAAATGACCGCGTCGATGTATACGGTGGATGGAATGATGCCTCAGGCGATGTCAGCAAGTATTTAAGTCATCTAAGCTATGCCAATTATTTAAATCCACAGCAAACGCCATTGATCATATGGAGCATGCTGGAATCTTATGATGCAATTCAAAAAAAATCATTTGTATCCAATAATTTCAAAGAATCCTTAATTGAAGAAGCAGTTTATGGAGCTGATTTTCTTGTCAGAATGCAGGATCCGGAAGGTTATTTTTATATGACCGTATTTGATAATTGGAGTAAAGATCCAGGAAAAAGGGAAATATGTGCTTACGAAGGTCAAAATGGTAAGCGATCTGCTGATTTTCAGGCTGGCTTCCGACAGGGCGGCGGGATGGCGATTGCAGCATTGGCGAAAACTGCCAGATCCGGTTACGAAGGAGAATATAAAAAAGAAGTATATATTGATAGGGCTGTACAGGGATTCCGTCACCTCCTAAAAAAGAATCAGGAATACCTCGATGATGGAATAGAAAATATCATTGATGATTACTGTTTCCTATTGGCCACAATAGAATTATACGAAACGACAAGGGATGAATCTTATATCGATCATACAAGAAAACGATCACAAATGCTGATCAATCGGCTATATGTTGACTCCAATTATTCCGGCTGGTGGAGGGCTGATGAAAAAGGAAGCAGGCCATTTTTTCATGCCTCCGATGCTGGCCTGCCATTAATAGCCCTCTGCAAATATCTTGAAATTGAAAAAGATCAACATGTTCGGAATGAAATCATTCTAAGTATACAAACAGCCATTGATTTTGAACTTATGATCACAAATGAGGTTATTAATCCGTTTGGATATCCCAGACAATACGTAAAGCCCGCTAATGAATCTGAACCGAAATCCTCATTCTTTTTTCCTCATAACAATGAATCGGGATATTGGTGGCAGGGAGAAAATGCCAGGATCGCTTCTCTTGCTACAGCTATGTTAAAGGCTGGACCCCATCTATCGAATGAAAAGAAAAACAAGGCTAAAGAATATGCAATTGACCAGATCAACTGGATTCTGGGATTGAATCCTTACAATACCTGTATGCTGGATGGAATTGGATATAACAATCCGGAATATCTTGAACCCGTAAATGTAAATTATCGGGGTGGTATATGTAATGGAATTACTTCAGGATTTGAAAATGAATCGGATATTTCATTTATGCCATTGCCCTATAATAATGATCCGGCACAACAATGGCGATGGTCAGAACAATGGATACCACATGCAGGATGGTTCTTAATGGCCCTTTCACAACTATAACCGGATGAATAAAACAATAATTGTGTTATTTAATCTATACTTCATTTCTCAATCCTCTTATATTTTAAAAAAACAATTGCCGGAACCTATATCCGGATGATATAGCTTTTTTGACATCATGTTAATAACAGGTATTTAAGACTGATTATAATTTCCTTTTCGCATACTGAAATTTGAACGTATTTTAAATCAAATATTAAATTATTACCTCCCGGTTTAATAATTTATTAAATTGGATATGGAATAATATCTTGAATTCATGTATCAAAAAATAAAAGACTTCCTTGAAGACTGGAAAGAAGAAATTGAAGCCACCATAAAAGTTTTTTCAAATATCCCTGATTCAGTAAAATCTGTTAAGGAAAATGAAAACATACGTTCATTTGATCGTATGGCTTGGCATATTACTCAAACGGTAACGGAAATGCCTAAAAGTTGTGGTATTATAGAAGATGATCCCCTTGAAGGAATGGATATTCCTACCTCTTTTCCTAAGATTATTGATCTATATAAAGAACATAGTTCGAAGCTTTATGAGATACTTGAGCAGAAATGGACAGATGCCGATCTTACAAGGGAATTGAAAATTTACGGACAAACCTGGCAAGGGCGGAAGATATTATCCATTTTGATAAAACACCAGATCCATCACAGAGCGCAAATGACTATTCTGATGCGTCTTCAGAATTTGAAAGTTCCCGGTATTTACGGGCCTTCCAAGGAAGAATGGTCTCAATACGGTATGGAAGCACAGGAGTAAATGAATTTTTTTTGCCATTTTTTAATCCCCGGGTAATGTCAAGGTTTATTATTTTTCTTTCATTATTGGCAGTTCGTTTTAATACCGAAGCACAAATATCAGGGCAGATATATGTAAAAGACGTATCAAATCCAGTAGTGAACCTTAATGGGACCTGGCAGATATGTTTAGAGCCTTCCGGAAGATTCTGGGAATTAAATCAAGGGAATATGCTTTGGCATGACATTCAGGTTCCCGGAGAAGTGATGATGCAGGGATACCCCATTAAACATGATATACCCTTTGTATATAAAAAATCCTTTACCGTTCCCCAGGACATAAATGCTAAGACCGTAAAACTCCGCTTTGAGGGCGTGTATAGTTTTGCCAGGGTTTGGGTAAATGGAATCTTTATCCGGGATCACCACGGAGGATTTACGACATGGGATTGCGATATATCCGAAGCTATAAGACCGGGAGAAAAAGCTACTATAATTGTTGAGGTTACCGACAGGGCCGACGAAATATCATATGCCAGCGGTTACGCCAAACATCAGATTGGAGGCATTCTGCGAAATGTAAAATTGCTCACACTACCTGTCAATTATCCGGAAACGATTGCTATAAGTACTGATCTGGATAGCAAATTTCAACATGCCAATCTTATTGTTAAAGGTAAAATCAACAACCATCCAGAAGAAAACATTGAAATTTCCCTGGCATTATTTGATCCTGAAAACACAGCTATCCCTCTTAAAAATACCATCCTGAAGCTAAAGGACACGAAAGATTTCTCCTTTGAAAATCATATTCTGGATCCACTTAAATGGGATGCTGAACATCCAAATTTGTATGAGTTGAAAATTTCTCTATTGGAGAATGGTGACATATTATGGCAGAAAAATATGCCGATTGGATTTCGGGAGGTCTCAGTTCAAGGAAATAAACTTCTGGTAAACGGTAAAGAAGTTAAACTCCGCGGGGCCTGCCGTCATGATATTCATCCTTTATTGGGCAGGCTTTCAACACCAGAATATGACTTGAAGGATGTTTTATTGGCCAAAGAAGCCAATATGAATTTCATCCGGACATCACACTATCCACCATCAGAGAATTTTTTAAGCTTGTGTGATATTTATGGTTTATATGTGGAAGATGAAACTGCTGTCTGCTTCGTCGGTTCACATCGCACAGAAGAATACAGACCAGGGGATTCAGAAAATGAACCTGAATTTACAGATCGTTATCTGATGCAATTGGCTGAAATGGTGAATAATCATAAAAACCATCCCTCTGTAATTATGTGGTCTATTGGCAATGAAAATGAATTCGGTTCTAATTTTAAAAGATCATTTGACTGGGTGAAGGAAAATGACGATACCCGTCCAGTGATTTTCAGCTACCCGGGAAAGGTACCGGAAGGGATTGATTCCTATGAAATCCTGAGTATGCACTATCCGGACACCTCCGGAAATATGAACCAATATGGAATTAAAACTATTGATTTTGGCTTCAAGCAAATGCCTGTAATATTTGATGAATGGGCCCATGTGGCTTGTTACAATAATTTTACAGTGATCGAAGATCCCAACATCCGGGATTTCTGGGGGAGAAGTTTGGACATGATGTGGCAAAAAACCTTTGAAGCTGATGGCGGCCTGGGAGGGGCCATATGGGGCATGATCGATGAAAGTTTTATGCTACCGGATTCACTACCGGGTTATAATGAATGGTGGGGTAAAATTGATAAAAATGTGATTCCAGCCGCCTATACAGGGAATACCGTTGGCTATGGAGAATGGGGTATTGTGGATACCTGGAGAAGAAAAAAGCCGGAATTCTGGAATACAAAAAAAGCATACTCTCCAGTGAAATTACTTCAAACTGAAGTGGAAAATTACAAAGAAGGGTCCCAGGTTACTCTTCCATTATACAACCGGTTTGATCATACCAATATTGATGAATTAACGATTAAACTTTTTTATAAAGATGAAGAAAGGACTATAAAATCCCCCTCGATAAAACCGCACACAAAAGGGCTAATTAAAATTAATATGGAAAAATGGGATCCCGGACTACCTGCAATACTGGAATTTAGAGATTCTAATGGCGCATTGATCGATAAATATGAACTGAATTTGAAGTCAACGAAAACTACTAATGGTTCTAAGCCGATAGGTGGAAATATTAATGTTGAAGAAACTAAGGATCAACTAATAATCTTATGCAATACCCATACAAAGATCCTGATTGATAAAAATACCGGGCTGATACAAAAAATGATCAAAGCCTCGGATACTATATCATTATCCGGTCCATACATTAACCTTCGAGCGAAAGGCAAGGCTGTAATGTATTCCTATCACGAAATAACGGATTATGGTGAGAATTGGAACTTAAAGAAGCTATCCTATAGCCTTGAATCCAATGCTGTGAAAGTTCATCTTAAAGGAGAAATCAAAGACCTGTCAGCTGTGGAATTCAGTCTCAATATCAGTTCTGATGGTATAATGAAGGTAAAATATCAGGTTAAAAAAATCCCGGATGAATTCATTCGTGAAATAGGAATCCGCTTTGAACTGGAGAATGATATTGATTCTCTTTCATGGTCAAGGGATTCATATTGGTCATATTATCCCTCTGATCATCTTTCTACGCGAAGGGGAACCGTCGGATTATATGCAAATGATATAAAATACTATCGAACCAGGCCTGAGAAAAACTGGAATTTGGATACTAAAAGTTTTTACTATGAGGGTACTGAGCATGAATCCCCAGGCGATCAGCTGACCTACCAGGCCAAATCGACTAAAGAAGATATTATAGAATACCGGCTGTTAAAAGAAAACAGTATGATATTGTCAGTACAGAGTGACGGTCGGCATAGTTGCCGGATAGCAAAAAATGATGAAAGCCTACACCTCCTCATCAATAATGAAATAGACTATGTTGACCTGAGTTGGGGAAACTACCAGCGAAATATCAAGATTAAAAAGGAATATAAAAATGATATATCTCTCAAACTATTTTAATAAAACCTTTATTTCAGAATATTATAAATTTACATGTTTAAAGCTCTTCCAGTATATAATATAGGCTTATAACAAAGATGCTTTTTTGAACACGAGGATATTCTACAATTAATTATTTTACAATGAAAAGAAGACATTTTCTATCAAACACTGCTCTAACAACAGCTGGTGTTCTAAGTATTCCGAATCTATCTCTTGGAACACTATCATCTGATTTTCAAATGATCGATCTGCACTGTCATATGACCAATAGTTTTACGATCGATAAAATCATGAAAATATCGGAAGAAAGAAATGTGAAATTCGGTATTGTAGAACACCCCGGGAAGTGGGCAGCTATTAAAAATGATGATGACCTGAGAAGATACATCGAAAAACTAAGGGCATATCCTGTATTTATAGGATTACAACCAATGTTTAGGAATTGGAGTCAGGATTTTTCTCAAGATCTACTGGATGAACTTGATTATGTGCTTATGGATCCTCAGACCATTCCATTGGGTGATGGAAAATATAACCGGATCTGGCAGCTCGATTCTCATGTGGAAGATATTGAGGTTTTCATGGAGCAGTATATGACGCATAGTGTTGATATACTCGAGAACGAACCGATTAATATTTTCGGATGGCCTTTATTCTTACCTGTCTGTATCGCCAGAGATTATTACAAAATATGGACGGAAGATAGGATGGAATTAATCATTTCGAAAGCAAAGTCACGTGGAATTGCTATTGAAATTAACCAGATGGCGCATGTCCCGCATGAGGCCTTTATTAAGATGGCAAAATCAGAAGGTATTAAGTTTTCCTTTGGCTCAGATAGCCGTACACCAATGGCAGGTTATCTTCCATACTGCAAGGAGATAATTGAAAAATGTAGTCTAGCTTCGGATGATATGTATGTCCCAGGCAATTCATAAAATCTACTTAAAATCAATCCATCGATGCAAGTGGACATAAATATAGAATACTTTAAAACACCCCTGGGAGAGCTTATTCTTGGTGAATATAACGGAAAACTGAGTTTGTGTGATTGGCGATATAGGAAAATGCGGGATTCAATCGATGAGAAAATACAAACTGCCTTAAAAGCCAATTACGTTGAAAAGAAATCATCTATTATTGAAGAAACAAGAAGGCAGTTATGCCAATATATCGATCAGAATCGATCAGATTTTGACATTCCATTGTGTTTTATTGGGACCGATTTCCAGAAAAAAGTCTGGAATGCGTTGTTGAAGATCCCATATGGAAAAACAATGACCTATTCTGCTCTGGCAAAACAACTGGGTAATATTAAAGCAATTAGGGCTGTAGCCACTGCGAATGGTGCCAATCCCATTTCCATCATAGTGCCCTGTCATCGAATTATTGGTAGTGATGGTAGTATGGTAGGGTATGCCGGAGGGATGGAAATTAAAAAGAAATTGCTTCAGTTGGAAAAAGCTTTACCTGAAAATCAGTTAAGTTTATTTTAATAAATAATTCGGGCACTCTTCCAGTCATCGATTCTATAAAATTGTATTTAAAAACGATAATGTTTAAATTGTTTTTCTATTCAATTGTCTTTTAAGGTTGAAGGATAAAAAAACCATTACTCTTATAAAAATTACACTAAACTTATGAATCATTATGACTGAAAAAAAAGTTCGGGAAGATCTTGATTCGGCAACCACTGATCGAAAAGGCATGGGTGGTATTCTTGAATTCATCCTAAGAAAATTCAGATTACTCAGTTTTATCATTGCACTTTTTCCTTTATACCTGGTTTCCACACTGGCCATGGGAGTTTCAATTGCTCCCGGAATATTATTTTTTAACTTTATTTCGGACATATCCAGTTCGTGGTCACCGATATGGCATTTTATAGCTTTAGGATGTGGTGTTTCATTTGGATATTTTATCTATGGAATTACCCTTTTATTTGTCGCTCCCTTGTTTAATTTTTTATTGCCCTTTCGCCTGAAGCCTTTCCGTGGAAACTATTATTCCTTATCAACAGTACCCTGGTATTTTCATAATGCTTTAACCTATCTTGTAAGGTATACATTTCTTGAATTTGTAACACCCACACCATTGAATACACTTTTCTACAAAATGATGGGGATGAAGATCGGAAAGGGTTCACACATAAATACAACCAATATTTCGGATCCATGCATGATTGAAATAGGAGATAAAGTGACTATTGGCGGATCAGTAACTTTAATTGCGCATTATGCTTCTAAAGGATATCTCATTGTAGACAAGGTTAAGATTGGAAATAAGGCTACCGTTGGCTTGAAAGCCACGGTTTTTGGAGATGTTGAAATTGGAGAGGGTGCTATTGTCGCTCCCCATGAGGTTATCCTCCCCAAATCCAGGATCCCTGAAGGGAGAAGATAATCATCTTCCTGAGAAGATTTCATTTCGTAAAAAGAAGGAAAATGTCAAATTCGTATCGGATTAAATGTAAATAAGATTTTCGGATATAAATTTTACTTTATGTAACCATAAAATAAACGCAAAACAGCCTTTTAATTAGAATTTATTATCCCGGCCGGCATTCTTAACCATTGAGCGTAATTTCTTATTAAATTCCTTTTCCTTGACCAGTTCTTCAAGGTTCATATGAAAACGGTATTGCCATAAATTGTCTGGATTACTTGGATCATTAATCCTTTCATCTAAGGGATCCTTTCTCATTAATTTTTCATCCATCCCAACCAGGTCCTGAATCGGGAAAATAGTCCACATGGCTGATGAATGTAAATGTTGTTGCATTACCTCTTCTGAAATCCATGTATCACAAACATCTGGTGCTTCCCCGCTATGCCCCAAAAACTGAGTGTAAAATCTTTGGGAACGTTCTTGGTCCTCTTCCCACCAACCTCTAACGGTTGACATATCATGACAGGATGGGCTGGCCACTGAAAGATAAGGTGCATGTGCAGGATGCCCAAACTCGCTATCAGTTTCTTTTGGCATACGCTGGATATATAATCTGAGAATTCCTAACTCATGCATTACTCCTGGCACACAGTCCGGAACCATACCCAGGTCCTCGCCACAGATCAGCATATCAGAAGCTTTATTGATAACAGGGAGCTTGACCATGGCCTGTTCCCTCCAGAATTTCTCCTGTCGATGGTAAAAATAGTGGGTATAAATATCATTCAAAACACTTTTTGTATGATCATCAAGTTCCTGGTATGAGTAGCTGCTATGAAAGGCAATTTTTGGATGAAAGGCGGTTCCATTGGAACCTGGTTCCTCAAAAAACAGCACATTCCCTATTAAAGAAAACAGGGCATTTTTCAGGAAATTCTCCTTTTCCTGGTTTTCCAATGGATGAGCCAAAAAGTAATCTTCCACTTTTCTCTGAGTATCAAATTCATCCTTAAGCTTATAGTTCCCGTCACCTGCTTTCACAAGAAAATCCCTTTTCAACTCGTCAGCATAATCTCTGAATATTTCCTCCACCATGTAATCCCTTATATAGGGCTTACAAAACCGGTCATAGTCGAAATAGATACCACGGCTTTCAATTTCATTTTTATACATGGGTATGGAGGGATTAAAAATACCCATAAGTCCTTGAATGGATTCAAAGGGTATCTCCCAGATCCTGAAAAATCCGAGTATATGATCGATGCGGTATGCATCAAAATATTTGGCCATTTGACTCAGGCGGCGACGCCACCAGGCATAATTATCTTTAGCCATCTCATCCCAGTTATAAGTTGGAAATCGCCAGTTTTGCCCGGTAACCGAATAGGCGTCCGGGGGAGCTCCTGCCTGTTTATTCATATGGTAAAGTCTGGGTTCTACCCAGGCGTCAACACTATCCCTGTAAATTCCAATTGGAAGGTCGCCTTTCAAAATCACGCCCATTGAGCGTGCATATTCAACAACTTCACTTAATTGGACGTGAAGATGATATTGAATGAAGTAATGAACAGCAAAATCATCAAAATCATCGTTAATTGGTTTTACCAAATTTTGAATCTCATTTTCTTCATAAGACGTATAAGCACTCCATTTTGTGAAATCAGGAGTACCATATCTATCCCTGAGGCATGAAAATGCTGCATAAGGAATAAGCCAATCTTTGTTTTCCTTGAAGAACTTTTTATATTTTTTATCTTTCAGAAATTTATCCTTTTCCTGATCATATAATAATTTATAGTATTTAGATTTTAAATCCATGACAGACACATAATCGAAAGTGTCCAGTTTGTTCAACTTATTTCCTTTTTTCAGAAAAGAATCCATCTGCTTTTTATCCGACAATTTCCCCATTCCCAATAGGTTCAGGTATACCGGATGAAGGGCAAAAACAGATATGGCGGCATAAGGATATGAATCTTTCCATGTATGATTGGCAACGGTATCATTTATGGGTAATATTTGTATCAATTTAAGACCCGATTTTACAGCCCAGTCCACCAGAACCTTTAGGTCCATAAATTCACCCACTCCAAAACTTCTCTCGGTTCTTAATGAAAAAACAGGTATGGCCACACCGGCACCCTTCCACATTCCATCGGGGTAATTATAATTTACATCTGTTTTAATGGACAAGCCATTGTCAATTACTGAGAGCTTATGATGTATTGTTCTATTCGAACCGTTCTCATAAGCAATAAATTTCTTTTTCTTAAGATCGTAAAGACCATATTTATAGTGAGTTGGTCCCGTAGAGTTTTCAAGAAATACTTCGGCTTTCCATAAGGGGTA
Source organism: uncultured Roseivirgaceae bacterium (assembly GCA_964389805.1). Lineage (GTDB taxonomy): Bacteria > Bacteroidota > Bacteroidia > Cytophagales > Cyclobacteriaceae > JAGTVG01. The sequence goes on along the minus strand of CAYMFU010000052.1, from coordinate 38,841 downwards.
TTGGCTTCCATCCATTATTACCGCCTGATCCGGGTTCCAATTCCCCAGTTTTTTATCATCGCCGATTACACAGAATACATGGTCATTATCTATCCTTGGGGCAAGCAATTGAAACACATGGTTAAGATGTGAGGATTTTTTTTCGGACTTTTTAGCTTTTCTACGCCATAGATTACCCGAAAACGCTGATGAAAATAATGGATTTTGCGGATCGGTATTTGACAGCCAGGTATCTTCAAAAAAATAGGAGTAAAACTTTCTACTTTTAAACTTGAAAATTCTGCTTTTGCCCCATTCATCGGCTATTATAGAATTTCTATCATCTCTGATAAAATATTTATATTCTAATTGTTCTATAGCGATATTTTCCGAAAATATTTCCAATTCCCATTGCCCTTCCCCAACATATCTCATGTCAGGTGCCTTTGTTTTATCCCATGCCCCGAGTTCAGATATATTTCCGGTAACAAAAAGGTTTTGGCCAAATTCTGTATAATACTCGATCTTAAATACCAATTTCATAGGTCTTAATATTTTCTACGTTATAAAATTACGACGCAATGCGCAACATGTGATTCATGGCTTTTTAATAATATCTACTGAAGATACTCTACAGGTCTGTAAAAATAATGTCAAACAATTGATTGTTCGCAGTATAGGTAAATAAATTGTCATATAAAATTTAATCATATTAAGCACCTGGTCAATTACTTCATATTTGAATATCTGGTATTTCCCAGGTAATTAATAAAGATCATTATCTTTTAGGTTTTATTTTTTCAATATAGATTATATTTCTTAATATTACTTTTCTGATTATGATTCGCAATGGAAGAGGAGATATTTAAGGCTGATTTTTGTAGTTTGTTATGGAATGAAAAGCTTCAGTATGTACGGGAAGAATGGCGTGTTGTAAACTGTTCATTTGATGACTTCAAATCTCTTAATTTCTTCTTACAGGAATTTTGTATAAAGAAAAAAGTTAAAAATCTGGTAATCGACACTTTTGCTGCTATATCTTTACTGCCTGAATCACATCATGAGTGGCTTGAAAATGAGTTTAATGAAACATTCATGATAAGGACGAAGATAGAGAATATAATAACTATCCTTCCTGAGAGCCTTGTCACTACCATATCAGTTAATAAATTCTATGATAATATCAAGACAACCAGTCAAAAAACCAGGATCTTGAAAATGAAATCAATGGATGAGGTTCTTAATTTCCTTGAACTCCATTATCCACCTAAATAGCCTTTCAAGTAAATATCATCGTTAGTATTAGAACAATGATAAAAGAAAATATGGATATCAGGGATTCCATTACCGTCCATGATTGAAGGGTTTGTTTTTCATCCATCCCAAGATATTTTCCGATCAACCAGAAGCCACTGTCATTCACATGTGATAGCATCGTAGATCCTGCAGCTATGGAAACTACGATTAAAGCTTTCTCTATATCTCCCAGACTCATTAAGGTAACCACCGGGGCTATCATCCCTGCAGCCGTGATCATTGCTACGGTAGCCGATCCCTGTGTAACACGTACGACAATGGCAATGATATAAGCAAGTACAACGGGCGAAATATTATACTCTGTCAACAATGCAGCCAGAGATTCGCCAACCCCACTATCTACCAGGATTTGTTTAAATACACCCCCAGCTCCGGTAACCAGAATTATTAATCCGGCTGGGGCAAGCGCTGCATTAGCAATTCGCATAATCTGAGCGGGTTTATATCCTTGTCTAATTCCCATAATATATCCCGCCAGAAGGGTGGCAATTAATAATGCAATAAATGGATGGCCTACAAATTTCAAGGCATCCCAAAATACAGATTGATTAAGCCAGTTTTCATCATAGGCAAGGTCTACAAATGTCCTTGCCAATATAAGTACTAATGGAAGTCCTATCAGAAATATCACCCATTTGAAAGACGGCAAATCCTCATGGTCCTTTTCCGTAATATCCTTTAAATCAGGATCGATCTCCGGGGGGTGAATAATTATTTTTTTAGATATGTATTTACCAAAAATTGGGCCCGCTACAATAGCGGTTGGAAATCCAATAATAAATCCAAATAATATGATCCAGCCTAATGGTACATCAATAATTTGAGCAACCGCTATAGGCCCGGGCGTAGGGGGTATGAAGGCATGTGTCACGGCCAGCCCGGCCATCATAGGAATCGCATAAAATAAAACTGACTTACCTGTTTTTCTTGCTAAGGCAAAAGCAATAGGGACAAGGATTATGAAGCCCACTTCAAAAAAAACGGGAATTGCTATAAGGAAGCCTGATGTCATCAACGCCCAGGAGGACTTCTTTTCCCCAAATGTTTTAAGCATGGATTTTGCCAAGGCCTCCACACCTCCTGTATCCTGTAAAATTTCTCCGAAAATGGCCCCTAATCCAATAACCACAGCTATAAATCCTAAAATGCCTCCCATACCTTCCTGTATACTGTTAAGAACTTCTTCGAATTGCATACCGGTGAATAAACCGACCAGAATACTTATCAATAACAACGATATAAACGCATGGATCTTAAACCGAAGGACAAACAGAAATAGTAATAATACAGAAATTAGTGTAACGGAGAACAGTTCAATTGTCGACATAATGGGTATATATTAAATTCCTCGAAACAGTTCAAATGTTTCATGGAATGATGGGGCAATTACATTCCAATTATATTTTTTATGTATAAGATGTGCGAAGTCAAGGGCTGATCGTTCCTCACCATGAACCACGAAAATATTTTTAGGTGAATCCTCAAAATTATCAATCCAGTTGAGCAATTCGGCCCGGTCAGCGTGCGCTGAGAAGCCTTCCAGTTTTTCAACATGGCATTTGACTGGTATTTCCAGGCCAAATAATTTTACAGTTTCCTCCCCTTCCAAGATCCTTCTTCCACGTGTCCCCTCAGCCTGGTATCCAATAAAGAGCAGGGTATCATCTGGTCGTTGTAACCGGTGAAACAAATGATGCATGATCCTTCCACCTGTACACATACCACTCGAACTTATAATTATTGCATTTTTATTTATATCATTAATACCTATGGATTCAGATTGCGACTGCTTATACTCCAGATTTTTAAAATCAAAAGCTGAGCCATTATTCACTTGAAGACTTGATTCTTCCAGCTTATGATATACAAAATGCTTCAGGTAGATCTCTGTGACACTGAATGCCATTGGACTGTCAAAATATATGGGTACATCCGGTATTCTGCTTGATTCTGATAGAAGTTTCAGATAATATAAGATCGTCTGGGTCCGGCCTACTGCAAAAGCGGGTATCAATAGGCAGCCTCCCCGATCAAGTGCCCGGTTGACAACATTTGCAAGCTCGGATAAATGATCACCCAGTGGATTTTCCCTATTTCCATATGTAGACTCGATCAATAAGATATCTGCATTATGAAACTCTGTAGGAGGATACAATAGAACATCTTCATTTCTTCCCAGATCACCTGAAAACAGTAAACGCTTTTTCTGGTTGCTTCCAATTAATAAAACCTCAATTACCGCAGCCCCCAAAATATGCCCTGCATTATGGAATTTAATTTCTATGTGATCGTTCACGGAAATCAATTCATTAAAGTCAAAGGACTTTATCATGGGCATAACCTTTTCCACATCCCGCGTATTATATAATGGCTGCGGATTTTCATGCTTGGAATATCCTTTCTTCCTTGCAAAAGCAGCTTCTTCCTCCTGTAGTTTTGCTGAATCCATGAGCATGATCTGCATAAGGTCCTCTGTTGGCTTTGTACAATAGATGGGGCCTCCATACCCTTCCCTTACTAATCGAGGTAAATAACCAGTATGGTCAATATGCGCGTGAGTAATAAAAACTGCGTCGATATCTTCCACATTGACGGGAAATTGTTCCCAGTTTTTTAATCTTAATTCCTTAATTCCCTGAAACAATCCGCAGTCAACAAGTATTTTAAAATTATCAACTTCTAGTAAATATTTGGAACCAGTAACCGTTCTGGCACCTCCAAAAAATTTTAACCTTACGTTCATCCCTTATTTCAAATCATTATTTCAATTAACAATCCATCTCTGGTTTAATCTGTCACAAAATAATCATTTTATGAAAAAACCACAGTTTTAATAGCAAAAACCTTTACGATTATTTGGAAACTGGAAAATGAAATAAATTAGATTTAATAATGATGGGGTTATTTTGAAGATTCCGGTTTGTCTTTTTCTTTGGGCTTATAATTATCTATAGCAATCAGACCGGCAACAAGTCCAATTCCAAGACAGACTATCCAGATAAAAATATTGGCGGCTTCAGTAATATTAGTCTCTAACATAAATTATGTGTTTTATACGAATATAGGATATTTTTTTTTGTTGATTAAAAAAGGATCCAAAAAATTAGGGTATCTTTCCTCTGATTTTAATCGTAAAATTACGGTAATAAAGTAATACTTCAGGTGAGTATAATATTAACAACATCAGCTCTTTCCAAAAGCTACGGGGCCATAAAGGCTGTTCAACATTTAGACCTGGAAATATCAAATGGACAGGTATATGGAATTCTTGGACCCAACGGAAGTGGTAAAACTACCACTTTAGGAATGATCCTTGGCATTATTAATCCTTCCTCAGGGAAATATCAATGGTTTAATAATGATCCACTCAAAAATGCTCTCTACAAAATAGGATCAATAATTGAATTACCTGCATTTTATCCTTATTTGTCTGCTGTAGAAAATTTAAGGATAATAACACGGATAAAAAGAACTGGTAACCATAACATTATTTCAACTCTTGAGAAGGTAGGATTAGCTGATCGAAAGGACAGTTCATTTAAAACATATTCTCTTGGGATGAAACAACGTCTCGCCTTAGCAGCTGCATTGGTTGCTGAACCGGAAGTGCTTGTGCTGGACGAACCCACCAATGGTATGGATCCCCAGGGGATTGCAGACATTAGAAATCTGATTCTTGATGTTGCTTCAGGAGGAACAACCATTTTTCTTGCCAGTCATTTATTGGATGAGGTGCAGAAAATATGTTCACACGTAGCAGTATTGGAGAAAGGAAAGAAGATATTTGACGGACCCGTGGACCAGATTCTTGAAGGGGAGGAACAAATTGAAATATGGGCTGAGGATTCCGAATTACTTCATCAACTCTTATCTGAATTTAAAGGTATTGAGGATCTCACACAAATGCGTGATAAATTTATCATCAAGCTACTGCCAGGACCTACCAAAAAAGACCTTCATAAATACTTGATTGAGAAGGGAGTGTATCCTACACATTTTATGTCAAGAGCCGGAACACTTGAATCAAAATTTTTAGAACTTTTAAATCATGGGAAATGATTCGGTTATTTAAATTGGAGATTCAAAAGAACTGGACCTATCCTGGATTCTGGATAATTCTGGGAATGCATTACTTTTTTCTGATTACCGTGTTGTTTAATCTTCAGGATCTTGCAGGTTCTATTGACTACAGTGATAACCAGTATGGTGATATTGATTTAAGCCTTGTTCCACTTTTACAGTTTCCAGATGTCTGGCATAACATAACCTATATTTCAGGATTCTTTAAGATCCTTCTCGGGATTTATGTCATTATAGCAATAACGAATGAATATCAATATAATACCATTCGGCTGAATCTGATCAATGGATTGACAAGATTTGAATTAATCGTTTCAAAACTTCTCTTTATACTCCTTATTTCTGTGGTTTCATTGCTGGTAGTTTTTGCCGCAGGATTAATAATAGGTATAACTAATTCCGATGCGCCTTCAAGCTCTCAAATGTTGGATCATTCAATATTCCTGTTTGGCTATTTCCTCGAATTATTACTATATCTGAATTTTGCTTTACTGGTTGGTACCTGGTTAAAACGGACTGGAATCTCAATTTTTGCGGTTTTGATTTATCCCTTACTGATCGAACCTCTTTTACGCTGGCAATTCCCGGATGAAATAGATCAATTCTTTCCTATAAAGGCTATGGACAAATTAATCGTATTTCCATTTCCAAAATATGTAGGCATTGAAGTTCCTGATACGATATCCTTAGTGGCCATTTTAATTGGAATTGTATGGATAGTTATATTGTTTCTATTAACAAATCTGATATTAAAAAGGAAGAATTTATAATAGAAGGATATGCGGGAGCTCCGGTTCAAATATCTGCAATAATTAATTAAAAAATCAATTACAATACAGATCAACTTTTCCTACAGCTTCTTCATAGCCCAATTCACGACTCTTTTGAATATCCATGCATCCTTCATATTGATAACCCATCAGGATATTAAGAACGCCTCTGTTGAAATATGTAATTGATAAATTCTCATCTACAGATATGGCTTCGTTATAATCTTCCAGGGCCCCATTCAAATCCTTGATCATAACTCTTAAATTTCCTCGATTATGGTACGCTTTTGCTATTCCTGTTTCATTCTTTATAACCACATCATAGTCCGATAAAGCTTCTATGTAATTGTTTATCTTTTTGTAATACAATCCCCGATGGATCAAGGCTCCAAGATCAGCCGGATCATTAGTGATTACTTCACTCAATAGATCAATAGCCTCATCATATTTACCGTTCTCACCCAGCATCTTACCTTTAAAATATTTGGCTTCATAAAGATCGGGTCTTAATTTCAGGGCCATATTAAAATCCTCCATTCCCTGGTATCTATTATTCAGGTTTACGTTAACAATTCCTCTGTTTAAATACAATACCGGAAAAGTATTGTCAATTTTCTCAAATGAATAATAATCTTTCAGGCTATTATTCAGGTTGTTTATCATAGCATAGGCATTACCCCTGATGAAAAATGGCCATTGACCATTTGGATTCGCTTCAATGGCTTTAGTGCATAATTCAATGGCATTGCCATAATTATGTACATAAAATTCAGCAAGCGCTGTTCTGATGATAAGCGCGTAATTTTCAGGGTCATTTCTTAATTCAAGTTCGTATTCATCTAGTTTTTTGAAAGGATCTCCCGCCACAAGATCAATAAATTCCTTCCCGTCATAAGCTTTATATTCACTAGTATCGATGGTAATTGTATAATCAAAATCGACGATGATTTCATTATAGTCTTCAAATAACTGGTTAAATACTTTCCTGAGGTTTTTTGTTTTAATGATTTCAGGTTTTAAAGATATTGCCTTATTATAATCCTTTAAGGCCAGACCAGCTCTATTCGAAAACCACCTGACCCAACCCCTTTGTGCGTAGGCATCTGCATAATTTTCATTTAATTCTATGGCACGTGTAAATTGTACCTCGGCATTTAAAAGATCCCCCTGTAGAATAGATTCCTGCCCCATATTATAATATTGAACAGACATTGGTTGAGTCATTGCAGGTATCCACAGTAATATGATTTGACAGAATGCCAATAGTAATACTTTCCTAAACATAGCTTCAAATTTTTATTTACCTTTTAGTACATTTTTTATCTCATTCAATTTCAGTAAGGCTTCTACCGGTGATACGGTATTTATGTCTAAATTATCTAATAGTTCTTTTATTTCCTCAAATTTTGGATCCGCTTCAAATAGACTTAACTGATAATTTTGTTTGGGAACTGAATCTAATGATTTTTTAGTTTCTTCCTTCAATTTTTCCTTTTCAAGATGCTTAAGTATCTCATTGGATCTGATCACAATCTCATTTGGCATTCCTGCCATCTGGGCAACATGAATTCCAAAACTGTGTTCACTTCCCCCTTCTTCCAGTTTACGTAAAAAAAGTATTTTGTTGCCAATCTCTTTTACAGATACATTGTAATTCTTAATCCCCTGGTAATCTTCAGCCAATTGATTCAACTCATGGTAATGTGTAGCAAATAATGTTTTTACCCTGTATTTGGGATGATTCTGCAGGTATTCTACTATCGACCATGCAATAGAAACCCCGTCATAAGTTGCGGTGCCTCTGCCAATTTCATCCATCAGGACCAGGCTGCGGTTGCTTAAGTTATTCAGAATACTGGCTGTTTCAGTCATTTCAACCATAAAAGTAGATTCGCCCCTTGAAAGATTATCTGAAGCCCCTACTCTTGTAAATACCTTATCCACAATTCCAATTTCAGCGCTTGAAGCCGGAACATATGATCCTATTTGTGCCATCAGACAAATTAATGCAACTTGTCTTAACAATGCTGATTTTCCGGACATATTGGGACCGGTTATGATCAGGATCTGTTGAGAATCGTTGTTAAGATATATATCATTCGGGATATAGGATTCTCCCGGAGGGAGCTGATGTTCAATAACCGGATGCCGACCATTCTTAACAATCAGGTTTGTAGAATCATTAACCAGCGGTTTAATGTAATTATTCTTTTCAGCGATCTGGGCGAAAGATGACAGACAATCAAGAATAGCCAGCTGCCGTGCATTTACCTGAATTTCATTTATAAATTGACCAGCAAATGCTACCAGGTCATTATACAGTTTTAGCTCGATCTGGATAATCTTTTCTTCAGCATTTAAAATCTTTTCTTCATAGGATTTTAATTCTTCAGTGATATACCGCTCAGCATTAACAAGAGTTTGCTTTCTGATCCATTCCTGCGGGACTTTATCTTTATGTACATTGGTCACTTCCAGGTAGTATCCAAAAACTTTATTATATGCTATTTTTAAAGAAGATATCCCTGTTTTTTCAGTCTCCCGTTTCTGGATCTGTAATAAATAATCTTTTCCTGAAAAAGAAATTTTCCTTAATTCATCGAGCTCCTTATGTACGCCGTCTTTGATCATACCCCCCTGATTAGATAACAAAGGTGCATCGTCTTTTAAATCGTGTTCAATTCGCTCAAGGAGTTGTGTGCAGGAATGCAGTTTTTCCGATATCGTGGTCAGACAAGTTAGGTTTGATTTTTTAAGTGTCTCTTTAACAGGCTGAGTATATTGAATGGCTTTTTTTAAATGGTTTAATTCCCGCGGATTGATCCTTCTCACAGCCACCTTTGAAATTAAGCGCTCTAAATCGCCAATGGCTTTTAAATTGGGAAGTATTTCTTCATGAAGGGTGTCATGCTTATTCAGTGATTCAACAATTTCCAGCCGTTCATTAATGGTGGTCAGGTCTTTTAATGGAAACAATAACCATTTCCGAAGAACTCTTGCTCCCATAGGAGTAGAGGTATTATCTAACACTTCAATCAGAGGAATGCCATCCTCCTGCTGAGGAGAAATTAATTCCAGATTGCGGATGGTAAATTTATCGAGCCACACATAATTATCTTCCTCAATCCTGGATATGGAACTTATATGACTGACCTCTTTATGTTCCGTCTCTTCAAGGTAATGCAAGATGGCACCTGCAGCTATAATACCTTCTTTTAAATTTTCGACTCCGAATCCTTTAAGTGAACTGGTTTTAAAATGTCGAGTTAACTTTTCATATCCATATTCGATAGTATAGATCCAATCTTCCTGGGCATATTGAATACACTTTTCACCAAACTTCTCAGTAAAAATTGTTCGTTGCGGTTTTGGATATAATATTTCTGAAGGGCTAAAACTCTGAATCAGGTTTTCAATATAGGTATGTGATCCGGTTGACAATGAAAATTCACCGGTTGATACATCCAGGAAAGCCACTCCAGCCTCACTATTATTAAAAAATACTGATGCCAGATAATTGTTGCTTTGTTTATCAAGTACATTATCATTTAAAGAAACACCTGGCGTTACCAACTCCGTAACACCTCTTTTTACAATACCTTTGACAGACTTGGGATCTTCAAGCTGATCACATATGGCTACCCGGAAACCGGATCTGACTAATTTTGGTAAATATGAATCCAGTGCATGGTGAGGGAATCCGGCAAGCTCCACATGGGAAGCTTTTCCATTTGCTCTTTTTGTAAGAACGATGCCCAAAACTTTGCTGGCCCTGATTGCATCTTCTCCGAAAGTCTCATAAAAATCCCCTACCCTGAACAATAGTAATGCCCCTGGATATTTAACCTTAATGGCATTATACTGCTTCATCAGTGGGGTTTCCTTATCGCCGGATTTGCTCTTAACCATAAAATATGCTAATTATACGGGGATTTTTTTACTAATTTAACTCTAATTTTTTATTAAAAATTTCGGGTTGAATTTAATATTCTAAATTAAATAATTTTTGTCTCAGTATCCATATCCATACATTTGTTAAGAAAAATATATATCCTTTTCCTGGATATTTTTTCTAAATAAATTGCAATTATTGGTTGATATAATATACATTACTTTAGAGGACTGGTGTACAAAAAATATATAGATTTTATGATATCCAATTACTTAATATCCAGGATACATTTTTGAATAAATGAAAAAACTGAAGAACGAAGATCTTAACAGGTTGACAGTAGATGATTTTAAAGGACTAATAAAAAAGCCAATAACAATAGTACTCGATGATGTACGCAGCCTGAACAACGTGGGTTCCGCTTTCAGAACTTCTGATGCCTTTGCCCTGGAAAAAATATATCTATGTGGCATTACCGGCAAGCCACCACATAGGGAAATCAACAAAACCGCCCTTGGAGCAACAGATTCTGTAGACTGGGAATATAATGAAGATGTAATTCAGGTTATAAAAAGTCTAAAAAGTAATGGATATAGAATCGTTGCGATTGAGCAAGCAGATGAAAGTTGCTACCTCGATAATTATATGCCGGAAAATAACAAGCTGGCCCTGGTCTTTGGGAATGAAATCTCAGGAGTCAATGAAGGGGTAATACAATTAGCTGATGATGTTGTCGAGATTCGGCAATACGGGACAAAACACTCTCTGAATATTTCTGTCAGTATTGGTATCGTTGTTTGGGATATTCTTTCAAAGCAGAAAAATTGAAAAAGATTAGTTATTTTTAGTTTTGATAAACTACCATACATTGAAATCCTTAATGGCATGAAAAATTATATAAAAGAAGACGATCCTTTTATAGTTCCGACGGAAGATTTGAAATTAATTCTGGAACATTATGGAAATGTAAGTAATAAATACCCCCACTGCAGTATATCCCGTATGGAAATTCCCCCAAGGTGGAATGAGCCCTTTCAGAGACCGGAATTTGATGAGTTTATTTTGATGAACAATGGTTCTATTTTGATTTTTATAGATGGAGAAAAAGTCGAAGTAAAAGAAGGAGAATCTTTTCTGGCAAAAAAAGGAGGTCGGGTAAAATATACTAATCCCTTTGATTTTCCTGCCATTTACTGGTCCATTTGTATACCCCCTTTTTCTCTTGATACGGTTCACCGGGAGAAAAAATCCGGGTCTTTGCTGGATTAATCCTGGTGTTATTATTTAGAACCTGGCAAGAATATCATAATGAAGAAGATTGTTTATAGTGTATTTCATGAGGATTTTATTAGGCCTAGCCTAATCAGGTAATATTTTTTTGTGGTTGTTTAGGTACTTGAAAATTTTGAAAATCTTCGCTAACCAAGTATATTAACTTGGGGATTCACTTTTGTATATTGTCCACATATTTTTCATTAGTTGAGAAATTCTGTTGGCATTATTAGTTTTGATATTGATATTAACATATAAAATCCCGTAAAATAATTTCCTCATTTTTTACAATTGTCTCATATCAATAAATATATCGTTTCAATAACCTTGATCATTCTATTCCATCCATCTCTGGCATATGGGATCATTCCTCCTTTAAAGGTATTCTTTATTGAACCTGAACTTATGGTGGGAAAAAATATTGAGATCTATGAAGATTTCCCTCATTCTAATCTTAGATCTAATTATGTTTTGAATCTTTCTCTGCTAAACATGGATACTTCAAAACATTGGGTAAAGTTCTACAAATTCCCTACCGTTGGACTTTCTTTTTCATATTCCAACCTGGGAAATATGGAGATATTTAAGAATGAATTCAGCATTATTCCTTTTATTATTCTAAAAACCTCTCGTAATCAACGAAAGAGTTTTGATTTTAAAATAGGGCTTGGTGCATCATATTTTAATCATCCATATCACAACGAAAACAATCCCGACAACAAGGTTATCGGCTCTAACTTTACATGGGCTTTTCAGCTTTTTTTGTATAAAAAGTTTCTGGTTACGAATAAGGTGAATTTGAAGTTTGGCATTGGCTTTTTACATAGTTCCAATGCTCATACCACAATTCCTAATTATGGAATGAATTCAGCAATGATCAGTCTTGCTGCGCAATTCCCCACCAGAACTTATGATCCCGATTTTGCTTTGAAATATGATAATATAAGCATCAAAAAAAAGAATCATTACTTCATTCAGGTCAGATTTGGACATGGATGGCATGAATTGGGCGGTACCTTTGTACCAGTAGGAACCAAAGATTATTCGATTAATTCATATAGTTTATCTGGAGGTATCATCTTTAAGCGACAATTTAAGATGAGTCTTGGTCTGACCTATCGATTTTATAATTCTTTTCACGATTTTATTGTTAGACATAGGAGCAATAACAGAACTGGTTTGGGTGAAAATCCAAGAACAGAGGCTTCCAATGTTTTCATATTTATTGGAACAGAATTCTTAATAGGTCATATAGGGATGGATCTGGCATTTGGCTATAACTTACATAAACCATTTTATGATGAGTTCAATTCCCGATGGGAATTTAACGAAGGTTTCAAATACTTCAGAAATAAGTATCTGGTTACTCGATTTGGATTGAAATACTATTTAATTAGCAATGAAAGAATGCCGAGGCATAATGTTTATCTGGGATCTCATATAAATGCGAATTTTGGGAAAGCGGATTTTATGGAGATTAGTTTTGGCTATACGTTCTTAATAAAATAATCTTTTCTTCTATCCTGAGATTATGAGTTTTCGGATCTTGTAAATAGAATAGATTTCCATTGCTATTAATTAGTTATTTATCTTGATATTACGGTAAGAAGGTTTGTTAATTTATATTTTCCGCACTATGATCTCAAATTTTTGAAAAATTAATTATTTACACTTCCGGTTTTACCATTTGGGTATATATCGGATATGGATATTAAGGTAAGTTATAATTATATTTGACTTATCGGTAGTATAGACTGACGATCAATTTGAACTTGTTTTTTAAATTCAGAAATCTGTTTAATTAATATAATGATGAAGGCAGTATACTTATTTTTAGCGTTGCTACAAGCATCGATGATCTTTGCGCAGGACCTCCTGATTGAGGCAGAGAGTTTTGATGAAAAGGGTGGCTGGCTAGTAGATCCTCAATTTGTTGAACAAATGGGATCTTCCTATTTGCTGGCACATGGTATGGGTAAGCCCGTTCACAATGCCAGTACTACATTCAGAATTAATAAAAAGGGCAAGTATCACATTTGGGTTAGGACCAAAAACTGGGCACCAGGAGATTGGGTTGCACCTGGAAGGTTTCAATTACAAATAAATGATCATGAATTCTCTGAGATTCTTGGAACTAAAGAGGATTGGAATTGGCAATATACAGGTGAAATAAATTTAAATAGGGGTACACATGAATTGGTCCTTAAAGATCTAACCGGATTTGAAGCACGTTGTGACGCCGTCTTCCTTTCTTTAAAGAAAAATACTCCTCCTTCAGAAACATCTACATTAAAAAAATGGAGGCATACAGTTTTACAACTACCGGATGCACCTGAACAGGAAATGTATTTTGACTTGATAATAACTGGTGGTGGAATCGCCGGCTGTGCTTCTGCTATTGCCGCTGCAGAACAGGGCTTGAATGTCGCCCTTATCCATGACCGTCCGGTACTCGGAGGTAATGCAAGCAGCGAGATCCGTGTTCATACGCTGGGAATTTACGGTCATTTCGAAAGGATATTAAGAATGCTGGATACAGAACATTATCCAAATGGTGATCCAAAAGCTCTGGAAGAAGATGTAAAAAGGATGGAAAATATCAGGAAGTATAACAATATCCATCTTTTCCTGAACTGGAGGGCATATAATGCCTTTGCAAAACAGGATATTATTCAATATGTGGACGCAAGACATACCGGTTCCGGTGAAAGGATCAGGTTCATGGCACCCTATTTTACCGATTGCACGGGAGATGGTTGGATAGGGTATTGGGCAGGTGCCCAATTTTCATATGGTAGGGAGTCTGTAGATACATACAATGAATCCTGGGAACAGCATGGTGAATTATGGAGCCCAGAAAAACCAGATCATTTTGTTATGGGATCTTCCATACTTTGGAGAAGTTTTGTGGCTATTTCACCTTCGGAATTTCCAGAAGTACCCTGGGCGCTTGATGTCGCCAATGATTATGCAGAGGCAAATGGAGAATGGCAATGGGAATTTTCCAGGAATGACATGCACCAGATTGATGATGCTGAACTGATAAGGGACCATATGTTGAAAGCCATATACGGATCCTTTTATAATGAAAAACAAAAATCCGGAAATGAGAACCTGGCCCTGGAATGGGTCAGTTATCTTCTAGGGAAACGGGAATCGAGACGATTGATAGGCGATCATATCTATACCTTTAATGATATGAGAAATAATGTTAAATTTCCGGATTCCGTTGTAGTAGAAAAAAGAGAAGTGGATGTTCATTATCAGCAAAACCTTCTTGATCCGGATAAACCAGACTTTTTATCTGAAGCCCTATTCTATAAGGTAGATACCTATTATATTCCCTACCGTAGTCTGTATTCGAAAAACGTGAATAATCTTTTTATGGCGGGTAGGTGTTTTAGTTGTTCACACGTAGGTTTGGGTGGACCAAGGGTTATGAGAACGACCGGACAGATGGGAGCCGCAGTAGGATATGCTGCATCACTTTGCAAAAAATATAATATTTCACCCAGAGAGGTATACCTGAAACATCTGGAGGAATATATGAAACTGATTTTTTCCTCAAATGATCAAAAAAATAATCCATAGATGAATGGTGGCCCGGGGGAAATATTTTATGTGTTTGGTATGGGTGATCATATTACCCGGTTTTTCAGAAACATATCCACAGGATCATTTATCAAGCATATTTTCTAAAGAGGTTGCTTTACTTCCGGGAAAGGATTCTGTTTTTCTAAATCCGGTTTACTTTACAAATTCCGGAGATGATCAAATTTATTATGTGTGTATTTTAAAAACACCAGTATGCAATGATACACTTTGCCAGATTGTGCAAATAAAAATATTCTGGGATCTGATCGGTGATTATATACGGTATGATACACTGCCCGGATATCCGCTTACAAAAAATGATCATCTACCGTTTAGGGTGGTAGATTATAATAAGCTGCAAACCACTTTAAAAGACGGTAATTCTATCCTAGGTAGAAAAAATGAAAATGAACTTCTGGATCAGAAACGCAAGAGGTATTCAGAAAAGATAGATGCTGTTACGGGAGCAACCGATCTACAGATAAAAAATGCAGTGGTGGACGGGGCTCTTTATACAACTTATACTTTATGGCACCTTGTTAATGGAGAGATCAAGCAGGAGCTGTCATATTGTACCCGGAAAAATTATAATTCGGCAATAGAACAGCAACTTCTTTCTTCCGGCAATACAAATTCCATTATTTTTGCCTTAAAGCGGTTGAACGACCAGGATTATGTGGACCGCTTCCAGGAAATCATCCAGATAATGGAAAAGGGCCAACCATTGGTAAATTTCTATATTGCCAAAAACTTACCCCCTGATGTATTCCTTCCGGATGAAAACATAAAATCTTTGGAAATGATCTGGCAAGAGCTGGATCCAAACACCAAGTCGGTTTTGGAAATTTATCTGAGTTATGAATAATTCAATTTGAATGAACCTGTTTCCTAATCCAAAATTTAAAAAAAGGGTCATTGAATTCAGGGTAAGGATTCCAGAAATCCAGGATCTCCCTGTCTTCCATCACTTTTTTAATTTTTGCTACATTGGCTGACGAACCCAGTTTATATTTTTTGATCACGCCTTGTCCGCTTAAATTTTTTTCTTCATTCATAACCGCTTTCAGAAAATTAAATTGAGTGGGAGTCATTCTTTCCACTTCTCTTAAATACCACATGGCATTCTGCAGAATAATTTCATTAACTGCTTCCTTTATGTCAGAATCTATCACCAGTTCCCCACTTTTAATCCAGACATACCTTGATAATTGCTGAATGAAATAAGGATTTCTTTCGGCCAGAGTAATTATTTTGTTGGCCCGATCCTTTGGAATGGTTTTTCCGGACTTCCCGAAAGTGGAAATAATATGCTGGCAAAAATGTTTCTTTTTGATCTTCTGAAGATACATGATCTCACCAAACCGAAAGAAAGGATGGTTTTGACTGTTGAATATCCTATTCATCATATGCCGCTTGCTCCCATACAATATGTATACTACCTGTGTATGATGTTGCCATACTGACCGTAAACGGGACTGGAATAATTCCGGATTTTTAAATTTCTCCAGACTTTGAAATTCATCGATACAGATCACAAATCTCTGATCTCTTTTTTTGCCTATTTTTTCAGGTAGGTCCAATACCTCTTCATAGTTCTTTTCAATATCTTCCCATTGAAACGAAACATTGAATTCCCCTGAGGCTACATTTCCAATAGAAATACTGGGTTGCAGGCCTTTAAAAAATTTTTGGACAAGATTGCCCAGGTCTGATAATTTGGATGATCCTGCTTTTAAAATGGCCTTGCTATATTCCTCATAAAATTCTTGTTCATCTGAAAACCGGAAAAAATCAATCAAGACAAATTTAAAATGCTTGTCTTTGGACATTTTTTTTGATAAATGCTTTATCAGGGAAGATTTTCCCCATCTTCTTGGAGAAATCAATACAGTATGGATGCCATGATCTATATTGGCCTTTAGTTTTGCCAATTCCTTTTTACGGTTGATAAATTGTGGCCCCGTAACTATCTTGCCAAAAACAAACGGAAATTCCATATACATTAATATACTAACCGTTAAGTTAGTAACCATCTAGTTATCAAACAACAAACAGTAAGAATTATTGATTCATTTTTAAATACATCAAAATTAAATATTTAAAAGCTATAAATAAATAATAAATTCATCACCATTTAGTTAGTAACTAGTTAGTTACATATTTCTTGCACAGTAAATTTGGAAAATGCATATTAGAAAACCTTACCGATTAAAACGATATTGGAAATAATCTATCCAATCATCCCGGCTTTAAAGCAAGCGACATATAAAATGTAAATTAATTATTAGTCATTATAACTTCCAGCCAATTATCAGGTATATCAAGGATCTGGCCCGATTCAATGAGTCCGGTTTTGAGATCAGAATATTGAATTTCCTGGATCATTGTCTCCATATCGATGGCCATAGAAGCTGCTAATCCTGCACTCTGCCCCAAGATCATAAATGTTGGCAGGATTCGTATTGCCCCATAAGCAACATAACTGGAAGACACACATGTGGGTGTCAGTAAATTAGCACACTCTATGGATTTGGGAATTAATGATCTCCATGATATCCCAAATGGCTTCCAGTCATCACCTCCAAAAACAAATCCTTCATTATAAACAAGGCCATCTTTTACAATTCTTCTTGCGTGGTGTGTGTCAGGGGGCCACCAGGCAATTGCCACAGGATCAACTACCTCTTCATCGTTTTCCCTTGAGGTTTGATGTTCTGTAATAACATAGTCTGAGACCATTCGACGGGCACTTCTGATATATAATCTTCGAGGCCAATGATCATTATCCTTAAATTCATCCCGGCATAATCCCCAGCCTTCCCAGTTTTTCCTTGTCAAGGAATCAACATCCGGATCATTCTGTAGGAACCAGACTAATCCTATCGTAAAGTTTTTATGGTATTCTTCAATACTATCCTGCATGGCATAATCTCCTTCTGGATATTGCCAGTTTTCACCATACAGATTGGCAGAAAGGTCATGCCAGCTTCCAATATCCGTTTTACCGTTGTGGCGGTTTGCCCGGGGCTGAAACAATTTTCCACCTGCTTTCAAGTATCTTCTGTATATTTCGTAAGTCGCCGGATCGTAATCTTCAGATTTTTCAATTAAAATCCAATTCCCTTTATCCTTCGTAAGGCACATTCTGAAACAATATCCCTGGATGTATTTATCGGCTGTTCCAAATTCACCCAGATCTCCATCTTGAATAGTAGGTATCAATCCACTTTCGTGATTACCGGGTATCAAATAAGGATCGACATCCACTTCAAACTGACGGTATGAATTATCATGCTGTATCCCATTTTTGGTTTCATCATATTTGTCGTTGCCCTCCCTTATGGTCTCTGTTGTGATCCCTGCAAGCTGTAATAAATGCCCTTCAATAGAAGCATCAATATACATTTTAGCTGAAATTAGATTTCCATTTTCTAAAACAATGTGTTTTATGACCTGACCTTTCTTTACAACACCATCATTTTCTTTGACCCTGATCTTGCGGATAATTTTTATATTGTCTTCCTGGCTCAAAAGATCTTCAATGATTTTTTCAGCAACTGAAGGTTCATACTTTGAATACCAATCAGGATTTTCAAATTCAGGTTCAAGACCATAGTAAGCTTCAATAGCCGTATAAACTTCCCTGGCAATACCTCCGATCACTCTAGCGCTTCCAAATCGGATATCTTTCACGATGCCTTCCACCATCATGCCTCCGGGATGGCCGCTAGGTTCAATCAGTATTACTTTCTTACCTGACCTGGCAGCCTGAACAGCAGCCGTAAATCCCGCTTCACTACCACCCAGTATACATATGTCCGTCTTTAACAACTGGTCTTTTTTCGAATTGTCCCGACAGGATAGTACTATTAAAAATGATAAAACAATTAATGCCTGAATCCCTGTTTTCATAAAGTAATTTAAATTTTTTCTTAAAATCCCTTCCATGTTAATGATTAAAAAAAATACAACGTCTAGATATAATATGTCACTATTTTAATCAGTCTTCAGGACACAAAAATACTTCTATGGATAAATATCTGTAAACAATGTAATTTACGGTATTATCATTCTATTTTATTATATTATGTTTCAGAATCATTGATGTTCATAAGTATGAGAATTTTGCCACATTATAAAATCAATCTTTTGGTCCTTATATCCTCTATTGTTTTCCTGAATTTATCTTCCCGGGCACAGACTGCTTCTAGATTGATGAACATTACAAAGTCGGACGAATTTATTGTTGAACCCGCCACGTTGATCTGTGCAGGATTTGAATGGATCATATATGGTGATGAAAACCGTAATTCCAGTGTATCTGTTTCATATAGGAAACTGGGTGAAAGTGATTGGAAAGAAGCTTTGCCTCTTTTAAGAATTGGAGGGGAAATAATATATGGGCATGGTCAGCGATGGGTATATACAACCCCAAACATGTTTGCCGGAAGTATTTTTAATCTGGAACCTGGCACCCCTTACGAATGCAAATTTATTTTGCAGGATCCTGATGGGGTGGAAGGGATCGATACACATAAAGTTGTAGTAAAAACCAGGCTTGAACCGGTGCCTTATGTAAATGGGGAGGTGTACCATGTTTATCCGCCAGGATATGAGGGTGAAAAAGAACAACCTGCTTTTACTGGTCTGAATGAAGCCTATTACGGCGGTGGTAATCTGGGTGACTGGTGGCTGGTCCCGGAACCCAGAGTGATGCCGGGAGACATCATCCTCATACATGCTGGAATATATAAAGGAGACAGGCTGGATTATGTGGATCCACTGGCATTGAATTTTCACGGAGCCTATGTACTTACTCAAAAAGGGACACCAGAAAAACCCATTACCATAAAAGCGGCGGGAGATGGTGAAGTAATTTTTGATGGCGATGGAGCCTACCGCTTATTCGATATCATGGCTGCAGATTACCATTATTTTGAGGGACTGACGATTCGTAATGTGGATATTGCTTTTTATGCCGGATTAAAACGGGTAATGGGATGCAGTGGGCTTACTGTAAAAAACTGCAGGATAGAAGATGCCGGCATAGGCATTATGACACACTATGCAGGATCGAAAGATTTTTACATCGCCGACAATACCATGATTGGAAAGCATGATCCGGATACCCTGGTCGGTTGGTATGGCCTGGAGCATCCATCACCATTAACATCTTATTTCGGTGTAAAAGTATATGGTGAAGGACATGTGATCTGTTACAATAAGATCTCATATTTTCACGATGCCATTTGTGTGGATACCCATGGCCTGCCAGAGGGGCCGGATAAAAAATGTACTTCAATTGATATTTACCGAAACGATATTTTCAATATGTCGGATGATTTTATAGAATCTGATGGCGGCATGCACAATATACGCATTTTTGAAAACCGGGGATTCAATGCTTATCACGCAGGACTCAGTGCCCAACCCTTGTTTGGGGGCCCGGTTTATTTTATAAGGAACATCCTGTATCACATCCCTTCTGTATCGCTGAAATTCATGATCCGCCCGGCTGGCATCCTGGCTTATCACAACACATTTTGTGCGGAGACTGGCATATACGCGTTTTCGAATGGACATTTCAGGAATAACCTTTTTCTTGGACATGATGACGAACGACCTGCCTTTTCCGGGACTACATTTACCAGCTACACTACCCTGGATTATAATGGCTATCGAAACAAGAAAAATAAAGGACCAGCCTATCAATGGGCATACCCTGAAAGCGAGGAGCTGAACCATGCAGATAAAAGTGAATTACCAGTTTTTAAATTCAAAGATCTAAGTCAATTCAGTGAAAAAACCGGATATGAGATCCATGGTATTGAAACTGATTATACAATTTTTGAACATGTACCAATACCTGATGCCAGGAAAAGAGGGCATGTTTATCCTTTGGATGGCTACGACTTCAGACTCAGGAATTCGGCAAATGTCATTGATAAAGGATGTAGATTGCCTAACATAAATGATCAGTTTTCAGGATCGGCACCTGACCTGGGAGCGCTTGAAAAGGATCAGTCTGAATTCCACTACGGTCCCAGGATACGAAATTAAAAAGGCGATAATTGATTTAATATGAGATTATATAGAGTAAAGAGAGGAATTATCATTGAAACGAAAGGCAAATTCTATTTTCTCGAAGATGAAAATTGGGATACTTTTTTCGATGATGATGACCTGTTTAACAAAGTACAAAAAATTACTCTGGAGCAGGATCCCATTAAAAACGGAAAAGCAGTCCTTGAAACGGAAATTCTCGCACCCATTCAAAACCAGGAGATCTGGGCTAGCGGGGTGACCTATTTTAACAGCAAACTTGGCAGACAGGAAGAATCAAAAAACTCCGGAGGAGGACAATTTTATGCACATGTGTATGAAGCCGAGCGCCCGGAACTTTTTTTCAAGGCTACCGCTTCCAGAACCGTTGGCCCGGGAGAAGAAGTCAGGATCCGTAAAGATTCGGAATGGAATGTGCCCGAACCTGAACTTACGCTTGCCATTTCTTCAAGTGGAAAAATTATAGGTTTTACTATTGGAAATGACATGAGCTCCAGAAGTATAGAAGGAGAAAATCCCTTATATCTGCCACAGGCAAAAACCTACGATGGGTGTGCATCCATAGGGCCCTGTATATATGTGACTGAAACTTCCCTGGAAAGGGATACTTTGATCCAGATGAGTATTTATAGAGACGGAAAGCAAATTTTTGATGGTGAAACCAATCTTAAACAAATGAAACGCTGTCCGGAAGAATTGGTTTCTTTTCTATACCGCGAATGTAGTTTCCCCAATGGCAGCTTCCTTATGACAGGGACGGGGATCGTCCCCTCATCAGATTTCACCTTGAATCAAGGAGATGAAATTCACATAACCATTCTTCCCATTGGGACTTTAAAGAATACTGTAAAATAATATATAATGGAACTAACTGGTCAAAACTTTCTCGGCAATGAACTTTCCAGCAATGGAAATAAGAAGTTTAATGCCATAAATCCATCAAACGGTGAAAAATTGCTGCCTGATTTCAGGGAAGCAACTCTACAAGAAGTCAATGAAGCTGCCCGGAAGGCAGCTGATGCATTTCAGGAATACAGGAAAATTGATGGAGATCGCAGGGCTGATTTTCTCGAATGCATGGCAGAGAATATTGAAAATGCTGGAAATGAGTTGATCCAGAGATGTTGCGAGGAGACAGGACTTCCTGAGGCAAGAATAACTGGTGAGCGGGGTAGAACCATAAATCAATTAAAGCTATTTGCTGGTTTTCTCAGGGAAGGATCATGGGTAAATGCAAGAATTGATCGCAGCGATCCTGAGAGAAAGCCATTGCCAAAACCTGATGTCAGGAGTATGCAGGTGGCTCTGGGACCTATTGGAATTTTTGGTGCCAGTAATTTCCCTCTGGCCTTTTCTGTAGCCGGAGGAGATACAGCATCAGCCCTCGCGGCAGGGTGCACTATTATTGTCAAAGCTCACCCTGCGCATCCGGGTACTTCTGAACTTGTGGGTAATGCCATTCGTAAAGCTATTCTGGAATATAAAATGCCGGATGGAACTTTTTCATTGGTTCATGGACAATCTAATGAAGTAGGCCTGGCTATTGTACAAAACAAGCATCTTAAGGCAATAGGATTTACAGGATCTTTTAATGGAGGAAAGGCTCTATATGATGCTGCAGCGAGGAGAGAGGAACCCATTCCAGTTTATGCTGAAATGGGCAGTGTAAATCCAGTATTTATTTTACCCGGGGCTATGAAAGCAAAAAGTCTGGAAATTGCAGAGGGCCTGACAGCTTCGATTACCCTGGGCGTAGGTCAATTCTGCACTAATCCCGGATTGGTGATTACTGAAGAATGTCTTTCAACTGAAGTATTCTATAAAGAATTCTCAGATTCAGTATCAAAAACTGAGGCAGGGACTATGCTGACGGAAGCCATACATCAGGCTTATGAGCTAGGCCGTAACAATATGTCCCAACAATTTGGGGTTCATCAAATAGCTAAGGGAAAAGATGGAACCGAGGAATTCAATGTTTCGGCATCAATCTACCAGGTGAATAGCCCGGATTTCTTAAAGAATAATGGCCTTGAAGAAGAAGTATTCGGCCCTTCTTCACTTGTGGTTTCGGCAAAAGATAATAAAGATCTTATATCTATTGCCTCAAAAATGAAAGGTCATTTAACAGCATCATTATTTGCCACAGATGAAGAACTTGATAATTATAAAGACCTTATCTATATATTGGAGCAAAAAGTGGGGCGATTGCTCATAAATGCATTCCCAACAGGAGTAGAGGTATGTCATGCAATGCATCATGGGGGTCCCTACCCGGCCACTACTGATAGCAGGACCACTTCAGTAGGAACTGCCTCAATATATCGATTTACCAGACCGGTATGTTATCAGAATTTCCCAGATCATTTGTTACCAGAAGAATTGCAACAGGCAAATCCCAGGAAGGTATGGCGGTTATATAATGGTGAGTGGACCAGATAGATTATTAAAAGTAATATTTAAATACATTTTGATATTAATTCGATCATTTCAATGTCAATATGATATATTTATATGATCACATTATAATATGATTTTTTAAAAATAGATCCATGATACAGCAAATCCTTAAATCATTTTTACCCATTTTGTTATGCTTTTATATGATCAAAGCCAATGGGCAATTTATTGAAAACTTTGAAGGCACCATACCTGAGGATGGAATGAAAACTCCGGAGGGTTGGGGATATGCGACAGGTGACGGACAGGCCAAAATGGAATTTGTGCAATCTAATGGATATGCTTCCATTATTGTTGATGCCAGTAAGGATAGGCAGAATATATGGTGGGCACTCATCAAGGTAGAGGTGCCTGGCCTGAATATAGACCAATTGATAAAACCCGGGTATGAATTACGGGTTGAGGCAAAAATTAGAACAAGCCATGCGCCCAGGCGCGTAAATCTGCATTTCAATCATCAGAGAACCACTGACTTTCATTCCCACCTTATGGAATATGACATTCCGGATACCTGGAATTGGCATACCATAAGTATGACTACCAAAGATTTTGAGGTCCAGGCCGGAGACCGGATAAATGCACAACTTGCACTCATGGATTGGGGGAATGGCGTATATCGTATTGATATCGATTATTTCAAGGTGGATGTAGTTATTCGTGAAAATTCAGATAAGGACCTTGGTGAGCCAATGCCATACCACCCTCCTCTTGAGAAACCAACCGCCTTCGGATACCACCATGCTGTAAGTGAAGATGCCACTATTGACCGGGATTTTCCGGATATGAATTTTAATAACTGGAGAGCTGGCGTGGGGGACAACACACAACTCCTGGCAACAGGCGGGAGTCAGATCATCCTTTTGCGATGGAACATGGAGGAATATAAAGGCAGAAATGTTAGCAGATCCGGATTGCTTGAACTTGTGACACATTCTCTTCAACGATCTCCGGATTATCAGAAAGATTTTGGAATGGTCAGGGTTGTTGAGATTATAGGAGGAGATCCTTCATGGGAACAGGAATCAGTAACCTATGATCAATTAAGACAATGGAAACCTATTCAAAATGTAATAAACACGCAGATGGTAATTGATTCTGAAGTATCCCATAAAAATGGGAGCACTACTTTGTTTACACTTTCCAGACCTGTTCTTCAAAGATTGATTGATGGTGAAACATTAGGATTAGCCATAAAACCACTTGGCGCTGTAAATGCTGCCTTTAAATCAATGGAAAACAAAGGTGGGCAATTCGCTCCCAGATTACATTTTGATCTGGAATAAATAAATTCCGGAATTTATAATACCAATTTCCAGTTTCGTCATTTTTGTTCCTTGCAGGCTTCCATCAAAAGCCGTTTTGCCCTGGCAGGATTATAAACACCACAAGGACAGAATCGCGTAAGTGTAGCCACAGCCTGTTCGGGCGTTCGCCTTCCTTCACGAACCATATCCAACATCTTCCTGGCCAGATTAAAGGAAACCATACCATGTCCGCACATGGTCGAAAGTGACAGGATCTGTGAATTGGGGAGATGATCATGCGGATCATTAACAGCTAGCGCATATTCAACACTATGCCTTGAAATACTACATTTATGGGCCGCTTCCTTAGCGTTTTCAACAGAGGTGCTTATGTTGACAGATATACCGAAGTCAGCTTCTATGATTTCCTGAAGGCACTCGGTTGCGCTCGATGCATCACCAAAAACAGCTGAGACAGTGCCCGGTTTATCCACCCCATCTATGACCGCTTCAAAGTCTGGCTGCCCTGAACGATTCCAGTGTGAACTGGGACCAAGATCTTTATCCGGAGTGAGTGTTCCTCTTTGTCCATTACCCATGTTTACAGGATTGTGCCTGGCACATATCTTCAGAAAATCTTTGAGTTTTGGAATGCAGTCTTCATCATTTTTACCCTTGGAAGGAATTGCGAAAATTATATAGTCATCTTTGAAACTATCAGCTTTTCCGTAACGATGGAGTGTATTAGTCATAATTTAATATCTTCTTTTTCAGATTTTAATCGGGTATTTGTAATACGGCCCAATCCAAAGTTAGTTTTGGCTCTTTCATAGAAAGCCCCCAGATCTTCCAGCCGTGGAGCAAGGAGATTATCCTCACCGTTTTCATCACATCTTGTGGATATGCCAACGGCCACCACGGTATCAATATTTTGATTTACTTTATTTACTGTTTCCAAAACTTCTTCAACCTTTTCAATAGTCGTTTTGATCTCAACAATGGCTGATAGAATTTTCTCACTGAGAATGTCGGAATGTAAATCACCCGTATCTGTATTGATCATAAGGTGGGTAATGGGATTGTTTTTTTCGAAAGTTACACCCTCTATAGCCAGCTGTCGGGTCATCTCCTGGATATCTGAAAACCGAACCCCTACCCCTGGCCTGCCAAATTCAATGGTATAGCCAACCTCGCCAGTATCTACCCTTAGATTTACATCATTTGTTTTTACTTCTTCAGTTCCACGCCCCTTGATCCCGGTAGATTGATGTTCAACAACGGGATCCGAAAATATCTGTCGAATAAGCCGGGGCATCTGCAATTCATTCATTTCAAAGGCACTGGTGGGGCATACATCGGGTTCAGGCTCGAACCGAAAACGCAAAAACCTGGCTATTTTACGGATCGACCTGATAAGTACAGGATTGAGGTTTTCTGTACTCATCCCTCTGTAACATGTTCCGCATTCAACACAAGCATCGTCATTGATTACAGCCCGGTTGATATTAGTGTCCACGAAAATAGCACCCATAGGACAAACCGGAATACAATTCCCGCAAGACACACATTTTTTGTGATTAATTATCATCCAATAATTTGTTAATCTCTTCCCTCTTTCGACCTTGTCTTAAAAGAATAGGTAATTGATGTATCAGCAATTGAAATATAGTAAACAAATGTAGTGCTAAATCATTTATTTGCAAATCCGTTACTATGGTTGTTAAAATTACTCTTTCAACTTAATGCTTTTTAAAGAAGCATTCAATGCCTATTGAAAGATTTTGAAATTTACTACATCCCATAGTAACATTTCATTTTTAGGGATTGCTATAGTTTCATACTCAACTATTAATTTGAGAGTTACTGAAATTTTGCTAATTTGAAATATAGTGGGGAATAACATCTTATTAGATCTTGCGGAAATAAATACATTAGAGGCCAGAGGGCACAAAATAATTAATTATGATTAAAACAATTGGAATTATTGGCCTCGGTCGTACCGGCCTGCCGATAAGTCAGGCATATCTCAAAGGAGGATTTGAGGTGCATGGGTATGATATCCGGGAAGAAGCGGTGGCGGCATTTGAGTCATCGGGTGGGCGTTCACAAAACAGCGCGGAATCGGTAGCGAAACATTGTGAAGTCATACTGCTTCTTGTTCTGAATGACCTTCAAGCTGCTGAAGCGGTTTCGGGTAACAAAGGAATCCTGAAAGGTATGGATCCCGGAGGTATCGTTGTATGCATGAGTACGATTAATCGAAACAGCCTGGAGAAAATGGCTGATACATGCAATCATAAAAACATAGAATTTGTAGATTGTCCGTTTACCGGAGGTCCTGCAAGAATTCCCGACGCAAATCTTACCCTGATCGCCGCAGGCCCTCCGGAATTAGTGGAAAAAATATCTCCAGTTCTTAGTGTAATTGGAAATATTGTAAATGCAGGTGATAAGCCCGGACAGGGTCAAGCTGTGAAACACTGTAATCAATTGCTGGTAGGGGTCACCCACGCTGCGGTTATGGAAGTGATAACTTTGGCACGGGCATTACATCTCGATCCGGCAATGGTATGCCAGGTAGTTGGATCAGGAATTGCTGGCAGCGATTATTTCCGCCTCTTATCTGAAAGTGTATTATTAAATACACCATCACCTGGAGGATTGGGTCAGATGTGTAAGGATGTATCCATAGTGGTCAACACAACTCATGACGTAAAATTTCCAGCATACCTTGTAACAGCTATAGGTCAATATTTCTCCGAAGCTGAAAAAATGGGATTACATGATCATGAAGGATCGGCATTGATAAATGTTGTTGAAAAAATTGTTGCCGTGGATCATTAAGTCATTTTATGAATCTGGAAATTATAAAATATAATTATATATGAAGGAAATCCTGGTTATATCTGCCGATTTTTTATGGGATGGCATACAGGATTCTCCCATTCCAAATGGAGCTATCGTTATAGAAAGAAATATAATCAAGGAAATCATACCTTTTAAAGAATTGCCTACGGATGCTTCCCAGGAGGTAATTGAATTACAAGGTGTAACCTTGATGCCTGGATTGATTGACAGCCATACCCACCTTTCGATGGATCCTACCTTAGATAATTACCTCGATCATATGAGTGATGAAGTGGCTGAACTCACCACAAGAGCAATTGCCATGATGCAAAAAGATCTGTTTGCTGGCATTACAACTTGCCGTTGCCTTGGAGATAAGGAATTTCTTGATATAGGCTGTCGAAAAGCCGTGGAAGAAAAACACCTTTCAGGTCCAAGACTTCTGGTTGCCGGCAAGGGCATTCGGGCTCCTGGCGGACATGGTTTTGTGGGATATCCATTCGATGGTCCAGCGGAGATCAAAGAAGCGGTAAGAGAAAATATTTCCAAAGGTGTCGACCTTATCAAATTTTATATCACTGGTACACTGATGGGAGAAGGTCCAATTCCAAGCTATCTCACAAGGGAAGAGATAAAGGTGTTGATTGATGAAGCCCATGAATCCGGATTGAAAACCGCCTCGCATTGTGTGGGTGGACAAGGCCTGGACTGGGCACTGGAAGCAGGTCTGGATTCCCTGGAACATGCATATCATATTAGTGATGCTCAAATCGATAAGCTAGCGGGGTCATCTACATGGCCGGTATTAACACCAAGCCCCCTGGTTCTTGAGGAGCGCATCGATCACTTGCCTTTAGCATTGATACCTGGTCATAAAGAAGAAAGGGATGAGATCATGTCCAGGATGACAGCACTGATCTCATCCGGGATCCCATATGCTATAGGGACTGACGGGATGCACGGAGAACTTGCCAAGGAAATCGGGTACCTGGTCGATATGGGTGCGAGCAATATAAATGCCCTACGGGCAGCAACAATCCATGGTGCGAGAGTAGCTGGAATCGAAGAACGAACAGGAACCCTTTCAGCCGGGAAAAAAGCGGACATCATAGCGGTTTACGGTAATCCGCTGAAAAATATAAAAGCATTGAAGAAGGTAATGGGCGTTTTGAAAGAGGGCGAATGGATTGTTAAGCCTGAGGAACCAGAAATATGAAATGATCATTAATAATTTCATATCCTGGAATTCCGGTTTTGATAACTAATCTGAAATGGATAGTAAAAATACTATATATATTCTTTTTATTCTTGTGTTTGTAATATGCAATGGTTGCTCAAAACAGGATCGCAAAGAAGAATTCCAATTGAAAATATCACTCGTGAATGCACCTTCGGATATTGTTACCCTGGGGGCCATTTACCTTTCAGAAAAGATCAATGAGAAAAGTATTGGGAAAATAACTCCCCAGGTATATCATTCAGGAGTTTTATCGGGTGGGAAAGGTTCTGCAGAAATAGAATTATGTCAGCAGGGTACCATTGAAATCCACGTCACCACTACAGCTTATTTGGCAAATCTTGTTTCTAAAACATCCATTTTCAGCTTACCATTTTTATTCCGGGATATGGATCAGGTGATCCGGTTCATAAAGAGCAAAAGCCCAACACTGAATACGATTAACAAAGAATTAAATGCTAAAAACCTTCATGTTATTGCCTGGTGGCCACGCGGATTCCGGCAACTGACCAACAGCAGACGGCCAGTTCGTACCATTGAAGATATTCGTGGCTTGAAGTTCCGGGTCATGACAAATCAACTTTTCGTAGACAATATGAATGCCATGGGAGCCCATCCTGTACCCATGGACTGGGGTGAGGTCTATAATGCACTCCAATTAAAAACAATTGATGGACAGGAAAATGCTGAAGATGTTATATTTAGCTCTAGGCTATATGAAGTACAGCAATTTATGACCATTTGGGATTACTCCACAGATCTTGAGGTTGTATTGGTCAATTTCGATTGGTGGAATGAACTAGAAGAGGATAGAAGAAATATTATTCAGAAGGTGGCAGATGCATCAGTTGATTACCAGGTGGAACTCCTTCAAAAAAATACAATTGAACTTAGGGAAAAAATTATCGAAGCGAATATGCAAATGTATTATATGGAATCTAAAGATAAACTTATTTTCCGGAATACTGTAAAGCCAGTCTGGGAAAAATATGCCCGGTTGTTTGGTCCGGAATTCACAAAACTCTTTCTTGAGGAGCTTGAAATATATTAAAACATAAAAACAGATAATCAGTAAACCATAATTATTAGATGAAATACCAAAAAATAGGGATTTGGTTAAGTAAATGTTCCTTTGATGACGTGGAGGGATATTTGATGGTGCTCATAACCATTATGCTGGTCATAGATGTATTCCTTGGCATTCTTGCACGGTTTGTACACTTTGAGCATGTCTTTGCCACCGAACTTGGCAAGTATTTGTTTATCTGGCTATGTATGCTGGGTATATCGGCAGCTGCAAAAGATAATCAGCATATCCGGATTGGTTTTATTGTCGAGAAATTGCCTATAAATCCTAAAATCACATGGATATTTAGCCAGGTAATCTTTTTAATATTTTCAATCCTGTTTTTATACGTTAGCATAAGATTGACTTGGATGCACTTTGTAATGAAGAAATCTACCGTAGGTTTTAATTTCCCGATGTATGTCTTCACTATTGCCATGCCTGTTGGATTTTTTCTTACCTCATTGCGATTAATTAAAGATATAATAAGTCACGCTCAAGAGTCAGGGATAAATAGGTGGGATATTAATCAAATCCCAGCTAATGAATTGGAAGAACAGGGGATATCAAATAAATAAAAAAAAGTGAGCGAATGTCAGCGACCTTATTAACCGTCATATTGTTTTTCGTTTTCATGTTCATGGGTGTTCCAGTTTCTGTTAGCATGATGCTGGGTCTGATTCTTTCAGTATTGGTTTTCGATATGTATGCAATGATAAGTATTGCCACATTATTTTATAGTTCTCTTGATAGCTATCTTTTAGTAGCCATCCCATTATTTATGCTTGCTGGCATTGCTATGTCATTCGGTGGGGTTGCCAGGCGGATCTTTGATTTCTCTGAATCTATTTTGGGTTTTCTGCCGGGTTCTCTGGGTGCAGTAAATATTACGGCAAGTATGATTTTTGGAGGATTAAGTGGCTCCTCAGTTGCTGATGTCGCCGGTTTGGGATCGGTCGAAATCAAAGAAATGAAAATCCGAAATTATCCGCTGAAATATGCTACGGCCCTTACCATTGCTTCTTCAACGATGGCAGTAATCATCCCTCCCAGTATTCTATTAATTATATACGCAACCATTGCCAATGCGTCGGTCGGAGAAATGCTGGCCGCAGGACTGGTACCAGGATTATTTGTTGCCGCTTTAATGATAACAGCAAACACTTATTTCGCAATTCGCAGTAAATGGACTCCGCTTAAGAATTTTTCATTCAGGAATGTGATCAAAACGGGGACTATTGGAATTCCCGCTATGCTGGCACCCGTTATTATTCTGGGAGGCATATTTTTTGGAACATTTACTCCTACTGAAGCAAGTGCAGTTGCTTTTATTTATTGTATTGTTATTGGGATGTTTTTTTACAGAGAGTTGAATTTCAAGAAGCTATACCGGATTGTGTATGAAGGTGGCCGGACAACAGGAATTGTCGCTCTTGAACTCGCGGCAGGTTTGCTCTTTTCAAACCTGATCACCATAGAAGGCATTCCCGATATTCTTACCCACCATATTGCTGGCCTAACACAGAATCCCATCCTGATAATGCTGATGATCAACATCGTTTTGCTTTTTGCCGGGATGTTCCTCAATCCTGGATTTTCAATTATTGTATTTACACCCTTGTTGCTTCCACTGGCAGAAAGTATAGGCTATAGTCCCATACACTTTGGTATAATTATGGTAACAAACCTGGCGCTCGGATTGATTACACCTCCAGTAGGCGCCTGCCTTTATATGGGTTCTGTGGTTTCTGGATTACGGGTGGAACAGATTATCAGGCCCTTGATCCCATTCTATTTTGTATTGATCCTGGCTTTAATCTGCATTATTTTATTTCCCCAATTGAGCCAGGGTTTCGTTGATTTGGTCTATTAAATAATATGATCTATTTCTCCAGATGCCTAAATAAATACACTTTTAATATGGCCAATTAACTTTGTGATACAGCAATTAACAGGCCATTAGTATATCAGAAAACCTATAATGTTCCTGGTGGGATGTCACCTGACAGTTAATATTTATCGTCTTCCAAGAGTATTTGATCCCATCGAATCGGAATCCTAAATCCAATCTTATATAATTTTTTCATGGCCAGGTGCATATCCAATATGCTTTTTATCGTTGAAAATTCCCTTCTTTTTCTTAAATTATATCAGATATTAAAAAATGCTTTTTAAGCTTATCATTTGGACAAATTGTAAAAGGATCCAATCCAGATAATATAAATTTCTTATTATGAACACCAATTCAAATTCTGATCATTTATCGAGAAGACAATTCATAAAGACAACAACCTGTGGATCCCTGGCTACTTTGGGTGTTGGGGTGTTCTCATCTGAAGCAATGGCCGCCTTGGAAAACATCGATTCCATGAAGATCACTAAGATTGAATCTGTGCGTTTCAATGACAGAATCAGTATCGGGGGAGGATCCGGCGGTTCCGGAAAGGCTGAATTTTGCTGGGTCAGGTTACATACTGACCGTGGAATAATAGGAACAGGTGAGACCTATCCATTTTCAACCGGAGAACTAGGTACCCTTAAAGACTATGCTGATGAACTTATTGGAAAGGATCCCAGGAATATCGATGGAATATGGAAAAGTCTATATCATAATATGGCAATGAGAAATGCCGGAGGTGCTGATATGCGGATTATCAGTGCCATCAACATGGCTCAGCTTGACATTTTAGGACAAGCATCCGGATTGCCACTTTATCGCCTTCTTGGAGGGAAATCACGTCAAGGAATTAAAGTGTACAATACTACAACTGACTATTGGGCTATTAACAATTTGAAAATGGGTCCGGATACAGAAGAAATCGTTAGATTTTTACTCGAACGCGGGATAAAGGCTATGAAAATATATCCTTTCCATGCAGAAGGCCCTTATATCACTGCAACCGAAATAGAAGAAGGTCTTAGCTGGATCCGTAAGATAAGGGAGGTCGCTGGAAATGAAATGGATATATGTGTCGATTGCTGGGGCAGGTTCGATCTGCCTGGTGCACAGAGAATCGTCAAAGCACTCGAGCCTTTTGGAATCCTTTATCTGGAAGATGTTATGCTGATGAACAATGCGAAATCCTACGCTGCTTTAGCCAGGGAAACGACTGTTCCGATATGTATGAGTGAAACCCTGGCAACCCGGTATGAATACCGGGAATTTCTAGAAGCAGGAGCATGCGAGGTGATTATGTACGATCTAACCTGGTGTGGTGGCGTTTCTGAAGCCAAGAAAATATCTGATATGGCCGATGCGTATTTCATACCTACTTCGCCTCACACCTGTGGCGGACCTTTATTGTGGTTCGCATCAATACATTTATGTACTGCTCTTCCTAATTTTTTGATCATGGAAAGCAATTACTGGAAGTATACCCATCAGTATCCATATTTTATCAATAATGTACCTGTACCCCAAAACGGATTTGTTACTCCTACAGAACTGCCTGGTCTTGGTGCTGAGATAAATCCGGAAATATTTAAAAATGGAGATGCAAATGTTAAAACAGTAGCAGAAATTTAAAATGGAGATCCGGGATTCATGCCGACTATTTATAAAATTCTCGTAATCGCGATTAAATTTGGTTGAATTTTTGGAATTTGGCTAATGCGGTCACCATTATAATATCGTAAGATAGTCCCATATCACTACTTGTTCTTTTATTTCATCGCTTACTTTTCTAACTTATGTAAAAATAAATATTAAAGTCATGTCAGATAAAAGATATTCCCGACGCACTTTCATTAAGCAAAGTTCCCTGACCGGAATTGGATCTGTGCTGGTTACCAACCTGGGTTCTTCCTCCTTGGCAAACACACATTATTCCTCTGAAGTACCCGCTATTCTAGGCGGAAGTCCTGTTAGAACCAAGGAATGGCCTGAATGGCCACAATGGGCTCCTGAAAAAGATGAGAAGAGGGTATTGGAAGTCCTTCGAGGAGGTGTTTGGTCAAGGGATAAGGTAGTCAGTGAATTTGAAAAACGTTGGGCAGAGACCATTGGGACTAATCGTTGCCTGGCAGTTGTAAATGGAACCAATGCGCTGATCACCAGTCTGGTACAAATGGATATTGGTGCCGGTGATGAAGTTATCGTGCCTCCATATACCTGGATATCCACAATTCAGGCAGTATTGATAGCTGGCGCTATGCCTGTTTTTGTTGATACAGATCCAGATACATTCCAAATCGATGCTGAAAAGATTGAAGAGAAAATCACACCCAGAACCCGGGCCATTTTACCAGTTCATATTTTGGGTATGCCTGCCAACATGGTACGTATTATGGAAATTGCCAAAAAACATAATTTGCTGGTATTGGAAGATGCCTGCCAGGCATGGTTGGCAGAAATAAATCATCAGATAGTGGGGACATTTGGAAATGCCGGATGTTATAGTTTTCAAACCACCAAGCATCTTCCGCTTGGTGAGGGTGGAGCTATAGTAAGTGATGATGAGGCATTTATGGACCGTTGTTATTCGTACCATAACGTTGGATTTCCATATGGTGAAGTGATAGGTGATGTTGGTGCGGGTTCAGTCATGTTAGGTACTAAGTTACGGATCACTGAATACCAGGCTGCCGTCGGATTGTCATTGCTTGAAAATCTTGATGAGCAAACGACAACACGAAATGATCGGGCAGCTTATTTGAAATCACTGATCAAAGATATTCCGGGCATTGTTCCCTATAAATTATATGGTGATGTAACCCGGTGTGCCTTTCATATGTTTGCTTTCCGTTATAAAGAGGAAGAATTCCAGGGATTACCGAGAGAGGATTTCCTAAAGGCCCTGAGAGCGGAGGGAATTCCATGTATGAGTGGGTATGCTCCTTTCCTGAATTCACAACCTTACCTTCAGCATGCATTTCAAACCAAGAATTACAAGGCAATGTATTCAAAGGAAATGCTCGATTTTAATAATTATTCTGAAAGGAATCAATGTCCGGAAAATGATCTCCTATGTAAAGAGGCCGTGTGGCTTTTCCAAAGTATGTTGCTGGCAGACCAAAAAGATATGGACGATGTGGCTACAGCTATTAAAAGAATTAAGGATAGTGCAGAAAAGATTAAAAAATCACAAAGAGACACATAGAATAAATTTCCTGTTTAAATAATAGTACAAATACTACTGATTGAACGAACTACAAATGCACAAGAAAGTTCGATTCAATCATTGATAGGAAATTTATAGGCCTGTATATGAAACAAGAACCTTTCAAACTGTAAAACCGATATAACATTTGGATCACAGGATGACCTCTATCCTTTTCATATTAAGACTAGCGACTGAATTTGAATCTCTAAACTATAGGAATCCAATCATTTAGGTTCTTTAGAACCTCACTATAGGAAAATCAGTCATTCTTCATTAAATTGAATCGTATAATCTCTTCCTTAAACTAAAACAGGTATTTTTTATCAAAAAATTTATGCTATGGAGCGTTTAATTCCCAACCAAACATCCAGGATCATATTTACGATCATGCGAATTATTGTAGGATGGCATTTTTTGTACGAAGGACTGTCGAAACTTATGTTGACCAACTGGTCCAGTTATAGCTATCTGATGGAATCAAAATGGTTTCTTTCCGGTTTTTTTCATTGGATCATTGCCAACCCAAAATTATTACAAGTGGTTGACTGGTTTAATATTTGGGGATTGATTCTTATTGGCCTTTTCTTATTCCTGGGTTTGTTTACACGGTTGGCGAGTATTTCGGGTATCGTATTACTGTTGCTGTATTATATAGCGAACCCACCTTTCATTGAATCATCCATGCCATCCCAGGGTCATTATTTTATCGTCAATCTGAACATAATTGAAGCAGGTATACTTTTAACCTTCGTTATATTAAATAAAAATGCTTTTTGGAGTTTGGATCAGATGATTCAGCTAATTGTACAACGAAGAAAAGAAAAACTTTTTCCGGATAAGGAAAATCAGGAATTTCAAGAACCTGGTGTTCTGGGAAGGCGTGAACTGATAAAAAATCTGGCCTCTATACCTGTTCTTGGAATAGCATTATTTGGGTTTGCAAAAAAATATGGATGGTTCAGTTTCGAGGAAGAAAATATTATAAATCCCGATGCAATGTCATCAGCAACTTTGTTGTCTGCAAAGCAGGTTGATTTCGGTGAGTTGAAAGGAAAAGTTCCTCTCGGGCAAATCAAACATGTGAAGATCAGCCGGATCATCCCGGGGGGAAATCTTGTGGCAGGATTTGCCCATGCCAGGGACCTTGTTTATGTATCGCCCCTGATCAAGAATTACTTTACAGATGAAAAAGTTATTGAAACGCTCTGGATTTATGAAGGTTGTGGCATCAATACAACCATCATGAGGACAGACGAACAAACCATCCGAATTTTGAAAAAATACTGGAAAAGGGGTGGAAAGATCCAGTGGCTGGCACAAACATATCCCAATGATGATGATTTGTCCAATGTTCAGATGGCCGTTGACAATGGAGCTGTTGGTGCTTTTATTATGGGGGGCATTGCCGACAGGTATGTTTTTGACAACGAGCTTGAAAAATTGGCAAAACCCATTGAATATATGAGGGAACAAGGGCTGATTGCCGGGATAGCAGGACACGCCATACAGGTACCAATGGCATGCGTTGAGAATGGCATTGAAAATGATTTCTTTATGAAGACTTTTCATCATGACCGCTATTGGTCTGCTCACCCGGAAGAAAATAGACAGGAATTCATGCATAATCTTGAATATGGCAGGCTCGAAAGGGATCAATATCACGATAATCTCTGGTGCGCTTCAGCGGAGGATGTCTCAGAATTTTTTAAGACTAGTGAAATCCCCTGGATTGCGTATAAAGTACTTGCTGCAGGATCGATCAGGCCCGAGGACGGATTTAAATTCGCTTTTGAGCACGGTGCTGATTTTATCTGCGCGGGTATGTTTGATTTTCAGGTTATCGAGAATGCTAATATTGTTTATGATGCATTGAATAATGAATTGAACCGTGCCAGAAATTGGTATGCCTAAAAACGATAGATTAAAATAAACAGCATGGCCGTTGAACAGAAAAAGGCAGGAATACATTATGAAGGTCCATATAGGATATTATATCGGTTCATATTCATATTTTTTAGCCTGGGAGCTCTAACTCATTACTTTTGTACATTCGATGCTTTAGCCCAATCAAACCCTGAGCAATTGGGCAGACTTCGTATTGCATCTTGCCAGTTCTCCATATCAAACAAGATCTATGAAAATTATAAGTGGATCGAAAAACAGGTAATTGAATCTAAACTGAAAAAAGCAGATATAGTACATTTCCCGGAATGCGCACTTTCCGGATATCCGGGAACTGATTTCCAAACAATGAATGGTTTTGAGTGGGATAAATTACATGCTGTTACCGATTCCATTATGTTGCTGGCTAAAAATTTAAAAATTTGGATAGTATTAGGAAGTATTCATCAATTGAGCGATGAAAACAAACCACATAACAGTTTATATGTTATCAACCCGGAAGGAAAAATAATTGATCGATATGATAAACGTTTTTGTACTTCAGGAGACTTGAAATACTTTTCACCCGGGGATCATTTTGTAAATTTTGAAGTCAATGGGGTAAACTGCGGCTTGCTAATTTGTTACGATCTCCGGTTTCCGGAACTATACAGGGAATATAGAAAATCTGATACAGATCTCATTTTCCAATCCTTTTATAATGCGAGGCAAAAAAAAGGAAGTATACATCCATTGATCATGCCTGTAACCTCACAGGCCAGAGCAGCCACGAATTATTTTTATATGTCTTTAACGAATTCTTCTGCACCTGAAAGTTGGCCCTGCTATTTTATTACCCCGGATGGGCTGGTTCAGAACAAACTGACGTTGAATGAACCAGGTATTTTAATTTCCGAAGTGGATATTAACAGAACATATTATGATGCAAGTGGTCGATACCGGGATAATGCAATTAATGGAAAACTAAACAGTGGCGATATCATCAAAGACGAACGGTCTCTAAACAGAATAAATCATTGATCTAACATTTAAACTACTTTTATATTAATTTTTAGTATTAACTTTTTGAAAAGCAAATCCGGTCAATAATTTAAACGTATAATCATGAAGAAGATTAATTATCCCTTGTCCAGGAGAATCAAACCTTTATCCTATAATTTTATGTATTGGATTAACGTTAATGTTTTTCCGAGATTCTTAAATTCAGCATGGCTGATAGTTGTTTTACTTCCCCTGTTTACCTGTAGCAAGCCTGTAAAAAAACCGTTGAAAATATATATAAACACCGATCTTGAGGGCATTAGCGGCGTATATAAATTTGCCCAGTCAAGGGAGAAAGATACACCCTTGAATATCCAGGCTTGTGAGTATTTTATGGAAGATGTGGCGGCGGTAGTACAAGGCTTGCGCGATGCCGGAGCAACTGAAATTGTTGTTCTTGATGGACATGGATCTCAGGCAGTGATCCCTCACATGATGGATCCCGGGGCAAACTATATCACCGGAAAGCCAAGACCAGGTGCTGGAAATCTAACGGGGCTTGATGAATCCTTTGATGGAATGATTATGCTTGGATTTCATGCCATGATGGGTACGCCTGATGGTGTACTGAATCATACACAGTCATCCAGGCCAGAGAACAGATACTGGTACAATGGCCGCGAATCTGGAGAATTGGCTCAGAATGCACTTATTGCCGGTCATTTTGGTGTACCGCCGATCATGGTTACAGGAGATGAAGCCACCTGTCGTGAGGCTAAAGAATTTTTCGGAGAAGATTTTGTTACCGTAGCTGTAAAACGTGGACTTTCACGAGAGGCAGCTGAGTTATATCCATTTGAATTGACTCGAAAAGCACTTTATGAAGGCGCAAAAAAAGCAGTTGCCTCACTCTCACATGCCAAACCATATACAATCGATGTGCCCATCAAGGCAAAAAAACAATATCTCGATCTGAATACGGATTTATCCGAACCTCCTTTAATTGTAAAAGAAGGAACAATTGAGAAGGCCCTGAAC
>CAYMFU010000051.1:0-6479 GCA_964389805.1 uncultured Roseivirgaceae bacterium | reverse complement strand
TAGATTGAAAATCCTATAATTGATCTGCAGATGTATTATAAAAACGCAATGAGGAGTCTGGGAATATGTGTGATAATTGCGATTCTTTTCCCTCTCAACCATAATTTGAAAGCCCAAACCGTCGACTACTCGGATATTTTCTGGTTTTACGGTCAATCGATATATAGCATCACCTTCAGAAAATCTGATTTTACAGCTGAACTGGACAGCGTACAAAACCCGAACTTTGGAATTGGCGGAAGTGCTGTAGCTACAGATCCTATTACAGGAGACCTGCTGTTTTACAGTGATGGCAATGTGGTCTATGACAAAGGGCATCAGTTGATAGCAGGTTATTCTGCCGGATTAAATGGAAATACCATAGCGAATCAACCGGTGGCCGTAACGGCCCTGCCAAACCAGACCGACCAATACCTGATCATTGCAAATTCTGCCAGCTATTCAACTGGTGGCACAATTTATTCGGCGAGAGTCGACATGACCGATCAGGGAAATGCACCCAATGCACAAACTCCTCCATATGGCAGGATGCTTAGTCCTATAAACTCAGGCATTAATAATGTATCTGAGGGAATGGTCATTATTGGGAATGCCATCGGTACTCAATTCTGGTTAATCACTCACGTAAGTAATTCAGCTAATTTCCTCGTCACACCGATTATAGATACAGGACTTGATATAGCAGGTCAAGTTTCTGTCAATTTCGCGGCTAATGGCATGCCTAACATGCTGGCTGCAAATTTATCCTGGAGCCTCGCTGCCGGAAAAATTGCAGTATCCCCACAGGACACAGCCAGGAATGTGCACCTTCTTGATTTCGACATAGCCACCGGCATATTGTCCTATGATTCACCGGTAGTAAATACTGCTAATTTTGATCCGGATGCAGTGGCAAATGACATTTATTCCATCTATGACACGGAATGGTCGCCAGATGGAACTAAACTGTATATCTCCCGACACGGCAGCAATGGTGTTGAAGGTATGATATACCAGTTCGACCTGAATAATCCCGGGGGGACCTTACAACCCATCCTGCCATCACCTGTTTTCAGGAGTTATGGATTGAAGAGAGGCCCGGATCAGAACATTTATCACCTGTTCAGGGCCAATAACGGAGGCCCTTTTCTGCTTGGTCAGATCTCCGATGCAGATAGTATTTCCAGCCTGGTGGTATACCAGCAACCCTATTTTACGCCAAATTTTAATGGGCGCCAATTCCCTGAGACAGCCCCCTACAAAATACCTGAGTTTGATATGTTTGGCTTCGAGGTACTCGGTACATGCTACGGTACTTCCACGAAATTCTATCCTACAATAGAACCACAGGCCAATTCATACCGTTGGGACTTTGGAGATGGATTTCAATCAAACCTGATCAGTCCGGTCCATGAATACCAGCAGGCAGGGCAATATACGGTAACCTTGTACGCTAACCTGAACGGCCGGGATAGTATAATTGTGAACCAGGTCCTTATCCTGGAATCTGACACGCTGGTGTTACGAAGTGAATCGGGCAGTGAACTTCCAACCGACACAACAATATGTGTGGACGAAACACTATTACTGGATGCTTCGCAACCCCCGGCCATCGATTACAGGTGGTCGATACCCGGGCATACCGACCCAACCTATACTGTAGATACAACAGGTTATTACTGGGTAGTAGGAACCTATAATTCCCCTACGGGTACTTGTACCTCTTACGATGCGATCAATGTAACGGAATATGGTGTTCAACTTCAAGTATATAATAAATGGTATTTCGGGAATGAAGCAGGGATAGATTTTAATGAACAACCCCCGATTGCATTAACCGATGGGGTGATGAATGCACCGGAAGGGTGTACAGCAGTCTCGGACCGAAATGGTGAGATCCTGTTCTATACAGATGGTGAAACAGTGTATGGAAGAACAGGCGAGATCCTGGGACAGTTCATCGGTGGAGACCAGACTGCAACCATGTCGGTAATAGCTGTGCCATTTCCTCAGGACGAAACCATGTATTATATCTTTACCACGCGCGAGGTTTATAATGGGGATGATGACTTCTTTGTATCATATGCCATACTAGATATAAAGGAAATCACAGGAGCTGATCCTGGAGAAGTTAAACTGGATAATCTCCCGCTCTTTGAAAGAAGTACAGAAAGAATTACGGCGCTTGGTGGTTACGGGAACAATGCCCTGCTACTCGCACATGAATATGGTAATAATACCTTCCGTATGTACCCAATTACACCACAGGGAATCAATCCTCCAATCCTTCAAAGTATAGGTTCCATACATAATTTCGGGGCGGAAGAATCTTCAGAAGGATATATGAAATTTTCTCCGGATGGAAGCAGGTTGGCCGTCGCACTCGTGTCTAACGGCCAGAATATAGTAGACTTATTTGATTTCAATGATACTACACTTACACTCAGCAACCACCAGGTGATCAATTTCACAGAACTGTTCCCTGAATACCAGGTATACGGTGTTGAGTTCTCTCCTGCAGCAAATAAACTGTATGTATCTCTGACAGGAGCAACATCCAGGCTCTATGAATTCAGGTTGGATTCTGCGGATATTAATTTTATAAACAGCAGCCGGAACCTGCTGCGGGAAGAAAACCTTCAATTCGGAGCGTTGCAAATGGGACCCAACGGTCAGATCTATTTAGCCATTAATGGTAGCGGTATGCTGGCAACCATTTCACCTAACGACGTGGTAGATCAGCCATCGACATATAATCCAAATGGTATTGATCTCGCTGGTAAAACAAGTGGTCTTGGACTTCCAAACTTTATACAGACGATGTCTACGGATGTGGGGGCTCCAACGGCCTCGGTAACCGGACTATGTGTGGGCCAGGAAACCTTCCTGACCGGACAGGCCACATCAATTATTGATATGTATGAGTGGAGCATTACTAAAGTTGGGGATAGTATAAGCGTATTCTTTGATACCAATATTGCTACTTCCTATACATTCATGGAATCGGGTGATTATAATGTAGATTTTCATATATATAACCGATGCGGTCTTGATACAACGATTACCCAGGTGGTTACTGTTCTTGACCCTCCTCCCCCAACCACACTTCCGGAAGTTTTTGCGATCTGTACCGGAGCGGAAGTTCTCGAGGCGTATCCTCCCGGAACTACAGGTTTCAATTATTTATGGAGTGATGGAACGACAGACCGAATATTTCCAGTTACCGCTCCTGGCATATTCAGTGTAACGGTATCCTATGTTAATATAAGTGTGAATGGATGTACTACCACCGATACCACCTTTGTTGCCGATGGCCGGCCGCAATACGATATTGGTACTGATTTTACGGTATGTCAGGATGAAGCCGTACCTGACCTCCAAACTGGCTTACATCCGGGAAGTTATTTCTTCGAATGGAGGATCAATGGTGCCTTATCTCCGGATACTACCAATACGCATCCTGTAGATACTTCTGTTCCCGGAACGTTCTTATATACTGTTAATGTGGAAGACAATCTTACCACATGCTTCCTGGAAGATACAGTCACGATCACAGTGAATCCGATTCCGGATTTTGCATATACTATAAATCCGAGTACCTGCGGATTGAGTAATGGATCCGTTGACATACCCAATCCACCTGCGAATACCCTGATCGAGCTTTATGATACGGGCAACAATCCGGTTGGACTGACCGGTCTGTCTAGTGGCACTTATTCTCTAGTGGCAATAAGTGAAATATCCGGCTGTGTAAGAACCTATAATGTGGCAATACCTGATTCGGGGACGCCAACAATTAATTCAGTCCCTGCAGACGGATGTGTTGATGGTGAAATTGATGTTTCATTTGTTGGAGGTCTTGTTGATCCAATAACATATAATCTTATTGATATTTCATCAGGTGCCAGCGTAGCAAATGGATCTATTCTTTCTGCAGGACCTTTCCCATACACCATATCAAATGTTCCATTTGGAACCTATAACCTGGAGGTCGATTTCAATGGATGCCTGAATATAGATACTGGAATAGTGGTTAGTCAATTGCCTGCAGCGGGAATTAATATTCTTACTGAGTATATCAACTGTCAGTCCACTGTGATAGTTAATCCTGACCCTACAGCCATCTTTGTAAATCAAATATATACATGGGGTGGCCCCGTTTCTGGCACATTCCCGGTTTTGGAGACTTCACTTCCCGGATCATATACCGTAACTGCCGAGGATACTACAGGAGCGAATTGCCCGGTAACAGAAAATTTTGAAATAATAATGCAGGAAAATCCATTAGTTCAGATCGATATTAATGGTGACGGCTGTGGCACTTCGGTGCTGCTGAATGCGGCAATTGCCAATCCGGCGCCGGGCACCAACTATTCTTACCTCTGGACTGACGGCACGGTTGGAGGTGTAAATGAATTACCAGCTCCAACTACCGGTGAATTTATCGACTATCAGAACCTGTCGGTGGTTGTGGTTAATCAGCAAACGGGTTGCGAAGGAAATGATGGCCCTGTTGATGTCCGGACTTACCTTGAATACAGTGTATTTCTGACATCCACTATTGCCTGTGATGACGGAAGCCCTATCACTTTAACAGCCAATATATTAAATATTTCTGCTTCGAATATTGACACGTACGACTGGACTGGCCCTGAGCCAGGTCTTGGGAATCTGAATACCCAGGCAGTAATTGTAAATAATGAAGGCGCATATGATGTATTCACCACCTGGGGCGTATGCCTGGAAACAGCCAACCTCAATGTGGCAAAGGCACCGGTAACCGATGCCAATATAGATCCATTATATCAGATATGCTCTGAACCACCGGCCAATGAAGTAGTCCAACTTGAACCAGGGGACTTCATAAGCTATATTTTAATCAATGAAACAACTGGACAGATCCAGATCCCAATCGATCCGGGTATATATGAATTATATGAAGAGGGTATTTATAATGGTCTCGGTATTAATAGTTTCGGATGTCAAACGGCGGATACTTTCGCTCTTGAA
Source organism: uncultured Roseivirgaceae bacterium (assembly GCA_964389805.1). Classification (GTDB taxonomy): domain Bacteria; phylum Bacteroidota; class Bacteroidia; order Cytophagales; family Cyclobacteriaceae; genus JAGTVG01. The sequence goes on along the minus strand of CAYMFU010000051.1, from coordinate 1,490 downwards.
ATAGTATGTGTTCCTCTGATTTATGCCCCAACTGCGTTTTCACCCGAATCGACCATACCTAAAAACAGAAGTTTTTCAATTAACGGCGCCTATTTGGGTGATAAATTCGAAATCATCATCTTTAACAAATGGGGTGAACCGGTATTTGAATCACAGGACAAAAACTTCGAATGGGATGGAACAAGATTAGGCGAACCGCTGCCTAACGGTACCTTTGCCTATGTAATGAAATATACAAGCATTACGGATACGGATCCCACAATCTATGAGAAACGGGGCGGTGTTACTCTGATCAAGTAGGATTTGGCAAATCCTCAGGTAGTCGATAAAATTTTGTTACTTTTATTTGAAAAACGGATATGAGACCTTCTCTTCTGGTCATTTTACTTTTTTCAATCCTCTGCAATTGTTCTCCTAAACAAGGAGATATACCTCAGGTCAATTCATTTCAAAATGAAGAAATCTCCGAGGATTCACTTCTTACTTTAGTACAATATCAGACTTTTAATTATTTTTGGGAAGGTGCCGAACCGATATCAGGCCTTGCCCGGGAGCGGATCCATATGGACGGTATTTATCCGCAAAATGATCAGAATGTGATCACATCGGGCGGATCAGGCTTTGGGATCATGGCTATACTGGCAGGCATTGAGCGCGGTTTCATAAGCCGGGAAGAAGGCTTCAAAAGGATGCTAAAAATTATGGATTTCCTTGAAAATGCGGACAGGTTCCATGGGGTATGGCCGCATTGGTGGTATGGCGACACCGGCAAGATTAAACCATTCAGCCAAAAGGACGATGGCGGAGACCTGGTGGAAACTTCTTTCCTGATACAAGGACTTCTATGTGCCCGGCAGTATTTTATGGAAGGCAATGAAGAAGAACAACAACTGGCTGATAAGATTAATAAACTCTGGCTTGACGTTGAATGGAACTGGCATACAAGAGACGGTGAGCATGTTCTATACTGGCACTGGTCTCCAAATTACGGATGGGATATGAATTTCCCGGTTGGGGGTTATAACGAATGTCTGATCATGTATATATTAGCCGCATCTTCTCCCACCTACCCCATTCAGGCCGAAGTCTATCACAAAGGATGGGCCAGGGATGGAGCAATCATTTCAAATCAGGAATACCTGGGTTTTAAGACTGTGCTGGATCACTATGAGACAAATGACTCACCTGTAGGGCCTTTATTCTGGGCACATTATTCGTATCTTGGCCTGAATCCAAAAAAACTCCATGACCGATATGCTGATTATTGGGAACTAAATAAAAATCATGCCTTGATCCATTATACGCATTGCCTTCAAAATCCTAATGATCATAAAGGCTACGGTAGCAATTGCTGGGGATTAAGCTCAAGTTATTCAATAAATGGGTATTCCAGCCACAGGCCTGATCAGGATCTGGGTGTGATATCTCCTACAGCTGCCCTATCTTCCTTCCCTTATACTCCTGAAGAAAGCATGTTGTTTTTAAAATTC
>CAYMFU010000050.1:0-9125 GCA_964389805.1 uncultured Roseivirgaceae bacterium | reverse complement strand
CCTTGGCATAGGCTTCAATAAGTGCCAGCTCTCCTTCCTTGCCAGGGATGGAGTTGTCATGTTCCATACCCAAAATACCGGTATATCCTTTTTCATGGATGTGCTTAAACACATTCAGGTAGTTGATCTCCCCGGTGGTAGGCTCTTTTCTTCTCGGGTTGTCACCAATCTGGAAGTAGCCGATTTCATCCCATGCCAGGTCGATGTTGGGAATCAGGTCCCCTTCTTGAATCTGGTGGTGATAGAGATCATCCAATATCTTGCAGGACGGACTATTAACGGCCCGGCATATCTGGTATGCCTGGGAAATTTTATTCAGGAAGAGACCTGGATGGTCCCTGAAATTTAAGGGTTCCACAACCATGGTGAGCTTATGCGGTTCCAGGATCTCACTGGCCAGCCTCAGGGCATTGACCACATTGGCCGTCTGGTAAAAAAGATCCTTTCTCAAATCGACAAAACCGGGAACCACGGTCATCCATCGTGCATTGACCCTCTTGGCCACTTCCACTGATTCCTTGATTTCTTTCAGAAACTCGTCCAGTTTATCCTGCTCGCCACTGGTCAGGTTGGGTTCAGTCCAGTATATGGTATTAGCCACAAACACACCCATCTCCATTCCCAGGTTAGCCATCTTGCTGGCTATCTTCTCCTGTATATGAACCTTTCTTCTCTTCTTCATGCCATTATCTTCCAGGGCGGTAAATCCCGCATCCGCCATAAACTGAAGCTGGTCCAGGAGGTCTCCCCCAGCAGAGTTTTTAAACATACCAAAATGAGGGGCATATTTTAATTTAAACCGATGTTTGCCAGCGACCGGTGCTTCAGCCGAAGCTGCAGAAGCGTGTTCCGTTCCACCGCTTACCAGGGCCCCGGTGGCTGCCACACTACTTTTAAAAAAAGATTTGCGTTTCATTGAGTTAGTTTTATAAAGTTGAACACTGGTGTCATGTCAAAATGATATTATCGGATAGAGTCTTATTAATTTCACCCTTGCATCATCGGTTTTAAATTGCCAGTTAATCTTGGCTTTCTTGTTATTTCTGACTTGCTGCCAGGCTTTAACCTCTCTTTGTATCATAGTCATGCTATCGATTCTCCGGTTCAAGCACTGTCCCATTAATACCTTCAGTTCTATTTCAGCAATATTCAACCAGCTGCCGTGCTTCGGCGTATAGATGAAATCAAATCTGTCTCAAATCCGTTTGGTTTCTTCCGGAGGAAAGGTTTCATACAGAGCTGATGGCTTATGAGTGTTCAGATTATCCATTGTCAATTGGATCCTCTCTGCTCTGGGATAAGCTGACCTGCAATGTATCTGACAAAACGGGCCCAGTCTTTCTTCGTTTTGCTTGATTTTATCCTTATGTAACGTTTCCCTTTCAAAGGTTTATTAGCTATGAAGATGTTTGCCACTCCTTGCCTTGAATATTCATAATCCTCTTTTACGTCCTGTCCCGGTTTTCTGGCGATAGGAATACGTGTCTGCCTAATCAACTGCTTGGGCGATTCATCCATACACACAACAGGTCTTTTTCTGTCATAAGGGGTTTTATATACATCCAATACAGATTCCATATGTGCAACAAAGTCAGTATTACCCAGCGGGGGGATCACCCAACCTTTGACCCTCCACGGTTTGATTTCGTTTTTTTTAACACCTAACGAACAGTTTCATGTGAGATGCTATCGGCATATTCTAGTTCAACCATCTTGTCGGCAAGTAACCGCAAGGACCAACGTGCATATCCTTCCGGGGCTTCGCTGCAACTCAGGGCAATCAAATGCGCCTCAAAGTCACCGTCTGTTTTAATGGGCCCTTTCCTGGGATAGGGCTTACGATCCATACATTCATAAAATCCTTCTTCTACAAAACGTTGCTTTACTCCCTCCGCAGTCTTTGTATTGATCTGTAACACCTGTGAAATCTGTTCATTTGATAATTTTTGACCCCATGTACCTTCATCAGAATTAATCAATATGCAAGCATTCCGATACTGCTGAGAACTATGCTTCCCTTTGCCCAATACAGCTTTTAGCTGCTCATGTTCTTCCCTCCTAATGGTAACCTTGTATCGTACCATCGTTTTTGATGGCACAATACTCAATAAAACAGACATATTCAAGTTGACATGACGCTAGTGTAATTCCTTATAAGAGTTATTCCTCATTCAAAATTTCAATAAATCTATTTTTATATGTGTTGAGAGTGAAATTTTCTAAAAAGCGCTGTCTGCCTTTGATTCCCATTGTGTTTCGAATAGAACTATCTAATAGTATAAGGATATATTCAAAAATTTCAACAGCTACATTTCTTTGAAGAATATAACCTGTTTCACCATGTTTAACGAGAGAAGGAATAGTGCCTTCGTTGTTTGCAATAATATTTAAACCAAATTCCATAGCTTCTATAATAACTCGTGGGCATGCGTCCCACTCGGTGGGAAAGATTAAAATATCAGCAATTGCCAACATATTATTCTTTTCTTTGTCTAATAACTGCCCATGAAAAACTATATTTCTGAGCAGATTATTATTTTCAACATAGTCATAAAATTTCTGGGTATCGCTTTTTGAAGTCCATTCCCCTACAAAATGACATGTAAATTCTATTTCTGATTCTTTAAGTAGTTTACATGTTTCCAATACTTTAAACCAACCTTTAGCTTCATGCATATTTGAAAGAAACAATAGATGCAGATTGCTATTTAAGGTTCTTTGCTCAAGTATTTTTCTAAATTCAGTATCTGATAAGGTCTTTGGTATAGCATTAGGAAGAATACGAATGTTTTCAAATAATACCGTGTTGTTCAGATTTTCAACTAATTCTTGGCCCAAGACGATTACTTTATCACATTCTAAAAGATGCCTTATGATATAATTTTTAATAGGGTTGTCCCAATCCTCTTCTTTAAATTGCGCCCTTACATGTAAAATTAATTTACCCTTTTTTAATATTTTAATAATCCTTAAGAACAAATAATCCCTTACTAATCCAAATTTTGCTACGGCGGGAACAAAATAAATAAGATCAGGTTCAAATTGTTTTAATGATCTTCTAATTTGATACCTTACTTGAAATAAACCATATATCTTATTGAAGTTGACTTTACCAACGTCCGACATCTCTGCGGAATAGTTCAACTTAATATTCTCCACCTTAAATCGAGAATCATCTTTTAAGATCTTAAGACACATCTCACTTGATAGTGAGGCACCATAATTAGGTGGGGTTAATGTGCTTATAAAAAGTATCTTTTTCTGCAATTTTCCTTGACCTTGCTTCAATAAACTCATCACTCTTTATTCAGCGAGAATAAAGAGTAATACAATTCTCCCCCTCACATATAATTACAATTATTAGGATTCAATCTATCAACTTTCTTTCCGATCCATTTTCTTTCAAAAGCCCACTTTTCAAAATATATTCCCTTGGTAAGTTTTTCCATTCCATAAATCAAACGGTAAAACATTTTCGGGCTTTTTCGTCCATATTTCTCACCATGTAACTCATAAATTACTGATCTATCCCTTTTTAAGATCTTACTACTTTCCCCTTCCGATGATTTTGATCTTTCATGCATCCGAAAACCAGCAAGAATTTTCCTTATAAAACCGAATTTAAAATTATTTTGGAAAAATCTAATAAGTAATTCTCTATCCATTCTAAAGTGAAAATCTTCTCTTAAGAGTCCGGTGGTATCAAAAATTTCTCTTTTCCAAAATAGTGTTGGTTGGTTCATATAATAAACTCCATGTTTTGCATACCATTTTTTATGTTTAATAGTAAAAAAACTGGAATATATTATAGAGTTCTTATCAATATTAACTAGAATTCCACTTACAATATCCACATTCTTATGATTCTCAAAATATCTTGCTACTTCATTTAATGAACCAGGCATTAAAATGTCGTCACTGTTAATCCAACATACAATCTCTCCGGTAGCTCTTTTAAACCCTTTATTAATTGCTTCACTCTGACCACTATCATTCTCGCTAACCCAATAAGCCAAATAATGTCCATATTTCTCTATAATTTCTACACTGCCGTCTGTTGAACCTCCATCAATAACAATATATTCAAGGTTTTGGTAATTCTGATTAATAACAGAAAGTAATGTCTCTTCAAGAAACTGTCCTTGATTAAATGAAGGAGTAATAACTGATATTTTAGGATATTGCACTTCCATAAAGTAGGATATTTTCGATTTCACTATCGTCAAACTGTCGCATCTCTCTTGATAAGCATACTCCAATAAAAAACCAAAGTGCAATATTATAAGATGAATAGTCAAGATAATTTGTAATGAATAGAATCAAAGTGTGAATAATTAACAACAAACCAATACACATTACGAAATAATTGTTTGCTCGAAATAAAGCAAGGTAAATTGCTATAAATAGTATGGCAAAATTTAATAGTACTGCAATAAGACCTCCCTTAAGCAATAATGCAAGAACACCCACTTCTACAGAAAGTCTATGAGATGTATCGCCTCCATATTCATCAAAATAAGGGCTATAGTATGTTCCGCTGCTGCCTTTCCCAATTATCAGCTCATTGCTAGTTAGCAAATCATCCAGAATCTCAACATAAAGAAACGTTCTTGTATCCTGGGATAAATTCTCATTTTTAATTTCAGAACGAAACTTCTGAAATGCACTTTCTCCTGTAACAACGCTTTCTGCAAAAAAATAAAAGGGTAAAAGTAAAGTCAACATAGCAACAAGTAGGATCAACTTCAAATTAAACGATCTATAGAAATACATAACGATTATTGTCATATATAACAAAGAAATGCGTAAAATCATTATCCTATACTCCGTCAATATTGCCAAATAAGAAAGAAGAATACTCCCTAAAAATATAACTAGCTTAACTCTCCCCGACTGAAAGGGAATTATTGGAATTAAAAAGAAAACTCCAAAAAATATAACGGAAAATGCTCTATTATAAATTAAATTATCACTGCCTCCTCGTGAAAATGCAAAAAATATAATATATGCAGGTATGCCAATAAAAATCAGATTTGTAAAAACCTTATTAATTGTTCTCAAATTAAACTCTTCAGCGCTAAATGCTAAAGCAAAAGGCACTAATAAAGCCAGGGAAGTTACATTATTTCCAAATTGAGTTGTAATCGGTTCTTCTCCTGCAACAGCACTTCGAAATATATTAGTTAAATTCCATCCTATTATTGTAATAAAAAGATAAAATGCATAGTCAGGCATGTCAGACTTAATTTTCCGATAGTGTGAGAAAAAAGTTGAAATCGCCAAATATAAAGAAATCCATACCAGAAGGGTAATAGCCACTTTGACAACTGACACCCCAAAGGGATCTATCAATCGCATTAGTATTTCATAAATAATAACTGTTATTAAAGCCCAATAAAATCTGGTAACTCTCATACTAAATGCAACTCATTTATGTAATCAACTTGGTAGTACGATCTCCAAAAAATCCTACAAGCCTAATCTTGCCAATACACTTTTTGCCCCCAATTCCAATTTACCATAAAAAGGCAATCCTCTAAGTCTGGTTGACATTTTCGAAATTTTACTATAAAAAGTATTTGGCTCTGCAATCTTATTTCTCAGAGGAATTTTCCAATTACGACCGTACAATTTATGTAATATGTATTCTGGATTATCTGGCATAGATATGTTAATTCCTAAGAATAGCTTCTTGATCGGATTTTCAAGATTATTGGCAGGTAATTCTAGTTTATTTGAAAAAACTCTCCGCTTAAACAACCCAAATCTCAATTTCCTTTTATAAAAATAGAAATCTATATACTCATTCTTTCTCATCAGTGATAGAATATCCCCCTGAGATCGCACCAGGTCAAATCCTTTTTGTTGAAATTGGACTAATAACCGAAGGAATTTTTCTCTTTCTTCATATAATAAATAGATATCTGTATCCTCGTCATACTTAATAAAATTCTTTTCACGTATTGCACCTAATAAGGTCCCAAATATGATACCATATGTGATTTTACTTCTCTCAATAATAGAATGAAAGATTTCTAAATTTTCCTTTGAAATATCAATATCTATAACCTTGCGACCTGGAAACAAATCTACTTCCTTAAAATAGAAACGTTCATTATCTATTTCAATCCAGTTTTGTTCTTTTTGCATTTAAAAAAGTTTATATTTTTTACAATAATAGAATCTGTATATTGATATAAATGCGCCTGTACAAACGGTTGCCATTGTGAGTTGGTATATTCCAAGCCAATTTGAAATATACAGTGCAGCTGCAATGAAGGCATATAAGATGCTGCCATAAATTATACTTCTATTGAATTCCCTTTCGTGGCCTGTTGCCAATAAAATTGGTGCACCCAGAAAAGTAGATATTAGTTGAGTAAATAAAGTTAGCCCAAACAGAAGCACAATATTTTTGGCTGGTAAAAGATGAATCCCCCCTAGGAGCTTTATTAGTGGTTCCCCAATGAAGAAGAGTGAGAAATAAACTGGAATATAAAATATAATAAGAAGCTTCAAAATTTTAATCACTAAAGGTACATTTTTAGTTCTTGAAACATTTGGAAACAACACTTGATTAAAAATACCGAAAGGAACTTTCAATGCTCCTATGATCTTTACTGCCAGGTCATAATAGGCTACTTGAGTATATCCAATAAAGGATCCTATTAATATAATATTAGATTTATCAATTACTATTACTGAAACCCTTGAGGAAAAAAAAGGAAGACTTTCTTTTAAACGAAGTTTTAACCGTTCATAAGGTTGAAAAGAAAACCGGATTCCTTGTTTGAAAAAAACGATATATAAACCTACAAAGGTCCCAAGAATTGCACCTAAACTTGATAATAGCGGCACTAAAATATATTGAGATTTGTCCTTAATTAATAGAAACATCAAAACCAAAAAAACAATATTTGAAAAAAAATAAATCATTGTAATAAACTTCATTTTTTCGATACCCTGGAAATAGAAACGGGGCTCGATAGCTCCATTAATTAGGATCCCCAAATTGGCTACATAAAGCCACTTATAAGTATAGAGAGAGGGAATGGAAATAACCAAAATTGATAGTAAAATAATAGCAATAATTAAAAGAGCAATTCGCAGTATTAAGACTGAAGATACAATTTCAGAAATCTTATCAATATCATTCCGATGTACTGAAATATCTTTAACCTCCGAAATGGTAAATCCGAAATATATTAGTATTGAAAAGTATCCAACAATGGCATTTGAGTACGCAATTATCCCATATGTTTCTTTCCCCAATACTCTGATTAAATATGGATAAATTATTAATGGAAATACTATTTGAGAAATTTGATAAATAGACACAAAATTAAAATTGCTTATCAAAGCCTTATGTCTATTATATTTTGCCCTCAAATCAGTTCGCATTTCCTTCACATTCTGGATTAAGTATTTTCATTTAGAAATAATCTTTTGCCAAAATGTCGGAAATCGCTTCTATTGTTTTCATCGGTTATATAATCAGCATTAGCTTTACCATCAATTCTTGAAAGAACAAAAATGCCAGCATATTCTGGGTGGTATATTATTACTATCTAATTAGAAACAAAAGACAATAGGTGATTTACAATTGCCATTCCTATCCCTAAATCCTAATTGCTAATTCATACCAGATACTATTGCGCCATCATCTAGGTTCACTTCTTTCTTCCTTTTCTCGATTTCCCTTTATTGTTATACCCATATCCATATCCGTACTGCTCGCTGTATACCTTGTTATCGTTCAGCACAATACAGACATTGCCAACCTTTTTAAGCTTGAGGTCCTTCATGATCAATGAAAATACATTCTTTGATGAAAGGTTCTGACGGGCAACTACTATTTTCAGCTCAGCTCGATCGAGAAGTAAATAGGCATCAGTGAACTGGGCGATGGGGGCTGTATCAAGAACAATAACGTCATAGTCTTCTTTTAGATTTGTTAAAAGTTTTGCTGTTCTTTCAAGGGCTATTAACTCAACAGGATTGGGAGGTAATAATCCTGAATGTATATAATCAAGTTTATTATGCGGCGATCTAATTATAATATCTTCAAGGCTGGATTCATTGAGCAAATATGAACTTAACCCTACTTTCGATTCCTCTATATCATAAAAAAAAGTTTCAGCTTTTCTCAAATCATAATTCACCAGAATGGTCCTTCTACCCATTTGAGCGTAACTCATGGCAAGGTTAATGGCAACAAAAGTTTTACCTTCACCCGTAATACATGAAGTAACCATGATCACTTTGTTTTGCCCCCTTCTAACAAAAAAATCAAGGTTGGTTCGAAGAGCACGGAAGGATTCTGCAATACTCGAATTGGGAAATTCAGACATCACATCGCGTATTTTTAAACGGCTATGCGCTATTTTTCCCAGCACAGGTTCCTTTGTCAGCTTTTCTATGTCCTCCTGTGTTTCTATTTTATTATTCAGAGCAATTTTAACTGCTAGAAGACCGAAAGGGAGGATCAGTCCCAAGATCAATGCAAGCATATAATTCATTCGCTTATTTGGAGAAACTGATGTCATTCCTACCATTTTTGCAGGTTCAATTATGATGTCGTCAGGTAAATTTGAAGCTTTTGTAATTTTGGCCTCTGCACGTTTTTCCATCAAATAGTTATAAATTGCATCATTGAGACGGTATTTCCGTTCAATATTGCCTAAGCGGCGCTGAGTTAAAGGCAACCGGCTTATTTCGCCCTCAATTTTGTTAATACGTTTGTTCATTTCATCTATTGAAATACTGTTAGTTTTTCCAACAGCATCAATGTTTTCTGATATTATTTTTTTATAATTTTCAATCTGGATGCTGAGAGTTTGAACCAACGGATTTCTTTCCTGGCTATTTTCAATCAGATTCGATCTTTGTGCCTGTGCAGCTATCAGTTCAGACATAAGATTGTTAAGCAGCGGATCCTCTATCCCCAGTGAAGCAGGAACAATCATATTTGAGAAGTTGTCATTTTCTAAAAGAAAATCTGAAACATAATCATAGTAACTCTGTCGGGCAACAAATACGGCAAGCTGGTTCTGCAAATCCATATATTGTTCAGAAATACCAGTAGCTTGGGCGGTGATATTTAAAAGTTGATTTGATGACCGGAA
>CAYMFU010000049.1:0-3388 GCA_964389805.1 uncultured Roseivirgaceae bacterium | reverse complement strand
GTATAAGCACTTCGTCATGACGATCTTTACCCATTACAGCTTCGGGATGCATGCCTATACCGGACAAAGTGTTGGTCACAGTTCCGTTCGTAATTTTCAGGCCGGCGATCCAGCCAGGCTGATCCAGCGAGTTAAATCTATCCTCATCAATAAAAGGTTGTTTCCTGGCATTTAGGCCAATCTGGGAAGGTCTCACATTAACAGTAATGGGCTGAATACCTTCTAGAAATACAAATCCACCTCGATAACGAGGGATAACATACGCTTCTGAAAGGGAGTCTGCATTAAAAAGTTTTACCCGGCCAATGTTTAAATTATTATTGTCAATAATTACATTATCCCAGGATATATCCATATCAAAAGGATTCCCGATCTGGTTCCATCCAGGTTCCAGATCGATTTCAAATCCATCTATACTATCAATTCGACAGGAATGACCCTCCCCAGATGTAATATTATTGGGATTTCGTATGATCAGCCAGTAGCCGACACCTGGATCGATATTCGTAAATCCAGCTTTATACTCTGCGGTAGAAACACCATTATAGTGAAACAGTCGCCATTGTTTAATGTTATATTCTCCGAGTTCATCAAATACAGCTTCAGCATTTGTGTTCAGAAGATCCAGGGGTATGGAGATAATTTGATATTGGTTTACTGTCTCCCCGAACTTAAGATTGGGTATTTGTGGATAGTCTGTATCGTAGTGCAATACGAGGTGATTGTAATTCAAGGGCATATTCCTTCCTATGGTATCAACGGCGTTTAAATAATAATACAAACCGGAAGTGCCCAGCATGTCCTTCAATATTTCCACTCTGTAAATTCCGGAATTTCCGTAAACCCCCCGCTTTGTCCATTGTTGTTCATCGATCTTTTTATAATATAAATCAACCTTTGCGATTCCTCCATATTCTGGTATTCTGGCACTGATCTCTACGTTTTCACCGCTCATGGGGAATGAAAGAGGCTGCTTTACATAGAAAAAATCAATAGCTTCCGATACATATACTGTCCAAGTCTGAGCAGTCACTCCATCTTCCGCAATAATCGTATATACTAATGGATCTGAAAAATCATTAACCGATACATCACTGGTCTGAAGAATGTTATCAATAAAGGCGGTCGCCCCCGGGGATAAACTGAAGGAAGCAACCAGATAATTTACATGTGTTCCTTCAGCAACATTTATGAACACCTCGTGATTAATTGTATCAATAATGGGATCCCCTACAATATCATCGAAATTAAAACTAAGAATATCTGTTTCATTCGATGGGGGTTTATTGGTAACATGAACCGTCCAGTCCTGGATGGTTGAATTATCACCAGCATGTATCGTATATGTTACCATATTTGAAAAATCATTAACAGTCACACCGCTTTCCTGCACCACAGATCCAATAAAAGCTGTGGCCAGAGGAGAAAGCGTGAAAGATGCTGTCAAGCTGGCCAGATCGATCCCGTAGCGAACTTCAATATTTATTGAATGGTTTACTGTGTCGATAACGACTAAATCAGTTTGTTCTTCAAAGGAGAAGGTGATAAAGTCTGTTTCGTTACTGGGAATTACCGAGACAAACACATCCCAATCCGCTGTACTAAAATCACCGGCAGTTACAGTGTATGTCACCATATCGAAAAAATCATTAGGTGTAACACCGCTTTCCTGAGGTATTCCATTAATATCGGCAATTGCCTGAGGAGGAAGGGTAAAAGTGGCCACGAGATTTTCCAATTCAGTTGTATATACCAATTCAACATCGATGGTATTGTTGATAGTATCAATAATTGCTGGTCTGCTCTCCCCTGGTAATGCATATAATATAAAATCATTTTCTGTATTACTTGCTTCTGTTACAATGACTGACCATTCTTTTATGGAATTATCCCCGGCAGTGATTACATAAACCACAGGTTCTGTAAAATCATTAATAGTTATACCACTAACCTGTTCGACACTGCCAATACTTGCTATAGCCTGAGGCGAAAGCGTGAATGATGCCACCAGATTCGAAAGATCTGTTCCAAAAACCACATCAATTTCTACAGTAGCGTTACCAGAATTTATCACTGCATCATCAACTTGTCCCGGGAGATTGTAGGTCAGGATATCAGCCTGGTCGTTGGGCATTTCTATTACGGAAATAGTCCAGTCCTGTATCGTGATACCATCGTAAGCTGTAACGGTATAGACTACCTGATGGGTAAAATCATTAGGTGTTTCACCACTTGTTTGTAATACCCCATCAACTCTGGCAATTGCTCCGGCTGATAAGGTGAAGTAACTGATGAGGTTAGTCAGATCCGTCCCATATGGCATCCCTACTTCTACAGTATGATCTGCAGAATTAATTACTGAATTACCTTCCTGGTCAGGGATGCTAAAGGAGAGAATATCGGTACCTGGGTAGGGGACCATTGTCACTGTTACATCCCAGTCCTGTCGTGTATTACCATCCTCGGCAATGACTCTATATGTGACAGTGTTTGTAAAAGTATTAGAGGTTTCTCCGCTCAGTTGAAGTACTCCATCAACATAGGCCGAAGCTCCATATGACAATTCAAAAGTGGCGACAAGGTTTGTTAAATCCGCTTCATATGAAACTTCAATAGCAATTCTATGTCTGTCTGTATCAATAACAGCAGGTCCTGTCTGCTCCGGAAAGCTGTACGACAGAAAATCAGTGGCGGTATTAGGAGCATAATTAACTGTTATCTCCCAATCCTGGGTGGTGAATCCATCATAAGCTGTTAATGTATAAATTACCGGATCGGTAAAATCATTAGGTGTTATACCACTTGTTTGTAATACCCCATCAACTCTGGCAACGGCTCCGGCTGATAAGGTGAAGTAACTAATGAGGTTTGTCAGATCCGTTCCGTATGGCATTTCTAATTCCACGGTATGATTTGCCGCCTCGATAATTGGATCATCCGTTTGACCCGGTATGCTGAAAGATTGAATATCTGTCGCGGGAAATGGAGCAAGGGTAACATTTATCTTCCAATCCCGACGCCTACTTATATCTTCTGCAACGACCCTGTATTCAACCTCTTCTGTAAAATCATTTGGCGTTTGACCACTCAGCTGCAGTACATCATCAACATAGGCCGAAGCCCCATAGGATAATTCAAATGTGGCTACAAGGTTTGTTAAATCCGCTCCATATGCAACCTCAATATAGATTTCTCGGTGCTCTGTATCAATAACCGCAGGTCCTGTCTGCTCCGGAAAGCTGTAAGACAGAAAATCAGTGGCGGTATTAGGAGCATAAGTAACCGTTATCTCCCAATCCTGGGTGGTGAATCCATCATAAGCTGTTATTGTATAAATTACCGGATTGGTAAAATCATTAGGTGTTACACCACTTGTTTGTAATACCCC
>CAYMFU010000048.1:0-2822 GCA_964389805.1 uncultured Roseivirgaceae bacterium | reverse complement strand
GGGAAGAGTAAAGGTGTTTACAAGCTAGGGGGCGTATTCACATCTTTTGGAAATTTAAGTGTAGGAAGGCTACCGGCCCTTGCTGTTGGAGATCATATTTTTCTTTCATGTGATCCTATTAGTAATTTGGTTCCTAAAATTACATCCATACCAAATCTTAGCGAAGATTTAGTAAACACGTTAATACAACTGGAAAGTCTCGAGGTTTTAGCTGAGGAAAAAAATTTATCTTTTGCTCTTCCGGAGGAGGAAACCATAAGGAATCTTATTAATTGTAATGGTGGTATGATTGAATTATTAAATAGTGGATATTCTGATTTTCGGGATACAATATTACCATCGGGGAATGGATCTGTAACTGCTGTTCTTTATAGAGAAAATAATGATTATCAATTAATCATTCGCACATTAAATGATATGGATATGCGAAATGAAGGTTGTGTAGATTCAGAACTTCTTTTGACATCTGACCAAATATTTATATCTGAGATAGCTGATCCCAATAATAATGCTGAAGCCCGTTTTATTGAACTATACAACGCAGGGAAAGAGCAGATTCAATTAGATGGTTGGTTTTTATTGAGGTACACAAACGCAAATATAACTTCGGGATCAGAAATAGATCTATCAGGGATAATAATTGATTCAAATGGCACCTTGGTTTTCTCGCCCAATGCGATGGAATTTGAAAGTATATACGGATTCCCTCCTGATTTTGAACTAGGAAACAATAGCCCGGCAGATTCTAATGGTGACGACAATTTGGTATTGATAGATCCCTTTGGAACTGTAATTGATATCTTCGGATTTATAGGTGAAGATGGTTCCGGAACAAATCATGAATTTGAGGATGGAAAAGCTGAAAGGAACATAAATATTGTGACCGGAAATTCTGTCTTTACATTTAGTGAATGGACCATTTATAATGATACAGGAGGTTTTGAAACTATAAATTTACCACAGAATGCTCCTGAAGATTATTCACCTGGAATTCGTTAGTTTTTAAAATTTATGAACTTCTTCTTTCTGAATAGCAGCCAGATCATTCGCTGTTACAGGTTTGAGAATATAGTTTTTTACAATGGAATAGCTTTTAATACGGACCAAATCTCTTGGATCAACGGAAGAGCTTATGATATATACAACTGTGTTATTTAATTCTGATTCATTTTTTTTACAAAAATTGTCCAGAAAATCCCAGCCATTCATAATAGGCATGTTTAAATCTAAAAAGATAATCGAAGGTAATTTCTTTCCTGCTTCCGAATTTAATCTAAGACCACTTAAGGCATCCTTTCCATTATCATAAACGAGAATGTCATCACCAAAATTAACTTCCTTCATCAGGCGTTTGATCCCATAAATAAATATGTGATCATCATCAATGATACAAACATTTTCGAACTTTTTCATTATCAAACAGATTAAACATTAATAGATTCAAAATACAAGCGGAAAGTAGTACCCTTATTTACCTCGCTATCCACTTCAATTTTACCATTCATTGATTCAATTTGATTTTTAGTAATAAATAAGCCTATTCCTTTTGCATCCTTATGCTTATGAAATGTCTTATACATTCCAAAAATTGCATTGCCATGCCTTTTCAAATCTATTCCCTGTCCGTTGTCGGAGAAGGTTACCATAATATATCGTCTTTTTCTTTCAGCTGTTATTTTAAGGATCAGAGATCTTTTAGGAGAACTATATTTAATACTGTTGGTAAACAAATTCAACAGAATACTATCTATATAGGCAGGGATAGCATTTATTTGAAGATTTTTTTCAACTTTTACTTCGCATTTAGTATTTTTTTCTTTTAACAATACGGCCAGGTTTTTCTCAACACCTTTTATGGTCTCATATAAGTTTACAGGGTGCATTTTATCAATTGCATCAATTTTCACCTGGACCACCTCTGTTAAGTGCTGCACGGTTTCGTCTAAACTTTCAGAAGCTTCACACAGCATTTTTGTCAGCCGATCCTTTTCATCAGAATCTCCTTCCTGGTTGAGAAATCCCGTGAGCATCGATAAATTGCTGGAATGAGATCTCAGGTTATGGGAAACAATATGAGCAAAGTTCATCAGACTGTTATTTTGTTTACTGGTGATGTCGACAAGATTTTTTAACTTTTTTTCGGCCTTTTTGTTCTTCGTAATATCCCAGTTGGTACCAATCATTTTCAATGCATTTCCATTATCATCTCTATGTATAAAAGCGATAGCCCTAATATGTCTTATTTCACCATTGGGCCAGACCACACGAAATTCGGTATCAAATTCTGTTTCCCCTTTAAGAGCTCTCTGCAGCAGATCTTGAGAAGGTGCAATATCATCAGGATGAACACTAGCTTCCCAGGCTTCAACAACCCCACTGAAGTTCTTTTTGTTTTGCCCATACAACTTATACATATTATCATCCCATAGCAGGATATTATCAACAACATTATAATCCCAGATTCCAATTGAGGCAACTTTTGTAGCAATAGCCAGCCTGTCTGAAACTTCATTGTATTTTAGTTCTACCCTCTTTTCTTTATCAATATTCTGAAATGTCCCATACAGGCGAACTACTTTGTTATTTAGAATCTCCACTTCTCCTTTGGCCCTCACCCATAATTCTTTACCCTTGGCCGTTATAATTCGTAACTCGGTATCCCATGGCACGCCTTCTTTTATAGCATCACTTACCAAACTGGTAATTTTATTTCGGTCAACACCTTCTTTATAGAAATTAAGGCCTTCTTCTAAATTAGGGATATATTCCTCAGGCACTTCATGAAGTTCCTTGGTTACCCGAGTCCAATGCATTGTATTTGC
>CAYMFU010000047.1:0-16655 GCA_964389805.1 uncultured Roseivirgaceae bacterium | reverse complement strand
CATTATTCCACACGCTTCTTGCGATAAATGATTTAACCCTGTTAATGATCAAAGGTTTTGAAATCAGATATTCTTGTTCATTAAAAGTCACATCCACGCTTTCGCCAACACGGATCAGTTCTTTCAACATCGAGTCAGTTATCTTGAAGTCATTTTTGAATTCCGACAGTGACATGGCTTCAAGCTCTTCACTGTGTTCATTATAATAATTCAAGGTAAACTCCCGGATGGCATTTCTATATAGCAGATGTGACAAATAGCCGGTATTTAAGGCAGTATCCAGTGGCACGAAATGATCGGGCATTATACCTCCGCCCCCATAAACAACCCGTCCTTTAGACGTGTTATATTTTAATGTATCGGCAAATTCGATGCTGTCTTCACTAAAGAATTCCCCATTCTCATACCTGTTCATTCTGTCGGCATGGTAGGAATCTTTTCCATTGATATATGGCTTTTGAATACATCTGCCGGAAGGGGTATAATACCTGGATATAGTAAGTCTGAGCTCAGATCCATCAGACAGGGGTATGGGCATCTGTACCAGTCCTTTTCCGAACGATCTTCTTCCCACTATCAGGGCCCTGTCATGATCCTGCAGAGCTCCTGCTACAATTTCAGAGCCTGATGCACTGCTTTCATCAATAAGGACGATCACAGGATTCTCTTCGAAAAGGCCTTTGCGATATGCCCGGAATTCTGCATTATACCTTTTAACACGGCCATCCTGGGTGACGATCAGTTTATCTCCTGCTATGAACTCATCGGCTATGTCAACAGCTCTTTCCATATAACCGCCCGGATTTCCCTGCAGGTCAAGGATAAGTTTCTTCATGCCTGCTTCAGTAAGTTCCGTCATTTTCTCTCTGAATTCCTCATATGTTGTTGAGGCAAACCGGGTTACTTTTACATATCCAATTTCATCATTGATCATATAGGCGGCATCAATGGAATACTGTGGGATTTTATCTCTTATGATTGTAAAATCGATCAGATCCTTGTTATTCTTTCGTTTAATGCTCACGACCACCTCAGTGCCTTTTGGGCCCCGTAATGCGTTTACCACATCACGTATGGTTATTCCAATGCCTGCTACAGTCTCTCCATCCACTTTTACTATCTTGTCGCCAGACCGGAGACCTACGGCCTCAGAGGGTCCGCCGATCAATGGAGCTACAACGAGAATCGTATCTTTTATAATATTGAATTCGATCCCAATGCCTTCGAATGCACCTCTAAGGTCCGCATTTGTCAGCTCAACATCTTTTTTTGGAATGTATACAGAATGGGGATCCAATTTGTCCAGCATGTCCAAAATGGCGCCATCAACTAAGTCTTCCGCATCTACCTCATCTACATATGAATTTTCAATGTTGGCAATGATCTCCCTGAATTTTGTAACTGAATTGACGAGGATCTTATTGGAATTATTCTGATTGATCAAGTAAGCGCCTATCAATATCCCGAGAGCAAGTCCCATGGCTATCAATAAAGGGGCACGTATATCAAATTTCTTATTACCCATATTCTATTTCAATCCTTTATAAATTAGACGATTCCAAAAGTAAATATATTTCTTCAAATGGTTTTCAATTACTTTGTTTAAATTACCACCCGGTTATCTCATAATATTTAACTACTTGTCATACCTATGTGTTCTAAATATATTATGAGCGGTTTTAATAGCAAATAACAAGTGTTTTGGGTAGAATAATTGGTATAGATCTGGGACTAAAAAGAACCGGTCTGGCTGTCACTGATCCTGATCAGATGATCGCCACTCCATTGAAGGCAATTGAAACGAGCCAATTGTTGGAATATCTGAAACGGTATTGTTCTGGTGAGGAAGTTGATGGATTTGCACTTGGTGATCCGGTGAAACCGGATGGGAGTCCAACACATACTACCGCCGCTGTAAAGCAAATGGCTAATAAATTAAATGAACAATTTCCAGACAAAGAGTTATTTCTGGTTGATGAGCGGTATACTTCCTCAATGGCGATGGATGCCATGGTGAAAGGGGGTACAACGAAAAAGTACAGGAGAGATAAAGGGAATATTGATAAAATAAGTGCAACGATCATTCTGCAATCTTACCTTGAGCGAAAATCTTTTGGGCACTGAAATGACAATTGTGTTATTCCTAAAGGACAAAAAAGATCGCTTGTTTTATCAAAAAGGATCAAAATCCTTCTATTAATACAATTCTTTGAATGAAATAATCAATCCAATTTGGTAATTTTGCACCATCGCGTAATTTTGTTCGAAATATGGCTTATTCAATAGTAGCTTATGGTGATCCGGTATTAAGGGCACAAACAGAGGAAATTGAGAAAGATGGGGCCGTTGATGTTAAACAGCTCTCCGAGGAAATGTTTGATACCATGCATAAAGCTTCCGGAGTAGGACTTGCCGCTCCTCAAGTAGGTAAAAGTATACGTCTTTTTATCGTGGATACCTCCCCGATGGAAGACGAAAAATACCCGGATTTTAAAAAGACATTTATTAATCCTGAAATCCTCGAGGAATCGGGAGAAGAATGGGATTTTGAAGAAGGGTGTTTAAGTATACCAGGCATCAGGGAAGATGTAACCCGCTATGAAAAGCTGACCGTCCGCTATTTTGATGTGGAGTGGAAGGAGCATATTGAATCCTATGACGGTATAGCGGCCAGGATCATCCAACATGAACATGATCATCTGGAAGGCGTACTGTTTACAGATTACCTGAATGGATTTAAAAAACGACTTCTCAAAGGTAAATTGAGCAGTATTAGCCGGGGAGATGTGAAAGTAGATTACAGCATGCGTTTCCCCAAAAAGAAAAAATAAGACTGCATTATGCAGGACCTGAGCATCACCCTGATCCAATCTGATATTCATTGGCATAAAATCGATGCCAATCTGGCTTCATTTGAAGAAAAGATCTGGAAGACAGAGAAATCCGATATCATTCTTTTACCTGAAATGTTCAATACCGGATTTTCAATGGATGCCGGACCCATGGCGGAAAGGATGAACGGTAAAACCTTTAAATGGTTAAGAAATATGGCCAAGCAGTCCGGGGCAGTTCTGATTGGCAGTTACCTAGTTTACGAAAACTCGAATTATTACAATAGATTGATATGTATGGAACCGGATGGGAATTATTCCTGTTATGATAAACGCCATCTTTTCAGAATGATCGGGGAGGATAAGGTTTTTGCAGCAGGTAATAAGATCCATATACATGAAATTAAAGGCTGGAAAATAAATACACTCATCTGTTACGATCTCAGGTTCCCGGTGTGGTCCAGAAACAGCTATGATCCTGATTCAGATTCATTTTTATACGATGCGCTCATTTATGTAGCCAACTGGCCGGCTGCACGGATAACCGCCTGGGATTTATTACTGAAAGCCAGGGCCGTGGAGAATATGTGTTATTCCGTTGGTTTGAATAGAGTAGGAAAGGATGGTGGAGGAATAGATTATAATGGGCATTCTAACATTGCAAACCCCAAGGGAGAGGTTTTAGATGAGTACAGGGAAGATGCTTTTGTGAAACGCTACGTTTTATCTTATGAGGAATTGAAAGGGTACAGAAATAAATTCCCTTCTCACCTTGATTTTGATTCATTTCAAATAAAAATGTAAATTGCCGGTATGAATATTGAAAGGGGCAATACGGTGGGTATAAAACAGGCATTTAATGATATGCTTGATGACTATAAGATTGACTCAAAGTATAAGGCCACAATAATTAAGAAATTATGGTTGTCAATAATGGGAAAGACCATAGCCTCCAGGACCGGTAAAATTACCCTTCACAATAAAAAACTAAAAGTAAAGATTGAGTCAGCACCCTTGAAAAACGAGCTTAATTTGTCAAAATCCAAGGTGCTCGAGATCCTTGAGAAAGAACTTGGCAAAGGAGTTATCGAAGATATTGTGTTTACTTGATGTAATTCTTTCTTCTCAGTATCGTCTCCATAAACTTCCTTTCATTATCCGAATTAAAAATCTTGAATGGCAGGTATATGAATTGCGCTTTTGATAATACCAGAAGAAAGAAATCTTTTCCAATAAATACTCTTTTGATATTTTCCCATTTCATGGGCATCCCCTGTTTGGGATTAAGCTTGATCAGGATCTGTTGACTGGTTATTTCGTAATTCAGCCTTTCAAAGAGGATCTTATTCTGTTCCAATTGCGGAACACCGGCAAATTGAACAAGCCAGAAGACCCCGTACAATACAAAGGCGATCAAGGAACCAATCCACCACCAAATAGAAGGGATCACGAAAGTCATTGCCGCGATGGCCAGAGCAATCAAGATCACCCACCATTGTGATCTTAAAATGTTTAACATCCCCAGCTTAATATATTTTTTGGTACTAAGTTGATATTTTTTCGTTTTTACAATCATTATGACCTATATCTTAGTTAATAAACTTAAATCTAAACTTTTTATAGAATGCGTCAGCGCTCCTACCGAAATAAAATCCACCCCGCATTTGGCTATTTCCCGAATTGTATTCTCATTAACATTCCCTGATGCTTCAGTTTTAAACTTTCCATCAATCATTTCAACAGCGGTCCTCATATCTTTAAGATTCATATTATCAAGCATAATAATATCTACCTGACCAATATTAACTACTTCTTCAACCTCCTCCAGGTTCCGGGTTTCTATTTCAATCTTCAGCTCTTTCCCGGTTTTTGCAAGATATTCTGCCGTTTTCTCCACTGCCATTCGTATTCCTCCTGCCAGATCGATATGGTTGTCTTTTAACATGATCATATCAAACAGGCCAATGCGATGATTGGCACCTCCTCCAATTAAAACCGCCCATTTTTCAAGCATTCTTAGATTTGGAGTTGTTTTCCGGGTATCCAACAACTGGACTGGCAGATCATCGATCAGGTCTGCAAGCCTACGCGTATAGGTAGCAATACCACTCATTCGCTGCATAAAATTCAATACAAGACGTTCCGATGATAATATATCCCTTGCATTTCCACTGACTTCAAAGATGATATCTCCTTTATTAATTTTATCGCCATCCTTGAAATAAAATTCTACAAAGATCTCCTTATTGAATTTTCCATAAACGATCTCAGCCAGGCTTAGCCCTGCTATTATTCCATTTTCTTTGGCCATTAATCTTGCTTTTCCTGTTTTACCTTCAGGAATAACAGCCAGTGTTGAATGGTCGCCATCTCCCAGATCTTCCCTGATCGCATCGAGGATGATCTTATCAAGTGCTACTTGCGTTACATAATTAGGAATCACGGCACAAAATTATACAATGCCAATTAAAGAAAGAATATAAGCCTTAAATGAATATTACTCCCGGGTGAAATCAATGGTGTCTACGTAATATGTATTCTCATTTTTCTTAAACAGAATATATACCCGGAAAGAACTGCTTTCAATGGTATATTTCCCTATTACATATCTGAAACCCTGCTTTGATGATCCCTGGTGAATGTATTCGAAATCGAGTGGTGGATTTTTCTTGAAAAAATCTTTCAATACAAATTCAGCCTGGCTCTTGCTGTAGCTCGATTTTTCTCCATCAAAATTCAATTCGACGATGCTCCCAAAATATTGCGATAGTTCTTTAGAACTAGCGGACCCCATAGCCGTCTTCACATTGTCGATCACATTATCCTGTGCATAGACGTCCCCTCTCTCGCCAGTCAGGAGAAAAAATAACAATCCAGAAAGAACAAACCATTGAAATTTTTTATTTACCATACACTGTTCAAATTACATGAGTTATACAGCCAAAACTATGCCATCATTGATTAGTTTTGCAAATTATATCATCATTCTTCAAAATAAATCAAAAGTAGCGAAATAACTAGAATTTATTTATTTATAAAGCATTATAGCATGAACAAGAAAGTAATTCTAATGATATTGGATGGATGGGGAATTGCCACCAATCCCGAAGTGTCAGCCATAGACAAAGCAAATACTCCATTCCTGAACTCATTATATGGGAAATATTCACATAGCCGGTTGAATGCGTCTGGTTTATCTGTCGGACTGCCTGATGGGCAGATGGGAAACTCGGAAGTTGGTCATATGAATATCGGAGCTGGAAGGGTTGTTTATCAGGACCTGGTAAAGATCAATAAAGCGATTAAAGAGAAAGTAATGGATAAAAATGAGGTTTACCTGGATGCCTTAAAATATGCCAAAGAAAAAAGTAAGAAACTGCATCTGATAGGCCTTGTTTCTGACGGTGGAGTTCACTCTCATATCGATCACCTGAAAGGTCTGGTCAGCATTGCAAATGATCATGGTTTGGAAGAAGTGTATATCCATGTGCTGACCGACGGTCGGGATACTGACCCGAAAAGTGGTATGGGATTTGTAAAAGAACTTCAGGAACACCTCGATGCGACTACGGGGCAAATCGCCACGGTTATAGGGCGGTATTATGCAATGGACAGGGATAAGCGCTGGGAACGCGTAAAACTTGCATATGATGCCCTGGTAAAAGGAGAAGGAGAGCATACAACGGACATTTTCAGTGCTATTCAGGACTCATACGATGCTGGTGTAACCGATGAATTCATAAAACCCATAATACATGTGGATGACAATGACCAGCCGCTTGCAGTGATAGAGCCAGAGGACGTAGTATTTGGATTTAATTTCAGGACGGACAGGTTACGTGAGATCACAATTGCCCTGACACAACAAGATTTCCCTGATCAGGATATGAAAACCATGGACCTTTATTATGTTACCATGACCAATTATGACAATTCTTTTAAAGATATAAAGGTCATTTTTGATAAAGATAATCTGGAAAATACGCTTGGTGAAACTTTAAGCAAAAGAGGCAGGAAACAAATTCGCATTGCTGAAACCGAAAAATATCCTCATGTGACCTTTTTCTTTTCAGGAGGCAGGGAAAATCCTTTCGATGGAGAATCCAGGATATTATGTCCTTCACCTAAAGTGGCCACTTATGATCTCAAGCCGGAAATGAGTGCTTATGAGATCCGGGACAAGATCATTCCTGAACTTGATAAGGGAGAAGTTGATTTTGTGTGCCTGAATTTTGCAAACCCGGATATGGTAGGACATACAGGGGATTTCCAGGCTGCGGTGACTGCCTGCGAAACCGTTGATTCCTGTACGCAATCTGTGGTAGAGACTGCTTTGAAAAATGATTATGCTATTATTATTATAGCAGATCACGGAAATTCAGACTTTATGATCAACGATGATGGTACGCCAAATACGGCACATACAACAAATCTTGTACCTTGTATTCTGGTTGACAACGACTTACGTCCTGATATGAAGGATGGTAAGTTAGGCGACCTTGCACCCACCATATTGACACTCATGGGCGAAGCGATCCCTGAAGATATGACGGGCGAGGTGCTAATTGAGAAATAAATGATACGGATGGACCTCAGGCCAGTATTAGCAGGGCTAATCTTCATATTTTGGATGGCTTCCTGTGATTATATGACCGAAAATCAATCTGATCAAAATTCATTCGACCTGGTGGGCCTTGTAGACTCCCAGGTCATTCTTTTAACCAATAATAATTACCAGATAAGAAAGATATCCCGTCTCGGATCTTCAAACGAAAGCACACAGTTTGTTCCCGATTCAGCTGGATGGGCCCGGGAATTGAATATCATTCGAACTGCTGATATCAGTAAACCGGGATTAAGATCTTATTATGCTATCGAAACCTATGATAGCCTTGAATTTAAGATCGATCATTATACTTTGTTGGATTCAGGCAATTCAACGACCATCTATCAGAAGATCTATTGGGAAAAAGCTTCTGGTCAATTAATGAAAATACAGGCCCTTCAGAATGTGAACAATCCAATCTATAATTCTGAGAGGTATATTGAAATCATCTTTAATAAGGAAGATAGAGAGAACCTGGTTATAGACAGTATTATAGTAGAGGGATTCCAGAAAATGATTCTCAGCGACACAACTTTGTATCGCTCCATAAGCAAGATCTTACTCTAAAAAATATGGTCAGGTAAGAAAACCTTAGAAAAGCAAAATTTCAATAAATAATAAATTATTAAAATACGAAAAGCCCCCCGGCATAACCCAGGAGGCTTTCGTAAATGTTAAACAGGTGTATGAATAAAATTTGTGTTATGCATTTCTATATACTGGAGCAAAACCTTATGTAACCGGTAAAATGAACTTTTTTTTTAAAAAATTGATTTTTATTTAATAAATACAATAAAATATAAATAAAATGCCACAAAACCGTCATTTTTGATGTTATTTTTGAAAAAAATTACTTGTGTATGATAGGTGTATTATTTGTATGTTTAGGAAACATCTGCCGGTCCCCCCTTGCTGAAGGAATATTTAAACGGAAGGTTGAGGAGGCTGGATTAAAGAAATTAATTTACTCTGATAGCGCCGGGACTTCAGGCTGGCATATCAATGATCCGCCTGATCGGCGAAGTGTTGATATAGCAAAAAGGAATGGGATAAGCTTAGACCATTACGGGCAGCAGATCTCTCCTAAAGATTTTGATCTATTTGATTATATCATAGCTATGGACAGTGATAATTACGATGACATTCTTCGGCTCAAGGAAAACCATGGCAATGGAAAAGCCGAAGTTTTAATTATGAGGGAATTTGATGGTCAACAATCGGGATCAGATGTGCCAGATCCCTATTATGGTGGGCCAAATGGTTTCCAACTGGTCTACGAACTCTTAGATGAGTCTCTGTCAAATTTTCTGGAAAAGATCATTGATGAACATGGATTAACTTAAAATGGCCATTACAAAGGAAATAGTTCAATGCATTATCAATGAAACAATCGGCGAACAATCTGAGGTAATAGGCATATCACCGGTTTCGGGTGGCTGTATTCACAATGCACAAAAGGTGATAACCAATAAAGAGAATTATTTTGTTAAACTGAACCATGCCTCTGATTCTAATATGTTTAAAACTGAGTATTCCGGGCTAGAGTTATTGGCCTGTTCTGGAGAGATTAATGTGCCGGAACCTATTGCTTATGGAGTTAAGGATGGTCAGGCCTATTTATTACTCAACTTTATTGACAGCAGTGCCAGAAAGAGCAGTTTTTGGAATGACTTTGGTGTTGCAATGGCAAATCTTCATAAAAATCACTGCAATGATCTATATGGATTGTCTTATAACAACTATATTGGGCGATTGGATCAGTTCAATGATTTCTCTGAAAACTGGATTTCATTTTTTATTGACAAGAGACTGGAAGTACAGTTAAAGCTGGCATTTGAAAATAATTATATCGACAGGGCTTACCTGGCAAACTGTGCCCGATTTTATCAGAAACTTCCGGAGCTTTTACCTGTTGCCCCTCCCTCTTTGCTGCACGGCGATCTGTGGAGTGGTAATTTTATGACGGGGGAAGAAGGGCAACCAGTGATCATTGATCCGGCTGTGTACTATGGTCACAGGGAAATAGAATTATCCTTTACGCAAATGTTTGGAGGATTCGACAGGCAATTCTATCGTTCATATATTGAAGCATTTCCCCTGGAACCAGGATTTGAGAACAGGGTGGAAATATACAACATTTATCCGCATCTGGTTCATGTTAACTTGTTCGGACCATCTTATCTCAGTGGGGTTACTCCGGTAATCAGAAGATATGTAAAATAGGGATTACCAGGTTTTTACTTTATATAATAATCTCTTAGTTGTCGCAGGGTACTGTTGCCCGAACTCTATTTTACTACGATTTGATACGTATTCCTGGTCCTTTGCTCTACCAGAATGTCCCTGTTGCCGGATACAATATCTACTGCATCCTGCGTATAGTTTTTTATGGTGATCAATTGAAGGTCCTGGTTATACCGAATCTTGAAATCATTTTCCAGCGTATGCAAAAGTTGGCTGACTTTATCTTCCCGGTAATCAAAGCAGACTGTCAAAGAAACAGCTGAATTCTGCATCATATTAATCTTTATGTTCAACTTGTCGAGGATATGGAAAATAATACTCAGGTTCTTTTCATTAATAAAAGTCAGGTCCTTAACTCCAAAAGAAACAAGACATTGACGGTCTTTGATCACATAAGTGGGAGGTAGATCATGAGGATTGCCC
Source organism: uncultured Roseivirgaceae bacterium (assembly GCA_964389805.1). GTDB lineage: Bacteria > Bacteroidota > Bacteroidia > Cytophagales > Cyclobacteriaceae > JAGTVG01. Next base: position 6,551 of record CAYMFU010000047.1, on the reverse strand, counting down.
TCGTTAATTTCCGTTCCATCGTGTGTAGGATCCTCAAAGGATTTGACCAATAATGATATGTTCTTATTTGCCAGGGGCTTAATAGTCTTCGGATGGATCACTGAAGCTCCATAATAAGTCATTTCGGCGGCTTCCTGGTAGGAGAGGTTTGAGTAAAGTCGGGTCTTCTCGAATCGTTTTGGATCAGCGTTAAGTATCCCTGGTACATCTTTCCAGATCGTAACGGAATCAGCATCAAGGCTTGCCCCGAAAATAGCAGCTGTAAAATCAGATCCTTCCCGTCCCAGAGTCGTGGTATGACCTTCATCCGTACTGCCAATAAATCCCTGAGTAATATACTTCGATTCAGAAAGCTTTTCCTCCAGGGTATTTTTTATTAACGATTCTGTAGTTTTCCAATTAATTTTCCCTTCGCGAAAAGTATGGTCTGTCTTAATTAAGAGCCGGGCATCGATCCACTTGATTTTAATTCCTCTATCCTTAAGGTAAAGCCCAATGATGGTGGATGATAGCAATTCGCCATATGAAACGATGGAATCATACAGTTGTGCTCCGTTCTTATTTTTTGCATTTGAGTCAAGGATTGAACTTAGCTCATCAAATAGGCTTTTAACAGGTTTGGTTTCAGCTGCTTTATGTCCATCAAACAGTTCTTGAACTATTTTATTGTGATAATGGATCAATTCAGTCAGATTGTGCTTAAAATCTTCCTCCTTCAATTTTTTGAAAAAAATTTCCTCGAGGTGATTTGTAGTTTTACCCATGGCTGATACTACGATGACCAGGCGATCGTCAGGATATTCAACAACAATATCCGACATGTTCTTAATGGAATTTGCATCTTTAATTGAAGCGCCTCCAAATTTGAATACTTTCATGATCAAAAAAATTTCAATCCGAAATTACATCCCATTTGGATATGAAAAAAATGAAGGGGAAAAGTATTTAATAAATTATGTAGATATTTGATTTTTTATTGAAGGTGAATGTAACTACCTTTGACTGGCAAATAAGTTATCGTATTTATTTGCTATGTCTTTAGATTCTTCGAAATTATTATACGAAGCACTCACATATGATGATGTGCTCCTGCTCCCGGGATACTCAGAAGTATTACCCAGGGAAACAGAAACTCAATCCATTCTTACAAAAAACATCAAACTGAACATTCCTCTTGTGTCGGCTGCCATGGATACGGTAACCGAGGCAGATTTAGCCATTGCTATGGCTTTGGAAGGGGGAATTGGCTTTATTCATAAGAATATGGGGCTGGAGACCCAGATTAAACAAGTGCGTAAGGTCAAGCGGTCGCAAAGTGGGATGATACTTGATCCAATATCACTTAATATAGATTCCAGGGTTGGCGATGCGGTTAAAATCATGAGGGAGTTTAAGATCGGAGGTATTCCAATCGTCGATGCCGAGCGTAAACTAATAGGGATCATCACCAACCGCGACCTCAGGTTTCATAAGGAAATGTCAACACCAGTCAGTGAGATCATGACGAAGGAAAATTTGATCATCGCTGAACCAGGAATCGGTTTAACAGAAGCTGAAACCATCCTGCAGGTACATAAGATAGAAAAATTGCCTATTGTCAACCAGAAGGGTAAATTATCAGGATTGATTACGTATAAGGATATCTTAAAGAAAAAGGACAAGCCCAATGCCTGCAAAGATGAGTTTGGAAGATTACGGGCTGGAGCCGCTGTAGGTGTTACGCCGGACATTTTAGACCGGATTGACGCTTTGAAAAAAGCAGATGTAGATGTTATCTGTGTGGATACTGCACACGGCCATTCCAGGGGAGTTATTGAAGCTGCAAAAAAGGTAAAATCAAAATATCCTGAGCTTGATATGGTAATCGGGAATGTGGCCACCGCTGAAGCAGGCAAGGACCTTGTCAAAGCGGGGGCGGATGCGATAAAGGTTGGAGTAGGGCCAGGCAGTATATGTACTACCCGCGTGATTGCCGGTGTAGGTGTTCCACAACTGACAGCCGTTAACCAGGTTGCTAAAGCGGTGGAAGAGTCTGGCATTCCCATCATTGCTGACGGCGGTGTTCGTTATTCCGGGGATGTGGTCAAGGCTATTGCAGGAGGTGCCAGTACGGTTATGATCGGTTCATTATTGGCGGGAACTCATGAGGCCCCTGGCGAAGTGATCATTTATGAAGGCCGGAAATTTAAGACCTATCGTGGCATGGGATCTCTGGAAGCCATGGAAGAGGGATCGAAAGACAGGTATTTCCAGGATGCGGAAGATGACATCAAAAAACTTGTTCCAGAAGGTATTTCAGGGCGGGTTCCATTTAAGGGAATGGTTTCTGAAGTACTTTATCAGCTGGTTGGTGGATTGAAAGCCGGCATGGGATATTGTGGTGCTCGAACTGTTGAAGACTTGCAGGATGCAAGATTCCTCAAGATTACAGCTGCTGGTGTAAAGGAGAGTCACCCGCACGATATATTTATTACCCGTGAGGCTCCGAATTACAGTGCCAGGTAACACTCTGGAGATACCAATGCCGGACAAAGAATATAAACAAAAGCCAGGAAAATACTGAGGCGCAGCACAAAAGAATATTTCACCAGACAAATGGAATCAGGGTGTTAGTTAAAGATAAAAAAACCTTACTTCAATACCTGAAGCCAGCCTTTGCAGGAAGCTTCATCATCTAGTTGTATTTCATAGAAATAAGTGCCGGCTGGTACATCCTTTCCATTCCAGTTATTCTGGTAATCAGGATCTTTGTATAATTCCTTGCCCCAGCGGTTAAAGATCTTTAAGTCTACACGTGCATCTGTGATAACCTGGAAGACATCATTTTTTTCATCACCATTCGGGGTAATAATATTGGGTACATAAATGTCAGCAATATTGATCTCTTCTTCTTTGGATTTCTGGCATTGCCCTTCATTTGACGCATTGAGCCTTATGGTATATTTCCCGGGTTCTTCATAGGTATGGATCGTACTATCATCTGTTGATGTCTGCCCGTCTCCAAACGACCATTCGTAGGCATTTGAGTTCACCGATAGATTCAACAATTCTACTTTCGGGTGGGAATGGCAATCATAGATCTTATTAACGATGAAATCGGTTGAAATATCAGGTAATACCGTTACTAAAACGCTATCAAAATGGGTGCATTTATTTCCATCGATCATTTCAACATAATACATTGTGGTTGTATCGGGGGAAGCGATTGGGTTCCTGATCTCAGGATTGTCAAGATCTTCAGCGGGTGACCATTGGAAAGAAACAGCACCTCCGGCGATAAGTTGAGTCTGGTCGAACTGACAGATCGAACGGTCTTCGGGGACTACGAAATTAGGTTTTCTTACATCTATGTTCTTCTGTGCTATATCGATCTTCAGGCAGGTGTTTTCATCATAGGCTTTAAGTGTGACTGTGTATATCCCGGATTCCTGATATGTATGATAAAGGCTGTCTTCCTGGTATGACAAGTCCGATCCATCCCCAAAATCCCATTCAAATTCTTCGCCCCCAAAACTTTTATTCAGAAATACTACCTCAAATGGCATGCACCCCATGGTAACACCCGGATTGTCAAATTCATAGCTATCGGTGGTAAAGTCAGCACGAAGGGCGGAAAGGTCAAACTTAAAAACTCCGTTGTTGCATCCCTGGGAGCTATTATTAGTATTGGACCAGACACCAGGAGTGGTTGGAAATTGTGAGTTGTCCCGGCATGCGCATATTGCATGATATACAATCCCTCGTTTATCGAACCGGCTTGTTCCTCCGTCTACATGTTCACCTGAGGCAGAATTTTGGCCTGCATTACCCGCACCTAAATAGGTTCCGTAAAGGAGTTTTTTGGCCCCGGCATCCAGTACCATCAGGTAGAAATCCGATCCGTCGGTAGTATGCTGGAAAGCATCATCCGTGATAGGCATATCATAGGTACTCCCACCGTTATATTTTGAAACACGACCGTTAATCCAGCCCCCCCAGCCACTTAAAAAGATATTCCCGCATTCATTTACCAGGAAAGCCGTGGGAGAAATGTCAGGAATGCCACTACCGCTTCCCACTACGGTCGAAAATACAGATTTCCGAAGATCAGGTGTTAGTTTATGGATAAATTGTCCGCTCAAAGGATTACTATAAATACCCTCCGTAACTGGATATAGTCCTCTCGTTTGCCCATAGACATATACATTCTGATCCACATCCGTATCCAGGAAATAGGCCTGGTCGTATTCACTGGTCCCGAGAAAGGTACTTGCAACCAATGTGGATCCATCATCAGAAATGGCAGCCAGGTACCCATCAATATCTCCGCCAAATTGGGAATCATAGGTTAGGCTGGTTACCGGGAAATCACTGCTCATAGTTCCACCCGTAATATAAGACACGGAATCTGTAATGATTTTTATTCCATAGGTAGCATCAGCCATTGATCCACCTATAAAGGAACTCCAAATAATGGTTGTGAGGTCTGTTGAAAGTTTTGCCACCACGCCATCATGGGTTCCACCTCCATAAACCGGTTGAAATCCATTGACAATCGGGAAGTCAGGAGAAGCTGTGTTAGCAGCTATATATACGTTGTTATTTGCATCTACATTGATCTCCCCCCTGAATTCATCTCCATAATTCCTTGATAGTGGCAGTCCGAATGCATTATTTATTCCATCATTTTCAGTACCCCCCAGATAGGTTGATCCGGTAAGCCGCCTCCCGTTTTCACTCAGTCTGGCAATAAAGAGATCTGATCCTTCATAATAATATACCCCTCCGGATTGACCGCTGTTATAACTTCCAAGTGCGTTGGAGACCGAATCCCCTCCCATGAAAACCCTTGAATAAGCATTTTCGGTAGTAGGGAAATCAGATGATCCGGTTATACCGAGGATAAGCAATTCGTTATTATTATCCACGATGATGCTGAAAGGAGTTTCGGTGTCTGATCCACCGAGGTAAGTACCATATAGCAGTGTTGACCCTGTCGAATCAAATTTTAGGATCCCGATGTCCCAGATTCCTCCAAATTCGGTCTGATATGACCCCCTGGTAACCGGGAAATGATCGCCATATTGGTTCTGAACCGTTCCTCCTGAATATACATTGCCTTTATTGTCAAAAGTGGCCGTATTTCCCCAATTATCCTTGGAAGAACCTGAATAGGTCGAAAAGACCAGCAAAGGATCGATGATCAGGGTATTGGTACGGTCATAGTCATCAGGAAACTCGAATCCAAAAGTATCGCCTTTCAATGCATATCTTGAAGGAATGTTTATAGTATCTCCCTCGATAATCTGATAGGTGTAAGGGCTATTTTCTATGATCGTATTTAGGCTTGTTTCCGCATACAGACTATTATTAGATTGATTGATCCTATCGGCTCCTTTGTATGAAAACTTAATATCTTCTACATTAGCATGGCTTTCAACCTTGATGTCATATTTTACATACTGCCCCTCGCTATAGATCTTCATATGTATTCCCGGATTAATATTCTGGAAGTTTATCTCCTCGTAAACCTGTACATGATCGGCCCATTTGCTGGGATCATTACCAATGTAATAATTGTAATAAACGTCAAGTTTCTTATCGGCCCTTACTTCAATGTTTTTGGATGCGTTGATGAATTCCAGACCTACAGAATGCATATCAATAGTATTGGAATTAAAGTTATCCGGATCATTTAACCGCGCCTTTGATTGGTCATCATGATCCGAATGGGGATGAGCAACATTCATCTTTTCGCCATCATAAAAGAGGTATTCAAGACCTGATTTTGTAATAAATAGAAATCCATTCTGTATTTCAGTCCTGTATAATATAGCACTGTCCCACTGCCCTTTATTTTCAATAAATTGAATTGAAGGATCAGCACTGAATCCTTTTCCAGACATTAAGGAAAGTAATAAGATCAAGGCGATATTTAGACAGATTTTAGTCAATACTCTATCCGTTTTAGCACTCTAAATATACGTTTTATCCATAATATTATGACCCCCCATTCTGGGTTATCGTTCAAATTATGTAATATGCATTAGGGTCATTCCTCAAATATTCTAAACCAAATACCTCCAATTTATACCAAATTGGAGCTTATTGACTTTCTTAATTTTTTTTTTAATAACTTACAGTCTACATTTTTTCAAATTACGGGAATGGGTAGAAGAAGGACAGCTTCAGTATTGGCTATATTTTTAATTATAGCAGGTTTCCTGATCACCATGGAAAATTTTTCTATGATAAAGGGTGTTACTTTCCATTGGCCTGTATTGCTGACTGTATTCGGGACAGGATTTATTATGCTTTTTTTTGAACGCAAGAGGAATGATCCGGTACTGATGTGGCTGGGAACCTTTCAAATTGTCCTGTCCTTTTTATTTTATTACCTGAATGCTACTTCCTGGAAAAACCTCGTATCATTATGGCCTGTTTTCCTGGGAACCGTAGGGATCAGTTTCTTAGCCGTCGCTATATTTTCACGAAAAATGTTATTCGTATATTTTGCAGGTTCTTTTCTTGCCCTGTTTATAATCTTTACCCTGGTCTTCAGTATATCATCT
>CAYMFU010000046.1:0-28999 GCA_964389805.1 uncultured Roseivirgaceae bacterium | reverse complement strand
AAATTCCTTCAAAGAGAAACATTTAACATTGAGATTTTGAATACGCAATTAAACCAGTGGGCAGGGACAGATTTCATTATTGACTCATACATTCAAAAAACCGCCGAAAATATCATGCTCTATGATGAACATACTTTTGGTATTGCCCTGTCACATGGGAACCAACATCGCTGGACCTGGGATGATGAATTTAAAATTAATAAATCATTGGGGTATTATGACTATCTGGAAACCTCGTGGCTGGAAAAAGCAAATCGCATTCATACCGCTGAGAGGATCCTGGTCCCCGTAAAAAACCGCACATTGAAAAACCTGGCTTTCAATGTTGATGTGGATGGCAAAAGACTTGTCGTATACAATCCCCTCCCCTGGCCGAGAGCAGGACGGATCAACTTTTTTGCGGGTATATACCAGAAAAAATTTCAAATCCACGGACTGAAAGATGTCGAATCCGGGCAGATTATACCAGTATATAATGACTACAACCTGGTTTCTTTCGATACGGATATTATACCCCCAATGGGCTACAAAACATATATCCCAATTCTTGAGCCTGTCGCTCATGAATCATCATTGATTTTGGATGAAAACAAGAACAGGATTGAAAATCAATATTTCAAACTGGTTCTGGATCCTGCAGATGGAACGGTAATCTCATTAATCGATAAACAAAACAATAAAGAACTGGTCATGCAGAATACTGCGGAGAAATTTGGCCAGTATACATTAGAGAGACCAGGATACGAAAAAATCCAGGCTTATAATCAGGCCTATATAAAATCAGGCGCTGAGGGCTGGGCTTGGGAGGAAATGATCCGTCCACGTATACCTAATGATAAAAGTATAGATTTTACCGGGATCTGTAACAAGATAGAATACCTTGATATGAACAATGCGGTTCGAGCCAGCGTATTTGGAGAATTGAATGATCCGGATAAACAGAAATATTTGATAACATACACGTTGTATGAAAAACAACCCTATGTAGAGATAAACTGGGCTGTGGATGGGAAAACGCCCAATCCGCTTCCTGAAGCAGGTTGGCTGGCTTTCCCTTTCAATGTGGATAATCCACAATACAGGCTTTACCGGACGGGTGGGATCGTAGATCCGGAAACAGATTTTATTGACAATACAAACCAGGATTATTATTTTCTAAATACTTCAATGGCATTGTTTGATGAAGAAGGATCAGGAATTGGGTTGAATTGCCCATCCTCTCCCGGGATCAGCCTGGATAGCCGTGGATTATTTAAATTCTCAGGTAAAAAGCAATTGAAAAACAGCAAGGTATTTGTCAACCTATATAATAATCAATGGGGTACTAATTTTACCGAATGGATAGAAGGATCTTTTTCATCCAAAATGTATATCTGGAGTTACAATGATTATGATCCTGAAAAAAGTATTATCACACCATCTGAAGAGACGCGGGTGCCTTTGATGGGGGTCTTTTTTGAAGGTGAGAATGGAAAAATGCCAGGGGCTCAAAGAGGATTGTCATTAAGCAGGAAGGGGATATTAATTACCTCATACAGGAAAACAAGGGAAGGTATGGAACTCCGTTTATGGGAACAATCAGGTGAAGACGGTGATTGTACGGTTAAGCTGCCAAACGGATCTAATTATGAGGCAGCTTATCCGGCGAATTTAAGAGGCCAGGTAATTAGCATGGAAGGCATCGAGATATCAGGTAATTCATTCAAAACTGATGTTAAAGCAAACCAACCTCTGAGTTTCATATTAAAGTAGATAACGATTTGAAGGAGAGATCTCAATAACTAGTCGCGTTTATATTCCAAAATATCAGCCGGTTGACAATCAAGAACCTCGCAGATCATATCTAAGGTGGTAAATCTAATGGCCTTTGCCTTACCTTTCTTTAATATTGAAAGGTTGGACATGGTTATCCCAACTTTTTCAGATAGTTCTGTAAGTGACATTTTACGCTTTGCCAGCATTACATCAAGATTTACTATTATAGACATCTGATAATTAAATGGTTAAGGCCTGCTCTTCCTTTAGTTTTGCTCCTATTCGGAACACCTCAGCAATCACTAGCAAAAAAAGTGAACTAAACACCGACTCGATATTCTGAATAATATAAGTATTGATTCCGGTAAACTTAATTCCTGAATATTCAATATGCCGGCTTAAATAGTTTGCAATCGTATATGACATAATTTTATCAACAAATAAAATAGCAATGCCCAGTAAGGCAATCCACCTTAATCGCAATACATTTTCTAGTAACAAAAAAGAGTTATTCTTTACTGTTTTTAAAATCTTAATAATCAACCTTAAAGAAAATAACATCAAAATAAAAAGTGTAAGAGCCATCAGGCAAAACAAGGCCATAAATTGGTTAGGGATAAAGGATAATTTGATGCTTCCCATGGCATAATTAATTGAAAAACTGGAACTCCCGTCAATGTCCCAGGTTGTAACCCCTAATTCTTCACTAAGAGAAAAATATACTGTAAAATCAATAGGAATAGGAAATCCAGCCGGATCAAAAATTTTCCTTAGTGAAACAAATTCCATAACTACGATGACTACGATACAAAACCAGAGTATGTAGTAAAAAGCTTTGAAAACAATGATCAGGAACTTGATAAGTCCCTTATTGGAAATGGTTTTTTGTGAATCCATGATATTATTTTGAATTTTGTTGTAATTTAATATATTTTTATTGTTTATCAATCTTTTTTTATCTTTTTTCAATAATTTATGAATTCATACAAATATGGATAGTTCCAAACTTCAGAAAATATTTATCATATTTGAGGATTGACATCGAACACAAGCAGAGATATGACATGGCTTATTTCTTCAAATTAAGTAATTAACTATGTGCTTGATGATTTCATATTACTCCTTGATAACTATTCAAGTGGGATATTTACATTTGCGATAAAATAATTTAGAATTTGGATTCATTTGAAAACCTTAGCTAAATTCAATACATTGCTATATGAAGAATTTTTTGAATTTTTTTATACTCCTGGGAGGTCTGGCCATCTTTTATGCATGCTCAAACCAGGAATCCACAGGTTCAGGTGATACCGGATCTGTATTATATTCTGAAAGTTTTAAACCGCATATTTTCGAAAATGATATGCGGGTGGAGAGAATAAAAGAACTTGCTCCAGAACTTCAGCAATTAATTGAAAAGAAAGCCATTGAGAGACATATCCCAGGTATTGCGTATGGGATCGTAGTTGACGATGAACTTATATTAGCCTCCTCTACTGGATTTATTAACCTGAAAGACAGTCTTCCATCTACAACCAGTTCTGCTTTCCGGATTGCATCCATGACGAAAAGCTTTACCGCCATGGCCATACTGATGTTGAGAGATAATGGGCAGTTGTCTCTCAGTGATCCTGTAGTGAGATATATTTCGGAAATGGAAAACTTACAATATCTTACCAGTGATTCCCCCCCTATTAATATTGAGAACCTGATGACCATGACTGCAGGTTTTCCTGAAGATAATCCATGGGGTGACCGCCAGTTAGATGAACCTGATCAGATGCTGATCGATTTAATTAATGAAGGCACCTCCTTTTCCAATCCACCTTCCTATAAATTTGAATACAGCAACACGGGATACGCTATCCTGGGGAATATTATTAGTCATGTGTCCGGTATCCCTTACCAGGAATATATTCGCCGGAACATCTTGGAACCATTGGGCATGAATAATTCATACTGGGAATTCGAAAATGTAAAAGAAGATCAACTGGCTATAGGATACCGCTGGGAAGACGATCAATGGAAATTAGAACCTATTCTTCATGATGGTTCATATGGCTCTATGGGCGGATTGATAACAACAATTGAAGATTTCAGTAAATATGTGAGCTTACATCTCTCAGCCTGGCCACCTAGAAGTGATCCTGATAACGGACCCATAAAAAGAAGTTCGCTAAGGGAAATGCATACTCCCCAGTTCAGCAGACTGGATGCAAATGCAAAGGATTGGAACGGCGATCCATGTGCGAGCCAGTCCGGTTATGGTTATGGTTTAGGAATCTATAAAGATTGTACCGGCATCCTTGAAGTCGCCCATGGAGGTGCGCTTCCCGGATATGGAAGTCATTACGCCTTCTTTCCAGAATATGGGGTAGGAATAATGGCTTTTGGCAACCTGACCTATACAAGGCCATATGACTTGGGCAAAATGCTTGAAGTCCTTTTCGAGAAAGCTGATATTCAACCCAGGGTTCTCCCTATATCAAATATTTTAAGCAAAAGGAAAGAACAGATCCTTCAACTTATACAATCCTGGGACCAGGAACTGGAAGCAGATATATTAGCTGAAAATTTTTATCTGGATAAATCAAGGGATCACCGTAAGAACGAAATTGAAGAAGTCCTTATAAAGGCAGGTAAAATACGGACAGTAGAAAAAATTGAACCGCTAAATCAATTACGTGGTGAATTTAGGATCATTGCAGAAAATGGAAGTATTAATGTGTTTTTCACCTTGACCCCGGAGAAAGATCCTAAAGTACAAGCTCTCTATGTATCGTTAAAAGAATATGGCTCAGAATAGCTCCTAATCGTTAGTCAATAGGGACAATAAAAATTTAGAAACATTTGTTAAATAGATATTTGAAGAATAATCTGAATCTCAATATGCGAATCAAGTTTATAATCAGACTTTTTTATCTCGGATTGTTGTTATCATCCTGTAATGAAATTGAAGCTCTTAAAAGACCCAATATTATTATAATAAATGTAGATGACATGGGCTGGAAAGATCTGGGATATACAGGTAGTCAATATTACGAAACGCCTAATATTGATGAATTATCCAGATCAGGAATGGTATTTACTAATGGATATGCTTCTGCAGCCAATTGTGCCCCAAGTCGGGCTTGTTTAATGACAGGAAAATGGACTACCAGGCATGGTATTTATACAGTTGCCTCCAGTGAACGGGGTGAATCCAGGTACAGGAAATTGATGCCCACTAAAAACACGATGGTTCTTCCAAAGAAATATCCAACAATTGCTGCCTTACTATTGGAAGCAGGTTACAGGACTTGTCACTCCGGGAAGTGGCATTTAAGTAAATCTCCATTGGATTATGGATTTGAGGTAAATATAGGGGGAGGCCATAATGGGCATCCAAGGAGTTATTACCCTCCATATGGAAACGTTGCAATTCATGGGGGAACTGATCAGTATTTAACTGATGCAATCATGTCAGCAACATTGCAATTTATCGATACAATAAAAGGCCCCTTTTTCTTGAATTATGCCCCTTATGCGGTACATACGCCCATTCATCCGGTAAAGAAACTACTCCCAAAATATAACAGTAAACCTGCCTGGCAGGGACAAGGGAATGCTGATTATGCGACGATGGTTGAAAACCTCGATAATAATATTGGACAATTAATAGGTCTATTAAGGACTCGGGATTTATTAAATAATACGCTGATTATTTTCACATCGGACAATGGGGGCCTGTATGGAATTACCAAACAAAAACCCCTGAGAGCAGGAAAAGGAAGTTATTATGAAGGGGGTATTCGGGTTCCTTTCTTTTTTGTGTGGGATGGAAGAATAAAAACTAATTCAATGACTGAAATACCAATTACAAATCTTGACCTGTTCCCAACACTTCTTGAAGCATCAGGAATTGATGCAACTTTATATAATCCTGATGGCAATGATCTCCTCCCGATCCTTACAGGCGAATCAAACTACATGGACAGGCCTCTTTACTGGCATTTCCCCATTTATTTGCAAGCATATAATGTACGTGACAATGAGAACAGGGATTCATTATTCAGAACACGTCCAGGTTCTGTTATTCGCAAAGGAAACTGGAAACTACATTATTATTTTGAAGATGATGGCATTGAATTGTACAATTTAGATGAGGATATTGCTGAAGCTAATAACCTGACTTTTGAAAATCAAGAAAAAACCCAGGAACTAATTTTGCTGCTCAAGGAATGGTGGGAGACAACAAATGCACCTATACCCACAGAGCTAAATCCTGAATTTGAGTATGAAGATTAAAAAAAGTAAACCCTTTTAGTTTCTTTACGTCTATATTAAAGTTGAACTATTTGAAGGTTTGAAAGGCATACTTAAAAGGAGAATATAGTACGTACAATTATATTAAGAATTACTCCTCCAGTAAAAGTTTAATTTCCAATTCTGATTAATTTAAATTTTTCAGTTATCTTTCAGCATATTTTTCAACTATTCAAAATTAAGAATTAAGGAAGGTGATTTTTTAAATGAATTTAACCTAACACATTTCCATTATTAATGAAGGCCGGTTTAACCATAAAGGAAATAAACTCAAAATCTGACCTGAGAAAATTCATTAGATTCCCCGAAGAATTGTATGCTGGCAATAATAACTATGTGCCTGTATTAAGAAGTGAAGAATTTAAGACTCTATCACCAGATAGAAATCCGGCACATGAATTCTGCATCTCTCAATACTGGTTGGCATATCGGAATGGTAAAATTGTTGGACGTGTTGCTGGTATAATACACAATAAATATAACGAAAACCGGAATATTAAATATGCACGGTTTGGATGGCTTGATTTTGTTAACGACCTGGAAGTTCTTACTACATTGTTGGATACCGTTGAATCATGGGCCCAAAAAGAGGGAATGGAATATATTCATGGGCCACTTGGCTTTTCCTCTTTTGATGGATCCGGAATTCTGGTTAAAGGATTTAACGAAACGCCCACAGCATTTTCCCATTACAACTATCAATATTATCCTGGACTACTCGAAAAAGCTGGTTATGAAAAGGATATTGATTGGGTGGAATATAATGTCAAAGTGCCAGAACAAGTCCCTGAGAAAGTATTACTTGGTGCGAGACTGATAAAAAAGAGATATGGTCTGCACAGTGCTGAATTAAAAAGCCGGAAAGACATTCTTAAACATGCGAATGGGATATTTGAGCTCCTGAATTCAGTATATAGAGGGATCTATGCTTTTTCGCAATTGTCAGAAAAACAAATTGATTGCCTGAAAAAGCAATTCATTACAATTCTTGATCCTGCATATGTTTCCATTATTCTTGATAGTAGTAATAAGGTAATTGCATTTGGAATCACCATGCCTTCAATATCAAGATCGCTTCAAAAATCTAAAGGCAACATTCTTCTCTTTGCCCTGTTCAGGATTTTGAATATATACCAGAAACCCAGAACGGTTGATACCCTATTAATTGCAGTACAAAAAGAATATCAGAACAAAGGTCTTACGGGTATTATATTCAGTGATATCATCCCGGTACTGATTCAAAATGACATAGAAAGTATTGAGTCAACCAAAGAAATGGAAGATAACCGAAGTGTTAAAAATCTCTGGCACAGCTATGAACACAAACAACATAAGCGAACCAGATGTTATATTAAGAAATTAAAACAGTAAGCTTCGTATAATATCCTGATCAATTCTTTCCAATACCTCACAATCCTTTATCAGAATTTTCAGTTAATATTCTTAAATTCAAGAATTTCTAAAATAAAAACCTGAAACCAAAAGGGGCACCAGTATTTTTTTATCCTCTGCCTGGAGTTTGTTGGCTGATTGGTTTCAGTTATATTGGGTTAAAATTAAAAATGTTATATTTGACTCGCCACTAGATCATTTTTTAAAATATCATGAATAAAGAACTATTTATAAATACGGTCAATTTTCAAGAGGATGAGGCGATCGAAACACTGACAGAAAACAAAATACCAGTAGATTCTATATCAAAAGCCGACCTGATAAGGAAGCAAAAGGATATTCATAAGGGAGAACCGGGGTTCCTGCATAAATTGATGAGAAAGAAAAAATTGGAAGGATTTTTCCTTTTTGTTACTTCCCAGTGTAATTCAAAATGCAGTACATGTTTCTACCATGAGCAGCTAAACAGCAACCAGGACATGACCTTTGAAGAGATCCGGACAATGTCTGAAACTTCACCAGATTTTGACAAACTGTGGTTATCGGGTGGAGAACCATTCATGCGGGAAGATCTCGTCGATATCATCAATTTGTTTTATGAGAATAATAATGCCCGTGTGATCAATCTCCCAACCAATGGCTTGCTCACCAAACGAATTGATCAGGGTATCAACAGGCTTCTTGTGGAATGTCCTCAACTTTCTATACATCTTAATTTCTCTATCGACGGTCTTGGTGCTACACATGATAAGATCCGGGGTGTGCCCGGGAATTTCAGAAAAACCATTTCTACCATGGAGCTTATAAAAGAGAAATACGGGGATAATCCTAAACTTCTACTTAATGTAGCCACTGTGGTGACACCCGAGGCATTACCTGAAATGTTTGACCTGGGGGCATATCTCCTTAAAAAGGACTTGATAGCAACGCAATTTTTTGAAGTTGTCAGGGGGGATCCTAAGGACCCGGCCACTAAAGATCTTTCACACGAACAGATCCGGGAACTTCGAAAAACAGTATTCCCCTTGATAGAAGAACAAGCCAACCGGTTATTCAAAGATTTTGACGGTATCAAAAAGAAACTGGCTAAGACATTCTTCCTCGGATTTATAAAATTTGTCAATCAACTTCAGGATGATAACTATTTTGGACCAAAGCACTGGGGGATGTCCTGTACTGCTGGCAAAACCACCATTGTTCTGGACCATAACGGTGATTTCAGGTCCTGCGAAATGAGACCTCCCATAGGTAATATGAAGGATTATGGTTTTAATATTACAAATGCTCTTCATTCTGAGGCCATGAAAAAAGAGATAGAAGAAATCGGGGGAGGAAAGAAAGCGAATTGCTGGTGTACTCACGGCTGCTGGATCATGTCTTCCATAAAATTCAACCCGAGGGCCCTGCTTTTTAGAATTCCCTGGGCTTCATATAAGTCAAAATCCGACAAAGTAAAAGATTTCGTTTTGCCGGATATTGATATCCAGGCTATTGAAAACTATTAAATCCAATATCACCCTTAAATGAAAGCTGTTCTCTCGAGTCGCGGGTCAAGAGGTGATGTTAATCCAATCATTGAAATTGGGGCTGGACTTAAAAGAATAGGCCATGATGTTAAAATATGTGTTCCAGCAATGTTTAAGGATTATGCCCTCGACCAAGATATTGACGTTTCTTTGTATGAAGAAGATAGCCATGAAGTCATGCAAGGGCTTGGAAGCGGTCTGAGTTCTGTCAAGAATGGGATGAAATTCTTTGAGAATTCAATTGATCAGCAATTTGATTTTATGCTCGGAGCCACAGAAAATGCGGATGTGCTCATCACAACAGTAAATGAACTATCCGCCCCTACCGTTGCAGAATACCGTAAAATTCCACATTTCCGCTTAACTTTTGCTCCGGTGTTGCCAGGGAATCATCCCCCACCCTTCTCACCATGGCAGGAATTACCTGCCTTCATAAACCGGATGGGATGGAAAACTTTAAACCTGCTTTCCGGGATGGCAATACGAAAATTCATTAACAAAAAGCGTAGAGAACTTGGATTGGAACCAGCATTCAACTCCAATGCCTACCATACCGGTAGAAGTCATACGCTCTTATCTATCAATTCTGAACTTGCCCCGCCCTGCAAGACATGGGAGGGAAGATACAATTACGATTATGTGGGTTATTGCTATGGTCAGATTGATGGAGAACTGAATACTGATTTAATTGAATTTATTGAGAAAGGATCACCTCCGGTTTATATAGGATTTGGAAGCGTACATATTAAAAATCCAGAGAAGTTTACTGAAATGGTCGTAGAAGCAGTTGATAAAATGAAATGCCGGGTTGTTCTCGGCCAGGGTTGGGTAGGACTAGGAAATGGATATTTACAGGACGATATTTTTTGTGTGGGTGATACGCATCATGCCTCCCTATTCCCAAAAATGGCCGGAATAATACATCATGGAGGCAGCGGCACAACGCATACCGCTGCAAAAGCCGGAATTCCACAATTTATTCTTCCACAATTTATGGACCAGTACTATTGGGGGCATAGGATTCACCAAATGGGATTGGGCCCAAAGCCGGTGATCCCTAAACGAATTAAATCCAAGGACCTTGCGAAAGCCCTTGATGAACTGACGAATGGACCTTACAGAAAGAATACCTTAAAACTCGCTGAAAGGATGAAAGGGGAAGACGGTATAGAAAGGTCAATTAAGATAATATCGAATAATCCAGGGATTTGAAAATACTCGCCCAATGAATGTTAGGTACTCAGGATAGTGCAATTCCTTAACAAATGCTTGTAACAAGAATGATTGATTCCGACATAAAAAAATTATTTAATTTTCATCAGGGATTCCTGTAGGACAGTAGAATTAATAGGAAGAGGTTTCCTGATTTACTATCTTTATCCTGTATCCATTTAGATATTTTAACAACCCATCTGGGTGAAGCATCTTTTAAATTCTATGAATATCAAATCTTGTATTCCCAATTTTTAACACTCCAATTATGAAAACTATAAATGTAGATTTTTTGTCTGACAGAATATTCAAAACAATTTGTATGAATACCAAATTATCCCGATATACAGGTAGCATTATGATTCTTATAATCATTATGATCTCAGATCATTCAATCCTGCAAGCACAAAGATTATCAAGAGATTATAATGTCCATATTCTTATCAACCAGGCCGGATATACTCCTGATGCGGGGAAGACTTGCGTAGTTCCTGGCTTGCTTAATAGAGAATTTCAGGTAGTCAATACGGTGACAGGCAAGGTTGTTTATAATGGCCGATTCAAACCCATAAAAGGAGATTTCGGCGATTATGCAACTGGCGATTTCAGTGATGTGGTGACAACTGGTACATATTATGTTTTATCCGACACACTCCGTTCATATCCATTTTCTATTTCTAAAAATGTGTATGAACAGCCTATGGCCTCGATTATAGATTACTTTTCCAAACAACGCTGTGGAGGCAGTACAACAGGTTATCTCACGCCATGCCATCTTGATGACGGTGTTCGTATGGATAACGGGAAGCACCAGGATGTTTCAGGAGGTTGGCACGATGCCAGTGATTTACGTAAGTGGGTCGGTGCTACCGTCTATGCCATGTTGGGAATCGCAAAAACATATGAACTATGCCCTCAATTAGGGAAATATAAATTACTTGAGGAACTTCGATGGGGCAACCGGTATTTCCTGAATATGCAGGAACCGGCTGGATATATTATGAGTTTTATTGGCGGGGATGTTCAAAAACACTCGGACAGTAATCGGTGGACGGATAATGTTACCGGTGACGAGGAAGAAGGCGAACCCTATTTTACAAAACCCAATGCCGGGAAATCTAATGCAGATATGCTGATCATGGGCACCAAGGATGACAGGGTTATTAAAACAACTCCCCTGGATCTTATGGGGCAATTTAATTTCATTGCTTCCGAAGCAATTGTAGCACGAATAGCAAAAGAGACAGATCCTGACTATTCTGCCCGATGTCTGAATGCTGCAGAAAAGTGCCTGAACTGGTGTAAAAATTCAGATGCATCGACTAATCCCGGGATAATAGGAGCATCCATACAAGCAGCCCTCGAATTGTTTAAGACTACTGGTAATGCCAGCTATAAAGAATACGCCATCACACAGGCAGCTTTGTTAAGGACTTACCAGGAATCCGGAGACGTACAGGGGATAAGTGGTTTCTTCTACAATTCCGTAGATGAGCAGGAACCATACAAAAATATCTGGGGAGGCTGTACTGAGTTTTATGCTGTATGTGACCTTATTGAGCAATTTCCAGAACATAATGATATATCAAAATGGAAAGAAATGATCACCATATACGCCAGGGATTATCTTAAGGTGTTTATTGACAGAAATAGTTTCGGGATTGTTCCCTTTGGCCTATATACAGATGAAGATCCCGGAGGGAGTCGAAAGGTTGGGGATCTGTGGTACAGGTACTTCATGCAACCGAAATTAAGCTGGTGGGTTGGCATAAACTCCAATGTAGCCGCAGCCGGAATTGGCTTATTAAAGGCTTCTACCATTTTAAAAGATAAGGAATTGAGATCGTATGCACAAAAGCAGCTGGATTGGATCATTGGGGTAAATTCATTTAACAGTTCAACTCTCATAGGGATAGGTTATAATCACCCTGAACACTTCCCTGGTAGCACGTTTTATCCAACTACTCCGGTAATCAATGGTGCTGTAATGAATGGTCTGGGAGGTGACCGTGCCGATCAGCCCGATATTGGCGGTGGATGGTGGCAGATCTCAGAATACTGGACGCCTATGGTCGCTCATACACTTTGGTTAATGGCAGAAATGACAGCAGCTAATTAATGTATACAAAGAAAGAATTTGTATTGATCCCATATTATATAATAAGAATCTCATATGAATAAAAACGTATTTTGGATGTTGTTTTTAGTGGCTCTGGCACTTGGATGCAAAGTGGCACCCTATAATGTAGTTGATTCCTATATCTATGAGCAGAATAAGACAAGAGCCAGCGCAAAATGGGTATTGGTCTGGGAAGACCATTTTGAAAACCCTCAACTGGATACTTCCAAATGGACGAGGATACCACCAAATAACGCCGATTGGGGGCGGCATATGACGGCTGATCCCATATGCTATAATATTGCCGACAGTAAGTTATTCTTAAAGGGCATCGTTAATCCGGATACTCTTAATGATCCACGACCCCTCCTGACAGGTGGTATATATACCAAACAGAAATTTGCATTTCAATATGGCAAGATTGAGATACATGCCAAGTTGGAATGTGCGCAGGGTGCCTGGCCTGCAATGTGGATGCTTGCTGAGAAAAATAAATATGGCATGTATCCAAGAAATGGGGAGATCGATATAATGGAGCATCTTAATTTTGACAGTATAATCTATCAAACCACACATTCATACTATACCCTGGAGCTGAAACAGAAAACCAATCCACCTTATTATTCCACAACAAAAATAGATATTGATCAATATAACACTTTTGGGCTCGAATGGTATCCTGATAAACTAGTTTTTACACTAAATGGGGAAGAAACATTTACATATCCAAAAGTAAAGGGTGTCGATCCAAGCCAATGGCCCTATGATCAACCCTTTTATGTGCTAATCGATCAACAATTAGGAGGCTCCTGGGTTGGGGAGGTAAATCCAGAGGACTTGCCCGTCCAAATGATCATAGACTGGGTGAAAGTATATCAATAAACTGAAATTATGGACTTCAATGAACTAATCAAAGCTTCGACAAAACCTACCTTATACGAGCCAGGGGATGCCCTTATGTGGGCGGATCGGTATATTTCAAAGCAATTGCTTAAAATTCATATGGATCCGAACATCGATGCTGCCTCCAGAAAACCTGAGAGTATTAAGAAAACACTGGAATTTATTTATGACTTATGCGAAAAATCCGGAATGAATATTCTGGACCTTGGATGCGGACCTGGTATCTACACCCAGGATATAGCTGCTAAAGGACACTATGTAACTGGAATGGATTTTTCAGAAAATTCTATTGCTTATGCTAAAAATCAAGCCAATAGAAATAAACTGAGAATAGAATATGTCTGTAAGAACTATCTCATGTTGGACTACTTGGAAAAATTCGATTTAATAATGATGATTTATACTGATTTTGGTGTATTAATCCCGGATGACAGAAAAAGATTATTACAGAATGTTTTCCATGCTCTTAAACCTGGCGGAATATTTATTTTCGATGTTCTAAATGACAAAAACCTTGATGTTAAATTCCCTGAACAGCAATCCTGGGATGTTTCGAATGGAGGATTTTGGAGGGAGAGTCCTTATCTGGAACTTGTGAACGGATTTCGCTACAATAAAGAAAATGTTTACTTAAAACAACACTCAATCATAGACCAGTCGGGAAGCTGTACTAAATACAGGTTCTGGATCCATTATTTCAATTCCGGCACCCTTATACCTATGCTTTCCGATCATGGATTTGAAAATATTGAATTATACAACAATGTTTTGTCGGAAAGTGACATTTGGAATGGAGAAAATGTCACCTTCTGTAAAATGAATAAAGCTTAATAAAAATTACTTTAAGATGAAAACCTGGATCAGCCTGTTAGAAATCTTCCTGAAATTCAAAACTACGAAGAACGAATAATAAACATTAAGGGAATAAAATAGTTACTAAAAAGATAACCATTCATTGTAAGATGCTGTCCTAATTAAAAAACCGATGCACAATCAAATGGTTTTAGCCAATAAAATTGAACAAATGTGTACAAAAAAATGTTTGCATCAATCCAATTGAAAATGTATCCTTAGTTTACAATTCTCTAATTTGTATGATAGCCCCTGTTTTAATCGGAATTAAATTTAAAATCAGTATATACATTCAATTTTGGTTTATCCTGTTATTAAGCTTTACAATAAATCTTAGAGCCAATGCGCAGAAAATTGACATTCCAAAGGTCCTTTCTAATATTTCTGTTGATAAACAAGGCATGTATATAGATAATAAGGGTAAAAAGATCTATGAGCTTCCGGGCATGCCAAGTTATTCACATGAAAATTTCACAAACAATATTATCGGTTCCATTAAGGGGATCCAATTTAACTTTAAACAAAAAACCCTTAATGGCATATTGTATTATGGCTTCATTCCACTAAATGATTCTAAATATCCTCAACCTGTTTATTTTTCAAGTACCGAAAATATCGTTGAGGGATTTGCTGAGATCCTTGTAAAGGATATGAAGGGGAAATTCGATATGATCGATTGGACACAAAATGGAATGGGCATATTGGGTTACAGGATCATGGATAGCGGAAATAATATTCTTTACGATGGAAAAATTAATTTTACGGCATTTGATTTCCTTGCAAAGGATGGGCAATATAGAACTGTTGCTTATGGACAGACGGTTCCAGTTAGACCTGACCCATTCAAAGTAGTGCTATCAATTATCGAAGGACCTTTGATTGCTAATTTGACGCATGAAGAGGTAACCATTCAATTGAAAACCAATTTCCGTGGAAAAGTCATAGTGGCCGTCAACGGTAAAAAGTTCTCCAGTAAAAACAACACAATTCATGAAATAACTGTAAGTGGTTTAGAGCCTGATACAGAATATGAATACAATATAACATATGGACCCTTTTCTGAGAAGTATTCTTTTCGAACCGCCCCGGCACCTGGCAGCAGAACTGCTTTTTCATTTGCCTATGCAAGTGATTCTCGATCTGGCAATGGAGGAGGCGAGAGAAACTTAAATGGTGTTAATGCCTACATTATGAAAAAGATAATGGCTTTGAACATGCAGGAGAAGGTGCGTTTTATGCAGTTTACCGGTGACTTGATCACAGGATATAAAGGGAGTACCCTTGCCATTCAATTGGAATATGTTAACTGGAAAAGAGCTATTGAACCTTTCGCCAGGTATATCCCAGTAATAACGACCATGGGTAATCATGAAGCAACTATTAAGACTTTCTTTGATCCCGGAAACAGATTTAATTACCAGGTAGATAATTTTCCATATGATAAAGTATCCTCTGAGGCAATATATCAAAAAGAGTTTGTGAATCCGCTCAATGGTCCTGATAGTGAGGATGGCTCAATGTATGATCCGGATGAAAGCTCCATCGATTTTCCACCCTATAAGGAAACCGTTTTTTACTATTTATACGATAACCTGGCTATGGTCGTACTGAATTCCAATTACTGGTATACACCATCAGTCAAAGGCATCGATGTAACGGGAGGCAATATCCATGGTTATGTAATGGACAACCAACTGGAATGGTTCAGGAGCACTATTGAAGAACTCGAAAAAAACTCAGATATAGATCACATCTTTGTCACCATCCATACCCCCTTCTTTCCAAACGGAGGACACATACATGATGATATGTGGTACAATGGGGATAATTCATTCCGACCGGTTATTGCTGGCAAAAAAGCAGCTAAGGGGATAATCGAGCGTAGAGATGAATTACTTGATATCATAGCGAATAAAAGTAAGAAAACTAAGGCTATTCTTACCGGTGACGAACACAATTATGCAAGAACATTGCTCGGTCCCCAAACAGATATTTATCCTAAAAAATACCCAGCTGAAAAGATCACTATAGGCCGTGAAATATGGCAAATTAACAATGGCGCAGCAGGGGCCCCTTACTATGCCCAGGAGGAAACCCCTTGGAGTGAATACGTGCAGGGCTTCACTACACAAAATGCCCTGGTGATATTTGATGTTGATGGGGATTCAATTCATATGCGGGTGCTCAATCCTGATACTTTGGAAGAGGTGGATGCACTTAAATTGAACTAAAGGAAATTAATCCTATCAAGAGAGCGTGATCTATGATGTCTAAATAGATTAACCATTCTTTTTTTGAAAAGGTCTGATAAGTATGCGCAATGACTGATCCCTTAAAATGTAGCTCTGGGCCCAGTTAACAAAAATAAAAAACCTGTTTTTAACGCCCACTATTGACATAAGATGAACAAAAAGCCATAAGAACCATGCAAACCGACCCGAAAACCTCATACCGGGCAGATCGCAAACCGCCATATTTCTCCCTATTGTCGCCATGGATCCCATATCCTTGTATTCAAATGCCCTCCACTTTTTGGCCATCAGGTTTTTGGCAAGTAACTTACCTTGTTGTATAGCTACTTGCGCTACCTGTGGGTGTCCCTCAGGATACTTCTCAGTTTTCATTAAGCTGATATCACCTACAGCATAGATATTCTCATAATTGATTAATTTATTCTGCCGATCTACTTTTAATCTTTTGCCATAGGCATAATCCACATCACTCAAACCTTGATAAGATTTGCCAATAACTCCTGCCGTCCATATCAGGTTTTGACTTTTAAAGTTGGTTCCATCAGATAATAATACTGTTTCACCATCGTAATCATCAATCCTCGTATTCAGGTGTAATTCCACGCCCAACCTGCTAAGGAACCTGCCGGCATCCAATGCTGATTTATCACGCATCCCTCCCAATAATCTTGGGGAAGCCTCGAAAAGCTGGATCTTCATCCTGCTGAAATCCAATTCAGGATAGTCTTTTGGCAGTACGTAGTTTTTTAGCTCTGCGATGGCGCCAGCCAACTCAACGCCAGTGGGACCTCCCCCAACTATCGAAAAGGTAAGCATTTTGGATTGTTCTTCTATATCTTCTGTAAGAATAGCACTTTCATAACTTTTCAATATCCGGTTTCTAAGGTTAATGGCTTCGGCTGTTGATTTCATTGGTATACTGTACCTGGTGATATTTTCATTACCAAAATAATTTGTATTTACCCCGGTAGCCAGGACCAGATAGTCGTAGCTGATATTTCCCGAGTCCGTAACGATCTCATTGGATTCGCTCAATATTTCTTTCAGCTCAAGGTTCCGGTAATGCAGATTTCTATGATTATGAAATACCTTCCTCACTGGAAAAGAAATCAAGGCGGGTTCAATCCCTGAAGTGGCGACCTGATAAAACAAGGGTTGAAACTGGTGAAAATTTCTCTTATCCATCAATAATACCTGGTATTCAGACCCAGACAGAATTCGAGCCATTTTTAATCCGGCAAATCCTGCGCCTATAATAACAATCCGCTTCTTGTTGTTTTGTGGAAGGTTGAAATTATTCTCCATAGGTTTTAACACATTTTATTATGCAACCCAATTATAAATCAATCAACATTTATAAAATGAAAATGTTCATTAAATTAGGCATTCAATATTTAGGATAGATCATATTACGTTGAAAATCATGAAACTTTTAACACTATTTATTTGCACTTTTTTAGTATTTATAGCTATCCAGGTAGGATATTCCCAAAACCTGAAGGTCAGTGAGAATGGTCGATATCTTATGAAAGAAGATGGTAGCCCTTTCTTTTATATGGGTGATACAGCATGGGAATTATTTCATCCACGCGGTGAATCTTTCAGCATCGATAAAAGCGTAATTGATGCCCGATATATTAAGGAAATCTGGTTTGATCCTAGATATGGTATTTCTAATCATTTTCATACCGGTGACACTCAAGGAATTCAAACCTACACCCCTACTACTTCCGGACAGGGACAGGATTGGATATTAATTATCGAGAATGCGAGATTAGATTTGCCAATGCCCGGGTTTCACTAATTCCCGGATAATGAATGAAACTTCTTTATAAAACCTATGACGGATCCAATAATTATTGATTTGATGCCAAAGAAAATGCTTGGCATGAAGATAACTACCTCGCTCGCAGAAAATAAAACGAGGGAGTTGTGGAGTAAATTCAAGCCAAGAGTAAAAGAAATAGGTAATAGAGCTGATATTGATTTCTATTCTATACAGGAATACGCCAAAGATCTAAAGTATGAAAAATTCACCCAGTATACTCAATTTGTCAAATGGGCAGCTGTTCAGGTCACTGATTTTGATGATATACCTACTGGCATGGATCAGCTGATAATACCAGGCGGTCTATATGCCATATTTATTCATAAAGGACCCATCCACACCTTTTATAAGACTAGTCAATACATTTATGGGAAATGGATACCTGGCTCTGATTATGCTTTAGATCAGCGGCCTCAATTTGAGATTATGACAGAGAAGTATTTAGGCCCAGACCATCCGGATTCAGAAGAGGAAGTTTGGGTCCCACTAAAGCCAAAATTATAAACCGGTATAAAAGGGAAAGACTTTAGTGTCCAATCCCTCAAGCGCTTTTGACAATTCCTCATTGGGACTGCCATATAATTCGATAGACATTTCTCCAAGATCCATTAACTTCTGCAATAGATCTCCTACATGTGCAACATGTTCAAGTACGGCATTTGAATCAGCATAGTCTTCAAGAACTGAACATTCCATGGTATCCTCATTTAAATACCAGTCATACATTAAGGTTCCCTGGTCCTTTTCCTTAACAGTGGAAATAAACTGAGATACAATTTGCTTGAACGCTTCAAGCTTTCCTTCCTTAATTTTAAATAGTGCTCTAACTTTAATTAATTTCATTGGCTGTATTTTTTAGTATCGCGCAATATATGTAAAATTCAACAGATAGCAATATCTTCATCAAGAATCCCAAATTCCTTTATAAATCCATATAAAAGTGTCTCTATTTTGTTAATTTAATGGATCGCTATTATGAGATCTTTATTGTCTACATTTTTGATCCTGATCTTTCTATCACCAGTATTGGTTAGAGTGGGGATTTTGGTTGATTTTAAGGTACATCAGGATTTCATTGCAAAAGTACTCTGCATCAATAAGGACAAGCCTATGTCCAATTGCAATGGTAAATGCATATTAGCTCAGAAGCTGAAAAAAGCTGAAGAGCCGCAAAAGAAGGGATTTCCTGCTGCTTTAAAAGAAAGAATGGAAATTAACCTCTACCTTACTGATATATTTAAAGTAAATTCAGGATTTCACTTGGAATCCGACAATAAGATGAACTCACCCCAAAACGATCCATTTCTGAAATTCAATTTCAGTACTGAAATTTTCCATCCTCCCAAAGGTTGAGTTTTACCAATTATTACAAATTGTATTTAATCAAGATTCGTTCGTCGGACAAAGGAAGTAAAAGGCATCTCATCGAATTCCTCTGATCAGGAGAATTTCTAGGCTTATTACCTTTAAAATGATCTATTTAAATTATGAAGCATCAAAGGGATTTTATGGAATTCAGGAAGTCATGCATTTTCTACCTTATCAGGATCGTGAAATTTGCTTTTCAAATTATGAATACACCAAGAGTTTAACCAACTCTTGGAATCGTTAAAGGATTAACCTTGCTCCAGATTTGATTCAAAGTGTGTTAGAATTAGCGATAAAACAGATCTTGTCCCTTCTCTGGTTTTATGAATTATATCTACCTAGGGAAAAACTCTACATTATCTGGCGAACGTAAGATCTTCACTCTAAATGGATATTGAATGAATTATAATAAAATCATGGCGCGAATAATTGCCATATTCATGGTTTCATACATGAGTATATCAGGAATAATGGCACAGGAATCAGATGTAATACGCTTACTCAATCGGTCAACAAACATGCCTATTGTTGGTGCTACTTTTCAATATGGCAATCAATCCGGGCAGTCTGATGAAAAGGGAGCAATTACGTTCGACATAAAAGAAGGAATTGATATGACCTTATCCCATGTAAGTTACGGAAAATGGGAGCTTTCATCATCAGCTTTACAATCTGCAGTTGGTTCTGGTGTTTTGTACCGGGAAAGCAATGCCGTAAATCTTTATCCGGTAACAGTCATTGCACTTAGACCTGCTCTTGACGATTCTGAAACACTTAGTCTGGATTATGAAGAAAAAATGGCTTATGACGGGGGAGCTTTACTTAATCAGACGCCTGCAATTAACAGCATTAGAAAAAGCGGGGCCTTTGGCTTCGATCCGGTGCTCAGGGGATTTAAATACGATCAATTAAATATCGTTTTGAATGGTGCCCAGAGTGCAACAGCAGCTTGTCCTAACCGTATGGATCCTCCGACCAGCCAGATGGCACCCAATATGATGGAGCGTATTGAAGTTCTTAAAGGGCCCCACGCTTTGAGGTATGGGGGAACGGTTGGCGGTACCATAAATTTCATTCCAGCATCTCTGCGGTTTTCTGAACAGAATAATGTTTATGGCCGATTATCAGGAGGATATGACAACAATGGAAACATAATCCGAAGTGAAGGACTTCTTGGATTTAGTGGAAATGGTTACGACCTTGGATTTTTTGCTGCCTGGTCACAGGGGAGCGATTATGAAACAGGGGACGGCCACATAATAAAGGCGAACTTTACCCGGGGTAACTTCGGCTCGAATCTTGGTTTGAAGATTTCAAAAAATCAACAACTCAGGCTATCACTAAGCCGAAATCTTGCCCGCGATGTGGATTATCCTGCTCTACCGATGGATCTAAGAAAGGATGATACCTGGATGTTCAATGCAAGACATGACATTACTTTTAATAAGGATCATCTCAAATCATGGAATACTACGATATTTGGATCCTTTGTAGATCATTTGATGGATAATTATTCAAAGATCCTGAGCCCGCGGATGGTAAATGCTGAAACCAATGCGAATACACAGAATTATGGAGGTCGTACGGAAGGTATCTGGGAATTTGCTAACGGGAATCTTTTCAGCGGATTGGATGTTCGCCTAGAAGGGGCAGATGGTATCAGAACCCGTGAATTCCTGATGGGCCCGAATGCTGGAAATACGGTTACCGATAATGTATGGCAAAGTGGAAAAATAAGTAAGACTGGAATTTTTGGCGAATATCATGTTCGCAAACTCCAATTTGAGTGGATTTTTTCTGGCAGACTCGAACTTAATGTTTCAGGGATAAGCGACAGTACCCCTGAATTTTCAGACGTTTATGAGGATACAGAGACAACACAGGTGAATCCAAGCATTAGCATTGGAGGGATCAAATCCTTGGATAGGAATATATCTTTAGGATTCTGGCTTGGTCGTGCACAAAGAAGTGGAGGGTTGACCGAACGATTCATTAATTATTTTCCAGTGGGACAGGATCCCTACGAAATGTTGGGAAATCCGATGTTGGATCCTGAAGTAAACAACCAACTTGATCTTACCTTTGAATGGAAAACACCAAAGTTCGCAATTGATGTCGATGTATTCTTTGCCTATATGCAAGACTTTATTTCTTCGGAAATAGATACTACACTGACAGCACGGTTACCTACCAGTCCCGGGGTTAGACAATTTGTCAATATTGACAATGCCTTTAAAACCGGATTTGAGATAAGTTGGAGCCAGAAAATCACCCGGGGATTATATCATCAATTAAGTATGGCATACACGTACGGGCAGGATCTGGAGCTAGATGAACCGCTGGCGGAAATTGCTCCGCTTGATTTTCGATATAAGCTCGTCGGAAGTTATGTTAAAAATAAATTGAGACCGGAATTAAGTTTCCGCTATGTCTTAAAACAATCGCGGGTCTCAACGGCTTTCGGAGAAACTGAATCACCAGCATTTACAGTTGTTGATTTAAAGGTCTCTTATCAGATCCTTAAGATTTTTGGCATGACTGCTGGTGTTCAGAACCTGTTCAACCAGAATTATTATGAACATTTGAACAGGTCTGTCAGGGGAAGTTCTATTCCGATCTATGCACCGGGCAGGAATTTTTATGTCTCCGTAAATTTCAATTTTATGTAGGATTTGATATTCCATCCGGCTTTCCAGTCTATTTTTTATTGACACTGTCCAGGCATCCTCTTCTGTGTTTGAACATGTTTCCATATTTATTATCTTTATTGTATCCAGGGAATGGAGATCCGGTCAATCAAGACCAATAAATAATACTCAACCTTAACACCTACAACATGAGACCAGAAAAATTAGAAATCAAAACCGCTCTCCAGGTTCTGAAACCTGTAAATGAAGTCTTCGAGGCAATAGCGGATCCGAATAAAATGTCAGTCTATTTTATATCGAAAAGCGACGGCCGGATTGAAGCAGGAAAGACTCTGAACTGGGAATTCCCGGAATTTGAAGGATCCTGGCCGGTGAAAATATTGAAAGTAGCAGAAAATAAACAAATTGCATTTTCCTGGGAAGTTGTATCAGGTCATATTACAAGGGCTGAGATCAATCTGGAAGCGAGAGAGAATAATTCAACATTGGTAAGAATTCATGAGAAAAGTATGGAAAACGATGAGAATGGGATCAAATGGTTGTTAAGTAATACGGAAGGATGGTCATTTTTTCTGGCTTGTTTGAAAGCTTACCTCGAATATGGGATCAATCTGCGCAAAGGAGGATATGATTTCATGACTGCGCCTGATTAAGTCAAGATGTCATTGAACCTGGTCGCCAGAGTATATTTTAAATTGAAAATATTTTTATGAAATTTGGAAAACAGGAAATATTAGTAAGAATATGAGCAGAGCATTAATGGTTTTAATTGCTAGTCTCAGTCTGAATTTCAATAATCAGGTAAATGCTTGCTCTGTAATTTATTATTTTGACTCCATTTCCAGCAAAATCTATGTTGCCAATAATGAAGATTTCTGGTACGATACAAAGGCATATATTCAAATTAATCCAAGGACTAAAAGTAAATTGGCCAGATTATGGTTTGGTTGGGATGATTTTGCACAGGGTGGCATTAATGAGGCTGGGTTGTTTTTCGACGAGGCAGTAACACCTGTGGACAGCATCCCTGTTATCGATATAACTCCATCATGGAAAGAGCAGAAGTCTTAAAGAATCAAGGGAATGAGGTTACATTACTGCAGGTGGGGAATTTACTTGGAGGAGCGACTCAACCATCTAGATCAAACAACGACAATCGAATAGGTGGCACCTTGTATTCATCCTTTGTCAACATTAGCGATATGGAATTTTTCCTGGTATATAAATTAGATAATTCCAGATTGACCAAGCTAGATTTGATGAAGGAATTTGAAGGTAACAAAAAGAAGAGGATAAAGCTGGAGAATTTATAACGTTGATTCCAATACAGGCCTTACTAAAAATATTGTCTTTTAAATTGTACTTATAAGAATCATCGAAAAAAATTCAAAAATTAACCTAAGGATGAATACATTAAAAAAAATTAATATTTAGGATCATCAACTCTCTTAATAGAATTTTTCAGTAATCCTCTTAAATTCTTTAAAACGTTCCAACCCTCTAAATGCCTGGAAGCGTTTTTAAGTGAAAAATATTTAATTAAATATTAGAGGTCTTTAAGACGACTCCAATCGATCCAAGAATATCTTAATAATATTTTATTTCGTTACACATTCATTTTTCGGACGGCAAATAGCGTACCTATCCGTTTGTTTCCTAATTCTCCTCAGCAAATCCAACAGTCTGTGCAAATAACACCTGTTGTTCCGGTCTCAGTTTAAACTCGCTGACCGTATTTTCTTTATTACAATTGTGGAACCACGCAGCCAAACCCTGTGAAGCTGCAAATAGATATACGTTCTGGGCAATAAATCCAGTATCGGTATAATAATAAGATTTCTGAACTTCCGGATCTCCTATTGCACGGTCAGGCTGATCCGGACCTAAATCGTATCTGGTTAGATCAACCACGTAAAAAATATTAATTGGAGCTGTTGCCGCTCTACCTCGCCCGGCTCTTTCGCGAAAATCTCCGGCTGCTATAGGTGTCAGACGATGTTCGATAGCTTCATAAAGGTAAACGCCTTCAGGAAATGCCACATATAAGTCTATTTCCTGAGAATTGCTTGCTGAGGGTGCTGTTCTTCCAGGTTTATTGAACGATCCTTGCTCCCGGTTAACACCAAAAGCAGCCCATAGAAGATTAGAAAGTACCTGGGGAGGCAATTCCTTTGAACTAATATTACGTGTAGTTCTTCTTCCCTTAATAGAAGCCAGCAGGGATTTTCCTCCCTCTTTTTCCGGTTTGGGGAGTATTATCGGTTGAAGATCCAACAAGTTGGATGACTTCACAGCGTAACCGGTTTGAGTACCCGCCAGAAGGGTTGCAGCCGGTAATGTTTTAAAAAATGTTCTTCGTTGCATTTTAACCTCCAGTTTTGGTATTGTGAATTCAAATTGTTTATAGCACTAGTATATCAGTAATAGATCAAGAATTAAAAGCTTGTTACATGCAATTATTTGTCTTGCTCTGTCAAGATGTGTTATCATGAATTAATATTTTGTGTAGAATTCAATATTAATAAGCCGATAAGCGCTATTCCCCTTTTATATCATAAACAAATAGTTTATCTGTATGGCGGATATATAATCTTCCATTACACACTACCGGATGTGCCCAGTGCATCCCTTTTCCACCACTTGGCACCTCAAATGTACTTACCTCATTATTTTTTTCAGGGGTAGCCGTAACCAGAGTCATTCTGCCTCGCTCATCTAGGCAATATAGCATGCCATCTGCAAAGGTCAGGGAACCTTTTCCATTCGATTTCCACATTTGTTTACCTGTCAAGAAATCCAAACAAAACCATCCCCTGGCATTATGGCCGGAACCATATAAGTATCCGTCATGGAGGATGATCCCACCGTGGTGGTTATCCATAAGATCAGTCTGCCATACTATTTCTGGAATAATATTATTTCCCGATGGTGTAAGTTTTATTAATATACTTCCCTTGCCGTATCCACTTGAAGCAAATACATATCCATTATAAAATATGGGATCCGTAACATTATTAGAGCGGTCATTTTCGAAGTTCACTACCCAGAGCAATTTTCCGGTTTTGGAATCCACGCCATATACACTGTTTGAACTCAACCCGGTGATTTGCCGATAATCACCATGATCGAATAAAACTGATGAGCAGAATCCCACATTTCCCGGGATATCTGCGTTTGTCCAAATGAGTTCCCCGTTGTTTTTATCAAGACAGACGATGTATCCTTTTTTGCCAGCCGGATTGCAGTATAAGTGATCTCCATCGATATAAACCGATTCTGAATATCCGTATTCAGGGATTTCTGCATCATATTTTTCACGTAAACTGATACTCCAGATCTCATTTCCTGTTCGGTAATCAAAGGCAGTTAACTGTCCTAATTCCCCAAGATGATACACAACACTGTTATCATAAGTGGGTGTACTTCTGGATCCGGTATAACCTGTAGCCCAGGAACGTGTTGTTTCCCATGACTGACCGTTAGGTTTTTTCCATATCAATTCTCCATTAAGATCAAAGGCAAACACATAGGTTGTTTTATTGATTATCCCTGCTGTAAAAAGATATCCTTCAGCAATGGATACGGTACTATACCCTTCACCAAGTCCCGAAACTGACCAGGCTAATTCTGGTCCTTCCTCAGGCCATTCTTTTAACAACCCTGTTTCTGATGATTTGTTGGTTCGGTCTGGCCCATGGAAACTAGGCCATTCGCCTGCATCCTGTGCGATCAGAGTACATTCTGAAAAAGTTAAGATCAATCCCACGATCAAACCTAAATAAAAGCTTTTATTAGGTGTAGGTGTTATCGTAATATTTCTAACAATGCCAGGAAATTTTGTTTTTTGTTGACTTGCCATGCGATTTTAACATTTAAAAATAAATTATTCTTCCAGTGGTGTATAAGACATCCAATCTACTTCTACTTCATAGGGATGTAAGGGTTTTTCGATTGAATTCGGATTGGTATGAACCGGCCAATTGTTTGTATGCCAGAAATTCAAACGGTAACGGGTATCATTTTGAGGTATTCCAACCTGAGATCCGTGGTAATCCCACAAGGCTACCGTATCGGCCGTTTGGGTATGAATCATCCACCATCGGATCCGGTCCGGATACCAATCAAATCCATAGGTGTAAAATTGCTGTGAAGCATCATATTCTTCAATTGCCGGAATGTTATCCGGTTGATTTTGAACGCCTGTAAGAGGGCTTCTTTCACCATCATGTCCTTCCCGGAAGGAAGTGCTGTATATAATTCCTTTTGCCATGTTTATCGTTCGTCCAATACGTTTAAGGCTTCCACGAGGACCTGTCCAGGTACCCACATAAATGATTTCCGGATCTGCAATAAGCCATTCAAAATCAATTTCACTCAGCCCTTGCACACTATCCATATAATAGGTAAAATAACCAATTACGGCTCCGACATCAGGTTGAATATCTCTAACATCAGGGACCCGGAGTCTTACAGCATAAGTGCCGAAATGGGTAAATTGGTTGGAGATAATTTCCGGTCCCCGGCCGGCACCTGCAGGATCCTCCGGATCAATCTTAAAAGAGAGTATCTTTGTTTGAGGTTCTGTTGGGGAAGTGACACCAAATGCATACGTAAAATCAGCCCCGTTTCCACCAGTATGATGTTGAAAGTACTTGGGCGTAGAACTGTTAAAATCTTCAAAAAAAGAATCGTGGTATTTATCTTGTACTTTACAAGCAACAAGACAAGCTAAAACGATAATTGTTATAACAAGTATTTGTTTCATATTGACCTCTCGATTGATATTGATGGATAATCTAATTTCTTTTCATTGATTTGTGGCAACAGATTAAAAAATAATTGGCTAATACTATAAATTTAGTATTTTTTAGTATCATTTTCTACTACAAATGTTGTCAGGAATAAAAGGTGAAATAATCAAGTTATTTTAAATGTATATTATAAAATTAAGCCTTAAAATATGGAATGGAATTCACTTTTTGTAACTGATAGCCACTCCTCCACCTGAATCATCAACAGTTGTATTATAATTGTCAAGACTTTGAACGTACTCCAAATAAGCTTGTGATCCAGAACTTCCCTGGCGACCACTGCTTCCAGAGCGTACATTGTGGGCTGAAAAGCAACCGCCACTTTCCAGTTTAGGATCGACATCCTTGAAATAGTTGATATACCAGCCTTTGTCGGCATCACTAAATACGAAATCAAACGGACCATCAAGTTCTTTGACTAATTCATGGGCATCTGCCAGCCGAGCATTAACGTATTCCGATAGACCAGCCTCTTTGATATTTGAAACAGCTTCCTGGTGCCTGGATTCGTCGATCTCGATTGTAATCAGTTTGCCTCCAGTCTTGCTGAGTGCCCAGGCAATCCAGATTGAAGAATGACCGGTAGAGGTACCGATTTCTAAGGCATTTGTATAGCCGTTTTTTATAATTATATCGTAAAGCAACTTACCATCAGAGGCCGGAACATTCATGTCATACCAATCACTTCTCCTGCTGTCAAGGAAGTCTTTTACCCTATCATCCAGCTCGGAATCATTGGATGAATTTTGAGCTTGTGTACAATTCCCAAGAAATAAAATCATTAGAATTATAATGGGACTAATCAACTTGATGTTAGATAGAATGGATTTCATATCGTTTTCTTTTTTACATTAAGTTATCACCCAATTCTATAGAAAATTTGAAGAACTATAGTAAGACAGAGTTTTAGTACAAATACAAAACTAATAAAGTGTCAATCCTAAGTATTAAAATCAAATATTCTAAGATGCGGCAAGTTAATGTTCGAAATAGTATCTTTCGGAAATTCAATTATTTATTGTTTTAATTTCATATTTTTTGTCGGATGTTTTTCTATTATATCTTTACAGCTTATACAATTCCTTGTATTTACATTTACCTTCGAATCAACCACCTATTGATCCCAAATGGAAAGAAACTAATCTTTAGCCTTTTCTATCTATTACTGTTTATTGCCTTTCCAACTGCTGAAATGTTATCTCACAATGAAGACAACTTTCTATCTCCTGTGATAAGGATTGGTTATTATACCATGCCATTTATGCTATACCTATTTCTTCTTGTATTTATTTTTGATATTTTTCTTTTATTTAATCTCCTATTCAAATGGCTTCCAACTGGCTCTCTAAAAAGTACTGCCTTCTGCAGAAGTGGATTAATTACTGCCGTCGTTGGCCCATCCTTAGTTGTATTATACGGCATTGTTAATTTTAATTACATCCGAGTTTCAGAATATAATATTGAAGTTCCTGCCGAGTCGTCCAGGCTACAGAACGTTTCGGTAGCATTTATTTCTGATTTTCATATTGGTGATTTGACCAGTATAAGGTTTGTTGAACGATTTCTTTCCAGGATGAAATCAATTGATCCGGATATAATTTTATTTGGAGGGGATTTACTGGAAGGTGATCGTGATGATACCCGAACATCAGAAATTGAATCTCTTTTCAGACAACTTAGAGCACCTTATGGTATCTATGGTGTATTTGGAAATCATGAACATCACGGAGGACGAAGTAGTAGTAATTTTTATCAAAATGCAAGTATAAAACTGCTCAGCGACACTTCTATACTGATTGACAGTTCCTTTTACCTGGTCGGCAGAAAAGACGCACGAAATAGAAACCGGCTTTCCATTGATGATATAACTAAACATCTACAAGATGATTTTCCCATTCTGTTGCTTGATCATCGCCCAACTGATATTAGTTCCATCAGCCTTAGTTCAGTTGACATCCAGCTTTCTGGTCATACGCATCACGGTCAGCTTTTCCCTTTTAACTTTATTTCCAGAGATATTTATGAAAT
>CAYMFU010000045.1:0-21067 GCA_964389805.1 uncultured Roseivirgaceae bacterium | reverse complement strand
TAATAACCACACTCAAAACAATTGGCAAATAAAACCAGTCGACAATGATCGGGTGTTTGTCATCAGCATCTTCCGGAGTCCAATCCGAATAAAATTAAGAGATAGTTTATCATTTTTTTTATATTTTTGATTTTGAATAAATAAAAACAAATATTGTAGTGTTTTTAATATTGTTTCCATTTTGTAGATAAATGGATATAAACTTAAACGAATGGAATGCAAATGAATAAAGAAATCAAGCATATTGAAGATGAAATGCCAATCATCAGGCAGAATGATATTACTGCAAATCCTGCCCCACTTGGACTGATGGGATTTGGAATGACGACAGTACTTTTAAATTTACATAATGCTGGTATTTTCGAGTTGGGATCAATGATATTGGCCATGGGGATTTTTTATGGTGGCTTAGCCCAGGTATTTGCTGGAATCATGGAATGGAAAAAGGGTAATACTTTTGGAACTACTGCATTTACCTCCTATGGATTTTTCTGGCTCTCCTTAGTTGCTTTAATTATAATGCCTAAAATGGGATTAACAACAGCACCGGAAAATTTAGCCATGGTAGCATATTTATTAATGTGGGGTATCTTTACTGCAGTTCTGTTTATTGGGACACTAAAATTGAACCGGGCGTTACAATTCGTTTTCGCCTCCCTAACATTGCTCTTCTTTTTATTGGCCCTCGGAGACTTTACAAATAGCATTATTATTAAGCACATTGCAGGGTACGAAGGAATTATCTGTGGCTTTTCTGCGATTTATGCCGCTTTAGCTCAAGTGCTTAACGAAGTATATGGAAAAACTATTCTTCCCATTTGATCTATTTTGAATAAGGTTTCTAAAAAAGTACTATTTGAGCCTTAGCGCTTACTAGGGAATTGGTTATTCCTACAATTATTTGATACATATCCGGTTCAGGTTTCAGAGGCACTCTGTAATTTTTATGCTTTGATTATCCGATCGTTTATAATTTTTTTACTTGAACATTATGATGATTCAAGAAGAAATATATCAAAATTGGTTTGCTCAGTATATTATCTTTAGGAAATATATCTGAAACAGATGAGTGGCATGTTAAAATATGTAAAAGAAATCATCCCGATATGAAAATTGCTTCTGTATCAGAAATAAAAAGAGAGTTGAACCAAAGATCTCCTGAAGAAGTTAAAGAATTCTGCCTAAGAATTGCAAAATTCAAAAAGGATAATAAAGAACTACTAAATTATCTTCTGTTTGAATCTCATGATGAGTCAAATTATAAGGAAGTAATTAAAAGTGAAATTGAAATAGAGTTTGCTGATATGAATGCAAGTTCTATTTATTTAGCTAAAAAAAGTATCAGGAGAATATTACGAATGGTGACTAAACACATCAAGTATTCTACCTCAAAACAAACAACTGTCGAGCTCTTAATCTTCTTTTGTCAGGAAATGCGCAAGCTCGACCTGCCATTTCATGAAAGCAAAGTACTTGTAAACTTGTATAACCGGCAACTACAAAATATTCAGAAGGCATTGTCTTTTTTACATGAAGATTTGCTATTTGACTATCAGTCAGAGTTGGATGAGATAAATGAGCCACTCTAAAAGTGCTGCGATCAAAACAAAAACAAATACAGCTTGTTTACTCTCACTTGCAGTTCTTCAGTCACAACTAAAACAAAAACGTATAAAAAATCAGTAAAAAAAGATTAATTCTTAGTATCACTCAAAGTATGAAATAGTTATCAAGATCATTCGAGTATTCTTTATTGTCCTTTAAGAAAAATTATAAGAAAGTGCATTGAAAAAATACCAGCATCCTAATCAGTTAACACAAAACTTTCAAACACATATGATTATTCTTATCTCAATAGAATATTTCACAATAAATAGGTAACTTTAATATTACATCGGGCAATATGAAGTTGGATTTTTAAGCTTCATTAAAATTAAAACCATGCCTTCATGAGACAATTAAGAATTGCAAAGCTAATCACGAATCGTGATAATCAATCCCTTGACAAATATTTAAAGGAAATTGTTAAGATCGATATGATAACGGCCGATGAGGAAGTGAAACTGGCACAGAGAATTAGGGAAGGTGATCAAATGGCACTTGAGAAATTGACCAAAGCTAATCTGCGGTTTGTCGTTTCAGTAGCCAAACAATACCAGCATAAAGGTCTTTCGATTGGTGACCTCATTAGTGAAGGGAATACAGGTCTGATCCGAGCTGCATCAAGGTTTGACGAAACACGGGGCTTTAAATTCATCTCCTATGCTGTTTGGTGGATTCGTCAGTCTATCATGCAGGCATTGGCAGAACAATCCCGAATTGTCCGACTTCCACTGAATCGTATTAGCTCACTTAATAAAATTTCCAAGGCCTTTTCAACTTTGGAACAAGAATTTCAGCGAGATCCTTCGGTTGATGAATTGGCAGAAGTACTCAAAATAACCACTAAAGAAGTGGTCAAAGATATGAGAATCTCAGGACGACAGGTTTCAATGGATGCACCTTTTGCATCTGGGGAAGAAAATAACCTGCTTGATTTGCTGGAAAATGATGATGAAACACCCGATTCTGGATTGATGGCAGATTCCTTGCGAAGGGAAGTTAAAAGGGCCCTTTCAAAACTCACTCAGCGGGAATCAGATATAATTGTATTTTATTTCGGGCTTAACGGAAAGCATGTAATGACCTTAGAGGAGATTGGAGAGAAATATGGCCTTACCCGGGAGCGAGTGCGCCAGATAAAACTGAAGGCTACCCATAGGCTCAGGAAAAGTTTCCGAAGCAAGGCCCTGAGAACTTATCTCGGATAAAAAAATAAGGTTTACAGCAATTCCACTTACTATGGGTCTGGTTTATTTAATAATGGCATCTATAATATGCCTTGGTTTGTGCTATGCTGCTCCCATATTAAAAGAATAAGCGAGAGAGGGTGAATTATTGAGTTTGAATTCCTTTTTTAATCTTGTTGGGAATTTGTTTTTAAAGTAGCGGGCATTTAATAACTTTAAGATTGAATAATGCATATTATTAATCGATAAAATTTAGTAATTACTATAACATTTAATAAACAGCTTAGCGATTTGATAGGTTTGAACTTCGAAATAGAGCATTAATCATACCGCAAACTGTTGGTGGCAATATAATCTCGGTTATATAATCCAGTTAAGCCCTTAGGAAATCCCCACAATCTCAGGCCTAAAAAGCATATAATATCCACACTCAAGACAATTCGCAAATATTAATACCCTTCCCTGTTCAATATCAGAGATTTTCACATACCCTAATGAAAAGAAAAAAATGTGTTGTGTGATGCTCATGTATTGTTTATGATATATTATCTTATAAGAGATATAGAAATGCTAAGTTTTAGGGAGATGGTTTGGAGGTTAAAAATATAAATCGCCTTCAAATCCCCGTCACCAAAGAATGGACCCGCTAACACCAGTCTGCCGGCTTCTGCCATTCTGCCAATGTTTTCAAGATGAGCCATTTGCAATTTCGCCGCTTCGAAGGAATCCTGGCTTCTGTTCTGCCCTTTTTAAAAATGCCATGACCTATTTCTTCATACCATATTCATCAGCACCATACTTAGCAGCTGATGTTGAATCATAGATGACTTCTTTTTTGAATAACTCATTTTTCCCGCAACCTCCCTTGTCGCCTTCCCCTTATTACATGCAGAAAAAGCTGAAAATGCAGCAATATGCAGACTAATTTTTATTCCAAATCTTTTCATATTTCATAATATTAGTTCCTAAATAGATTGGAAAAAATGCAATAAAATATAAACTTCATAGGTTCTCAGACTCCCTTTTACTATATACAATTTGAATTGTTTATGGATATATAACCCAAATTTTTTATATTTAAAGTAGTGGTGTTACAGAAATAGCATGAATAAACTTTTTAATAGAAAAACAAAATACTACTATGGATACATCCTACTCTCCGTAATTTTTTCTTTAATATACATTGCTGTAGCAGATGGATTTCACGAATGGTTCCATTTTAGAAATGGCCTCGCAATTGGAATTACAATTGGATTATTATTTATCTTTTTTGAGTTTTACATCTATAAAAAATTTTTAAAAAGACTGCATTTCATTCATATTTTAGTATTGCGTTCATTATATTACTTGATTGTTATAATAACGACGCTGTTCTTAGAACTTATTCTGGCCAGAATGATCAGGGATAATAACTCTTTCAGCGAAGCTCTATTTAGTGAAGAATTCCAGCGCTATCTCACTTCGAATGATTTCAGGTTTGGGATAGTATATGCTTTCATACTGATATTGATCATTAATTTCTCGCGACAGATGAACGCGAAATTAGGTCAAGGTAATTTCGTCAACTTTATCCTGGGCCGGTATGTTACTCCGGTAAGACAGGAAAGGATTTTTATGTTTATAAAAATCAATATGCCTGAAACCACAGTGTATGATCTCAGTAGCCGTAAATATATTACCTTTCTAAATGAAATAATATTTGACATCACCGAGGTGATCGTGAATTACTATGGTGAACTTTATGAGTATGTTGACGACACCATTGTTGTTTCCTGGCCCATAAAAAAGGGGATCAATAATGCTAATTGCATACGCGCTTATTACGAATCTATTTATGTGCTCACAGAGGAAAAAATCAAATATTTAAAAAAATTTGGAATCTCTCCAAAATTATCAGCTGCACTGCACATGGGTACGACAATAAGGGGTGAATTAGGAGATGTTAAAAGTACTATTGTATATAGTGGTGATGTAATGAATATGACCTCCAGAATCCTGGATCAGTGTTCAATAGTCAATCAACCTATTTTAATTTCAGAATCATTGATGCATAAAATTGATCTTCCTGATATTTACCACCTTATAAATTGTGGGGATAGAACACTTCGAGGCAAAAAAGAAAGTGTTGCATTGTATGCTATAGGAGAAAAGGAGTTTCAATATGTATAGCTCATGAAATATCGAGGTCATCAAATTCGAAGAAGATGGTTCCTGATAATACTTATAGTGATATGTGTTTCAGTTGGAACATTATATCCACTAATGGGGAGAGAATCAAACGACTTTAGGGCGATTATAGTTGGAGCTTCTATAGGATTGGTGGGGAGTCTGTTCATTTATGTTCTTGAAATGCTGGTTTTTAATCCCAAGAAAAGGAAATATTCATTTATCCCCATCTTGATTGTAAAAACAGCATCCTATTTCATTGGATTTTTTGCAATTATTTTAGTCGTAAAAGGATTCATTGATAGCATTTGGTGGGATATACCATTCATAGAATATGTTACAGGAGAAGATTTTAGGGATTTCATATATAAAGAGGATTTTGTAATTATTCTGATATACACCTTAGCTTTCCTGACCTTAGTAAATTTTGGATTACAGATGACTCGTAAAATAGGATACGATATGATGATAAATTACATTACAGGAAGATATCACAAGCCAAGGAAGGAGAAAAGAATTTTTATGTTCATTGATTTAAAATCTTCCACCACCATTGCCGAAAAAATCGGGAATCTTGATTTTTATAGATTGTTAAATGATTTCTATTTTGACATTACAAAATGCATCCTCGCTACGAACGGCGAAATATACAGATATGTTGGTGATGAGATAAATATAACCTGGCCAATGAAAAAGGGACTAAAAAACGCAAATTGCATTAAGATATATTTTTATGTATTGAATCAAATTAAACGACAGAAAGAGAAATATTTAGCGAAATATGGGTTCGTACCAAAATTTACCGTTGGGCTACATTGTGGTAAAGTTACAACCGCAGAAATTGGTGAAGTCAAAAGCCAGGTTATTCACTTTGGTGAGGTAATATATACGTCCACCTTGATAAAGAATGAATTTAAAAGATTGAATAAAACTTTTCTCATAACGGATCGCCTCGTACATAAATTAAACATGCCATCAGCTTTAGAAATGATAAAATGCGGGCAGCTTGAAAGATCCGATCCCTATGATCCAATTGATTTGTACACTCTTAACGAAGTGGAAACATGATGTGCGTCTTCTAAAGGTATTGAATGACGAATTCTAAATAATTTCATTTAAGGCTTCCAACCAGGCATTTTTCATAAGCCAGGCACCACCAATTGATGGATGCACTCCATCCGGACACCAGTATGTAACCGGGGCCGTTTTCAGGGCTTTATCAAACACATCCTGGTAGGGAATAAATGCCGCATCATAGTCTTTGGCAATTTGCCGGGCATATTTCTGATAGTCCGGGAAGTCTTTATCCCATTGAGAAGTAATGGCTGTTCCTCCCTTAACGGCAAAAGGTTCGCCAATAATCAGCTTTACATCTGGCAGCGCTGTTTTGGTCCGGTCGAGTAAAGCCCTGAAATCATCGTTATATGATTTAGCGGTACCACCATACCTTCCTGTTAAGGTATGCCAGAAATCATTTACTCCAATTAATATGCTCAGGACATCCGGCTTGAGATTCAAACAGTCGTCATCCCATCTATCGGCCAATTGATAAACCTTGTTGCCACTGATGCCACGGTTATAGCATTTCAACTCTTTATCAGGATTACGGCCTAGTAAATCAGCTATGATCTGAAAAGCATAACCGGATCCCATTCCCCTGCCATCATTTGGATAATAATTCCCCCGGTTTCTTCCAGCATCAGTAATGGAATCTCCCTGGAATAAAAACGTTGTTTTATTTGGAATATCTTTATTGGATTGTTCGGTGTCAGCCATCGAAAGATATGGAAAGCTTGTTATGCCAACACCTGCGAGGGCTATTTTTTTAAAGAAATCCCTTCTTTCGGAATTTTTGTTTTCAGTCATCTTAATAATTTATGTTTCTGTTCTATTGATTAACCTCAGTTTAATGGACGGAAATTTAAAAATATTTATTTATAAGTAAAATTTGTAATTGCTATTTGTCGAAGAGTTAAATATAAATTTTAATACAATTCAATTAAAGGAAACAGGTACTTTAATTTCCGGGAATAACTAGGGGAGTTACAAATATTTTGTATTTTGTGAAAATCCACTTAAATATAAATACTATGAATAACTGCTTAAGCAAATCCGGAACGGTCTTATTAATCTTTGCTTTTTGTTTCGGAGTGGCTGTAGCCCAGACTGGTGATGACTTAATAGTCAATAGCTGTATGCCTTGTTCGGAGATCAAAGATCTGCGATTGCCGGATGTTACGATTTTGGAGGCAACCGAAGTTACTCCTGAATTTACAGAAACGGGTGAAAGGGCACATTGCAAAGTCTTAGGACGGATAGACAAGGAAATTAATTTTGAACTACTGCTTCCAATGGAATGGAATGGAAGGTTTGCCATGGGAGGTGGTGGCGGATTTGTAGGAAGTATTCAAAACATGACAAGGTTTAGCCTCAATCAGGGATTTGCAACTGCGGGTACCGATACGGGTCATCAAGGGAATGGAATCAAAGCGGATTGGGCCTTGAATAACATGGAAAGGCAATTGAATTTTGGGTATATGGCAATCCATAGAACATCAGAAGTTTCTAAAATTCTTATATTTAATTATTACTGTGCAGATCCAGATTATTCCTATTTTTTGGGATGTTCCAGAGGTGGGGGGCAAGCCATGATGGAAGCCCAGAGGTTTCCGGAAGATTTTGATGGCATCGTGGCTATGGCACCTGCTTTTGACTGGCCGGCTATCGCGGCTGAATTCATACAGAACACTAAAGCCCTGTATCCGGATCCTCAAAATCTGGAGACTCCGGTTCTAACAAAAGATAATCAGAAATTACTTCAGGAAGCAGTTTTAAAATCCTGTGATGAGATTGATGGCCTGAAGGATGGATTAATTACAGATCCGAGGGATTGTGATTTTAACCCGGATGATCTACCATTGTGTCCTGATGGAAAACCAGGGCCCGAATGCTTTACAGAAGAACAGATCCAGACGATAAAAACCATTTATGCAGGTGTAACCGTGAATGGAAAGGAAGTTTATCCAGGTTTTCCCTTAGGTGGAGAGAATAGAGGTGGCGGTTGGAACAATTGGATTGTAGGTCCTGAGGCATCATTGAAACCATTGGGTTTTCCAAGCCTGCAGTTTGGATTTGGAACAGAAATGTTCAAGTATCTGATTTACAATGATCCTGACTGGGATTATTCGACCTATAGTTTTGAAAATTTCTTTAAGGATACCGAATATGCTGCTTCATACCTAAATGCGTCAAATCCAGATTATTCAGCTTTTAAGAAAAGTGGGGGAAAGATCATATTTATGCATGGTTGGGAGGATCCGGCCTTATCAGCCCTTGCTACAATAGGTCATTTCGAATCCATTCTTCAAATACATCCTGATGCAGATAGTTTTACAAAGTTATATCTTCTTCCCGGCGTTTTACATTGTGGTGGCGGACCCGGACCTGACCAGGTGGATTGGCTCAGGGTGATCAGTGATTGGGTGGAAAAAGGAGAAGCCCCTGACAGGTTAGTAGTCAATAAACTTGAAAAGGGAGAGGTGGTCTTGTCAAGGCCGGTATTTCCTTATCCGCGAGCAGCTGTTTATGATGGACAGGGAGATCCCAATATAGAAGGGAGTTTCAAATGATCGAAAGACTGATCCGGTTTTGATCTCTTAGCTCATAACGGATCTCTGCTGAAATTTTCAAATCCGGAAATAATTTTAAATTGAATATTTGGTCAAGTATAGCTCCAGACCTTTTAATCCCAGTGTTTTGTGCAATAAATTGTTTTTTGGATTACTAGAAAATTAATCCTATATTGCAAGATTGGAGTAAACCGACCACTCTATGATGTGCTTGATTAAGGCTCCTCAAGGAAATACAATTCTCCTTTA
The DNA here is from genome assembly GCA_964389805.1 of uncultured Roseivirgaceae bacterium. GTDB lineage: Bacteria > Bacteroidota > Bacteroidia > Cytophagales > Cyclobacteriaceae > JAGTVG01. Next base: position 12,234 of record CAYMFU010000045.1, on the reverse strand, counting down.
AAAGTATTGCGAACCAGAGACACAAAACCGAACACAACCGACATGAAAGGTCACTTCTTGCTTATTCTTCTATCCTATATGCTTCCGTTTTCAGCTTCATCTCAATCCAGCATAAATGGAAGGATAATGGATACCTACGATTATGGCGTGGCATTTGCCAATGTTTTGCTGCTTAATAGCAATGATTCTGCATTTGTGAAAGGGACAGTTACAGATGAAGATGGATATTATGCTTTATCAAATATTTCCACTGGCAACTACATTATCGAATCTTATATGATCGGGTTTTCAAAATCCTATTCCACTATGATCAATGTTGAGTCGAGTACAACTATTCAGGTAGATCCTATAATATTAGCTGAAGAATCACAGGAACTTGAGGAAGTCGTGATAAAGGCTGATAAACCGCTATATGAAATGGAAATGGGGAAAATGGTTGTGAATGTACCCAGCCTCATTACCTCTGCAGGACATTCTGTTATCGACGTATTGGAAAAGTCACCGGGGGTGTTTGTAAACCGGCAGAACAATACCTTGGCATTAAATGGAAAAGGGGGGGTGATCGTATTGATGAATGGGAAAAGAAGCAGGATGCCGATCAGCGCAGTTTACCAGATGCTGGAAGGTCTGAATGCAGGTGATATTGAAAAAATAGAGATCATGTCCGTGCCGCCAGCCAAATATGACGCTGATGGCGATGCCGGTTTCATCAATATTGTTATGAAAAGAGGAAACGATGTAGGAACGAATGGCACAGTAATGGCTAATCTGGGATATGGATCCGGGTCCAGGGCCGGGACAAGTTTAAACTTGAGCCATCAGGCCAGGAAATTAAGCTTTTATGGCAACTATTCCTTTAACTATGCCAATCAGGAACAATTATTAAATATGTACAGGGAAGCTATCAGTAATACTGAAAGTATGCTATCATCCTCTGAAGCTGTTAGAGAAACAACCAGAAAGACCCATAATTTTCAATTTGGGATTGATTATAATCTTTCAGATAAAACAGTTATAGGCGCAATCGTTAGCGGCTATAGTAATAATTTTCAAATGACCTCCGAAGCAATTGCTGGTTTTCAATATTCAGTATCTCCTGATACAACAATTATTATTGACAGTGAAGAAGTGAATCATTGGAAACATCTAATGGGAAATATTAATGTTCAGCATACTTTTAATAAAGGACAGATGATAACTGCCAATCTTGACTATTTAACCTATGATAATTCGAATCCTACTCAATATGATAATATATATTATGATGAAGAGGGAAATATTATCCGGGATTACAATACCCGGGTAACTAAAGAAACCCCAATAAATATTTGGGTGGCAAAACTTGATTATTCTATTGACTTGCATAAAAAAATTAAAATGGAAACCGGCATAAAAGGGGCATTTACAAGTTTAGTCAATGAGATCCTTTTTGAAGAAAAAATTGGTGATGATTGGGTAAAGGGAGAATATTTCAGCAATTATGCAGATCTGACTGAAGACGTACTTGCTGCTTTTGTCTCGATGAATATAAAATTGGACGAAAAGACAAGTATCAATGCTGGATTACGGTATGAACACACAAATACTGTTCTGCATACTGAGGATGAATATAATGCTGTAAATAGATCTTATAGTGACCTATTCCCTTCCATATTTGTTTCTCGAAAAATAAATGACAATAACTTACTACAATTCTCTTATGGACGACGGATCACCCGTCCTACTTTTAATGAATTAGCTCCATTTGTGATATTTATGGATCCATATACTTATACATCAGGAAATGCAGACCTGCTACCAACGTATACTCATAGTGTGAAGGGGGACTACTCCTATAAAAATTACATATTTTCCCTTCAATACAGTCATGACAACAATGCCATTTTCAGATTTCAGCCAGAATATGATCCCGAGACAAATGTAATGGTTCTCAGGACTGACAATGTAGATCGAAGGGAAACTGTTTCAATAGTTTTTACAATACCATTCGTGGTTACAGATTGGTGGGAGATGCAGAATAACCTGAGTGGGAACTGGCAGAGAATAGCTACCCAATTGGAAAGTTCTGAATATAGAAGAGATCAGAATGGATTTCAGATCAATACTACCCAGACTTTCCGGCTCCCGAAAAAATATACCATCGAGCTATCGGGTTTTTATATTTCACCTACTGTAAATGGATATTTCAATTGGCTGTCCCGCGGATTTGTTAATCTTGGTCTTCAAAAAGAATTTAACAATGATGGAACCTTGCGTTTTTCATGCAATGACATCTTTGAGACCGCTCAGATGAGATGGGATTCACAAAATGAAACTGATTTTTCTTTTCATGGAAATATAAAATTTGAAAAGCGAATATTTACCTTGACCTATACCCAGAAATTTGGGAATAAGAAGATAAAAGGTGTTAGAAAACGCGCTGTTGGCTCTGAAGAAGAAAGAAGACGCGTTACTAATTAGTAATATGGAAGAAACACCATGCAATATACCTCATTCTTTAACTTGAATGACCAGCCTGAGAAGAGTTTTTGTCTCTATACAAACCAGAAAACAATTAGGCTTCTTCGCAGTCAATATTCAGATATGTTTATCGGGCAGATTAAATAAATACCATCAATTTCCTGATAAATATCAGTTTCAAGTAAATAATCAAATTTTTTTAAAGGAAGTCTTCTTATGATTTTGTACTTTAAAGTGAAAATCCGAAGTATCGGTAAGCTTTGTAAAATTACAAGCCATATAGACTTTTTTGGATGCAGCAATTTTTTTCACATCTAGTCAAAGAACTGGAGAAGGGGGTTTCCCTGTCATTAGCTACACTTGTGAATACGAGGGGATCAACACCTCAGATTCCTGGTGCATCAGCCATAATTGGTGAACAGGGCCTTTTGCATGGAACCCTGGGTGGAGGGGTTATGGAGGGTGAGATTCTATCCAAAGCAATACAATCACTTAAATCACAGCAGAGCCTCATCGAAGAATATAACCTCGATTCAAATATTGCTGCTGATTCAGGTCCTATATGCGGAGGGTATGCAACCATTCTTGTGGATGCTGATCCTGAACTTAGTCTCGATGCTTTTAAAGCATTGAATGATTGCCTGAGTTCCAACCAGGCTGGCGCGCTTGTAACATATCTTCAAAATGATCGTGAGCGCATTTCATTGTTAAAAAGGGAATGGATCTCGGAGATTGATGCACCGTCATGCAATCCAACAGACAAATTTCCGATCAATGCTGATAGGCTCCATCAAACGATTAAAAGTAAAAAGCCATTATTAGATGTATCTGAGATTAAGGATCATATGATCTTTTATCAACCTGTTTTTCCCGATCCTCAACTGATCATTGTTGGCGCCGGACATATTGGAAAGGCCCTTAGCCATCTTGGTAAATTATTAGATTTTCAGGTTACGATAATAGATGACAGGCCAGATCACGCTAACCATGAAAATATACCGGATGCAGGTACCATTCTCTCAAATGATATAGAATCTGATCTTAAGAATTTAAATATCACAAAGAATAGTTATATAGTCATTGTAACACAGGGGCATAAAAAAGATGGTGTTGCACTCAATCAGGTTATTCATTCGAATGCAGCATATATCGGAATGATCGGCAGCAAAAGGAAGACCAGGCTGATGAAAGAAGAGTTTATGGCCAATAAGTGGGCTACAAAAGAAGAACTTGATACCATCTACGCACCCATTGGCATGGATATTCACTCAAAAACGGTTCAGGAAATTGCCATCAGTATAGCAGGGCAGTTGGTGAAAGTAAGACATGAAAAGAATGCCCATCATAGAGGGAAAGATATAGAGATCGTAATCCTTGCTGCGGGGAAATCAGAACGAATGGGACAACAGAAGTTATTGATGTCTTATGCAGGAAAGACCATACTTGAGAATATCGTTGAAAAGGCCCTGGATTCAAATGCGGGAAGTGTGAAGGTGGTAGTCGGGAGTCATCGAAATGAAATTTGTGATCTGCTTAAAGATCATCCTGTGCAAATAGTAGAAAATACAGATTTTGATAAAGGAATGCTCTCTTCTGTTCAATGTGGATTCAATGCATTGTCCTCAACGGCGAGGGCAGGCATGATTTTATTGGGCGACCAACCTATGGTTCAAACCCTGGTTATCGATAAGCTTATTGACAGTTTTGAAAAGACTGGAAGAGGGATCATTATTCCTGTGTACAATACTAAGAAGGGTCATCCTGTACTGATCGACACCAAATATATTCCACAGATAAATCAATTGAATCCCAGTGTAGGATTGCGGCAGTTGATGGAAGAATGTTCAGAAGATATCCATGAATTGGAAGTAGAGACAAATACGATTTTAAAAGATATAGATACAATTGAAGATTATAAAAGAGAACTAATTTAAGGAGGTAAAAAATGAAACAAAGCATCAGTTTTAATTTAAATGGCAAACCTGTATCGGTTGAAGTGAACGGGGACGAATCCTTGTTGACCGTAATCCGTACACACCTCGACCAAACCGGCACGAAGTATGGTTGTGGCATGGGTCACTGCGGATCGTGCACAGTATTAATTAATAAAGAACCTGTCCGTTCCTGTATGATCTATGTTGAGGACCTTGCAGGTAAAGAAGTTACTACTATCGAGGGTTTGGCCAAAGGAGAGGAGTTACACCCTGTTCAAAAGGCATTTGTTGAGCACGATGCCCTTCAATGTGGGTATTGTACTCCTGGCATGATTATGAATGCTACAGGATTATTGCTTAAGAAACCGGATATGACCCGGGAAGAGATCATCGAAGGCATGGAAGAGAACTTATGCCGTTGCGGATCTTATATGCGCATCATCGATGCCATTCAAACAGCAGGAAAAGAAATGAAAGGAGGAATGTAATTATGAAAGCGGAAAAAATCACTAAATTATATTTTGGCGATGTTGATTATCCGGTAACAACATACGATCGACGTGAATTCTTGAAACGACTGGGGGGAGGTATAATAATTATATTCTCCTTTAGCGAGTTATCCTTGCTTACGGGATGTAAACCAAAGGAAGTGGAAGAAAGACCCGACTTCAATGCTTATCTGCATATCAAAGAAGATGGAAGTGTGAATTGTCTAACAGGCAAGATAGAAATGGGACAAGGGGCTATCACTTCCATTGCACAGGAACTTGCAGAAGAGCTGGAAGCGCCTTTAAAATCTATTAATATGGTTATGGGTGATACAGACCTTTGCCCATATGATGCCGGAACCTGGGGTTCCCTGACTACCCGCTTCGAAGGTCCTGTTATAAGGGCCGCCGCTGCAGAAGCGCGGGAGATCCTTATTGGTCTGGCAGCGAAAGAACTGGGTGTCTCTGAAAAGCAATTGGAGGCTAGCGAAGGTTTTGTGTTTGACAAGGAAGATAAAAGCAAGAAAATTTCTTATGCCGACCTGACTAAAGGGCAAAAAATTGTTCAGAAGCTCAAGAAGATGCCTGAACTGAAAAAGTCAAAGGATTTTGATATCATAGGAAAATCTGTGATCAGTATCGATGCAGAAGATAAGGTTACCGGGAAAGCGGTTTATTCTGGTGATATAAAATTGCCAGGAATGGTATATGCTACCATCGTCAGGCCACGAGTTTGGGGATCTAAGAAAGTTTCCGTTGATGCTTCAGGTCTTGAAGAATTCGAAGGGGCTGAGCTTGTGGAAGAAGGTGATTTGGTGGCGGTAGTACATCCGGATCCGGATGTGGCAGGGAAAGCAGCACAAAAGGTGAAAGCGGAATGGGATGCTCCTGAGTCAAAAGCTGATACCGAAACCATTTTCAAATACTTTGTTGATAATATTACAGAAAGTGAGGTAGTTGAAGAAGGTGGTGTTCTTGCTACCGGAAGGGAAGCCTGTGAAACGATAGTGGAAGCTGAATATCATGACGGTTATAAAGCACACTCCACTGTTGAGACCCATACTGCTACCTGTTATTTCGAAGGGGACAAATTGACGATGTGGGCATCTTCCCAGACCCCATTTGGAACCAGGGAGGCCCTTGCTGAAACCTTTAACATGCCAAAGGAAAAGGTTCATATGAAACAGAATTTCCTCGGTGGTGGTTTTGGTGGAAAGATATACAACCCACAGGCTATTGAGGCCGCTAAGATTGCCAAGTTAAGCGGGAAACCCGTACAGCTGGTGTTTAGCAGGCGTGAGGAGTTCATGTACGATTATTTCAGGCCGGCGGCTGTGGTTAAATCTGCCGCAGGTGTTGATAGCGATGGAAAACTGAAATTGTGGGAGTTCGATATCTATTGTGCAGGATCCAGAGGAACTGGTTTAGCCCAATTATATGATATCCCGAACAACCGGACGAGAAATTTCAATAAGGATGGTATACATCCTTTCAGTACAGGTGCCTGGAGAGCCCCCGGTAATAATACAACTACTTTCGCTAGGGAATCTCATATCGATGCTACAGCCCACGCGGCAGGTATTGATCCTCTCGAATTCAGGCTCAACAATATTACGAATGCAGAAATGAAAGCGACGCTTGAATTGGCAGCGGACACGTTTGGCTGGAATAAGGATAAACCTGAAGGGCATGGGTATGGTATTTCATTGGGTTGGGATGCTGGAACGTATGTAGCAATGATAGCGGAAGTAAAAGTTGATAAGACAACCGGACATGTGCAACCAATACGTGTGGTATGTGCTCAGGATATGGGTCAGGTAGTTAATCCCCATGGGGCTAAAGTACAAACAGAAGGTGGTATTAATATGGGCCTTGGGTATGCTTTAACAGAGGAGGTTGAATTTGATTGGGGCAGGGTAATTACCCGGAACTATGATACCTACCATTTTGCAAAATTCTCAATGACACCCAAAATTGAATGTGTCTTTGTCGATAAAATGGATGCAGCTCCTGGAGGTGGCGGTGAGCCGGCCATCATTTGTATAGGAGGTGCAATTGGAAATGCTGTATTTGATGCTTGCGGGGCAAGAGTGAACCGACAGCCAATAACCCCCGAAAGGATTCTGGCTGCATTGGGATAATTTGATAATGCTTGGTGTAATTCGGTATTCAATCCTGACAAAAGTCAGGCATTGGTGCACTATGCGTGTGCAGAAATAATACCTGGGTTGTAGAGATGAATACAACTGAAACAAATTTACAGGCCGAATTATCAATTTGTTCCTATATGGCACGCTGGAACATTAATTATTTTAACAGGGAGTGTTTGAGTATGTAAGATCTCAAATGCTTCCTGAACATTTATATTGAATTAGTACATTTTTAAAATCTACTATTGCTATTTTTTTAACTTTTTAAGCGAATTGTATGAAAAATATTATAATACTTTCCCTGGTGAGTTTTCTGTTAATTAGCTGTAAGCCAGATAAAAAACAAAGTCAGGAAACCGAATCAGTCAATCAATTTACTTTTGCATTTTTAACAGATATTCACCTGCAACCTGAAAGGAATGCTACCAAAGGCTTCAGGAAGGCTATTGCAAAGGTAAACGAGTTTAATCCTGATTTTGTAATTACTGGGGGTGACCTGATTATGGATGCTTTAGGGGTATCCTATGAACGGGCTGATTCTTTGTATACCTTATATAATGAAGTCAGCAAGGATTTTCAAATGCCTGTTCACAATACCTTTGGAAATCACGAAACCTTTGGAGTTTATAAGGAAAGCGGAATTGAGATCACCCATGAAGAGTACAATAAAAAAATGTTTGAAAATCGAATTGGAAAAAGATATTATTCATTCGATCATAAAGAGTGGCATTTTATAGTGCTTGATGCAGTGGGTGTGAAACCTGAGCGGTATTATTTTGGTCATATAGATGATGAACAAATTGCATGGTTAAAGTCTGACCTTCAAAAGATCACTAAAGACACACCGATTGTCATTTCTGTTCATATTCCTTTTATTACATCCATGACTCAGTTGACGAAGGGATCTTTGGAGGCTAATGAGGAAGGCATTGTGATTACAAACGCCCGGGATGTTTTACTTTTACTTTACGAATATAATCTTAAGCTGGTCTTGCAAGGGCACCTGCATTTTCTGGAGGACATATATGTTGGAAACAAGACCCACTTTATTACCGGAGGTGCTGTTAGCGCAAGCTGGTGGGAAGGCCCCAGGGGTAAAATGGAAGAAGGTTTCGTTTTGGTAAAGATAAAGGACGACCAGTTGGATTGGGAATATATAGATTATGGATGGGAAGTAGCTGAAAATTGAGATTCATGAACGTTTAATTGCAGGCATATGAAAACCCGGGATTATCTACAGTATGACTTTACTGACATAAAAACCCCTATTCCGATTGATCGAAGAGAATTCCTCAAAAGGCTGGGTGGAGGGATCATCATAATTCTTTCGCTCAGTGAATTTATGGAAGTTCATGGGGATATCCTCCAGGGGCGTCAGATGCCCGAGGATCTGAATGTATACCTTCGGATCAAGGAAGATGGCAGGGTGGATTGCTATACTGGAAAAATTGAAATGGGGCAGGGAGTAATTACTTCCCTCGCTCAAATGCTGGCTGAAGAACTTGACGTATCACTCAACAGTGTTGATATGATTATGGGAGATACAGAACTATGTCCCTGGGATATGGGAACCTTTGGTTCGATGTCGACCCGGTTTTTTGGTCCTCCTTTAAGAGCTGCCGGGGCTGAAGCCAGGGCAACTTTACTTCAACTCGCTACCAGGGAACTGAACGCTGATATATCCCTGCTGATTGCTGATGAGGGCGTAGTATCACTTAAAAATGATAAATCAAGATCTATTAGCTATGCGGATTTAACCAAAGGGAAGAAGATTGTTAAATCCATTAAGGAAAAACCACAATTGAAAAAACCATCCGAATTTAAAATAATCGGGAAGCCTGTATTAAAACAGGATTCATATCTAAAGGTAAGCGGGAAAGCAAAATTTGCTGCAGATATCAGACTGGATGGAATGTTGTTTGCATCTATAGTGCGGCCGCCCGTTCACGGAGCAGAAATTATAAGCATCGATACTTCTGAGGCGGAAAGCATAGGGGGTGTTCTGATCATTAACGAAAAAGATCTCATTGCAGCACTTCATCCGGAAAAGGCAATAGCAGAAACAGCAGCTTCAAAAGTGAAGGTAAAATACAAATTGCCGGAGTCAGATGTTGATGATAAAAATATTTTCGAATATATCTTAAACCATGCCCCGGAAGGGAAGGTTGTTGAAGAAGGTGGGAGCCTGGATAATGGTAAAAAAGATGCCAAGCTGCATATTGATAAGGAATATTATAATAGCTATGTGGCCCATGCTACCATGGAGCCGCATGCTGCAACAGCCCGGATAAATAATGGAAAAGTGGAGATATGGGCTTCAACTCAAACACCTTTTCGTGCCGAATCTCAGGTAGCAGAGAATTTGGGTATATCAGGTGACCAGGTCAGGATCAGGCAGGCTTTTGTCGGAGGTGGATTTGGGGGAAAATCCAATACCCAGCAGATCATCGAAGCAGCCCGATTAGCGAAGATCTCTAATAAACCTGTTCAAATTGAATGGACCAGAAGGGAAGAATTTTTTTATGATTCATTTCGCCCCGCCGCAGTAGTGAAAATATCCTCCGGACTTGACGCTGAAGGAAAGATAATCCAGTGGGATTATGGTGTATATTCCGCTGGCGAACGAGGAGCACGGCATTTTTACAATATTCCAAATCATAAAACAACAGTTTTTGGATCTGGTTGGATGGGCTCCAGCGTACATCCTCTGAGTACAGGTGCCTGGAGGGCTCCTGCAAATAATACGAATACATTTGCCAGGGAGTGTCAGATCGATATTATGGCTGCTGAAGCAGGCATTGATCCCGTTGAATTCAGGCTGAAGAATCTGAAAGATAAAAGGATGATACGGGTACTTGAGGCAGTTGCAGATAAAGCAAGTTGGACTCCCGCGACATCGCCAGGTGGTCGCGGATTTGGAGTGGCCTGCGGAATCGATGCGGGCGCTTATGTAGCTCATATAGCGGAAGTGGAAGTGAATAAGGAAACAGGTGTCGTTCGCGTTAAAAAAGTGACCTGTGCTCAGGACATGGGACTTATAATTAATCCCCAGGGTGCAACTATACAGGTTGAAGGTTGTATAACTATGGGATTGGGGTATGCATTAACTGAAGAAATTCAGTTTGATGGTGGAAAAGTTAACAACCGCAACTTTGACTCATATATACTGCCTAAATTCTCCTGGACACCGGAGATAGAAACGGTTTTATTAGACCTGCCGGACGAACCGGCCCAGGGAGGGGGTGAACCTGCCATTATTTGTGTGGGTGCCCTGGTGGCGAATGCTATATTTGATGCAACAGGAGCCAGGTTATATCAGTTGCCCATGACACCCGAAAGGGTACTAAAAGCATTATCTGAAATTTGAAATAATTTCTTCGGGATTTTTGACAAATAAACCGGAGAAACTGGAGATAAATCTATTTACTATAATTAAAAAATCTTATTATGTCTGGTACTTTTCGATTTACATTTGGACCATGGAATATTCATGAAGGCGCTGATGTTTTTGGCCCTCCTGTACGTAAAACAATAACCTTTGAGAAAAAACTTGAATATTATAAAAAACTTGGATTTGAAGGTGTGCAGTTCCACGACGATGATGCGGTACCCAAACTCGAAGGGAAAAATGCTTCCCAGATCATTAGGGAGGCTGAAACGCTGAAAAAACGACTCGACGATATGGGACTCGAAGCTGAATTGGTTGCACCAAGGCTGTGGGAAGATCCCAGGACAATTGATGGAGGCTACACGGCTAATGATCCAGCCAGCAGAGAATATGCCATAGAACGTACAAAGATCTCCATTGATATTGCTAAGGCTCTGGGGATAGACCTGCTTGTTTTATGGTTGGCCAGGGAAGGAACCTATATTCGCGAAGCAAAAGACAGCGTAATTGCTACGGAGCGTTTGGTGGAAGCCATAAATACTATGTTGGAATATGATAAAAATGTAAGGATATGTGTTGAACCGAAACCCAATGAGCCTATGGATCATGCCTACATTCCTACGACAGGTCATGCAATAGCCATAGGTATGCTGACAGATGATTCTGACAGGGTAGGAGTAAATATTGAAAGTGCCCACGCCATACTGGCTGGGCTTGATCCCTCTGATGAGATGGGATTTGCCTTAGCCCATAATAAACTATGGACAGTGCATTTAAATGACCAGAATGGGCTCAAGTTCGACCAGGATAAAGCCTTTGGGTCGGTGGATCTACGAAGGGCTTTTAACCAGGTGAGGATCCTCGATCTGCATGATTACGGTTCCAAAGGTGAATGGGTGGGCCTGGATGTGAAAGCCATGCGTACTCAAAAGGACGAAGTAGCCACAAAGCATTTAAGCAACAGCAAAGAAGTGTTTGATCGCTTACTTGAGATATCGAGAGGTATTGATGAGTCCTTTATCCAGGAGTGTATTGCAGAAAGAGACTACGAGGAACTGGATTTGTACATCATGAAATCTTTATTGGCATAGTCGGATTATAGATATTTATGCCGATAAGAAAATTATTTTGTCTTAATATGTAAGCTGTTCGTAAAACAGCCACTTTTAATTTCATGCCCGGCATGAATTTCAGATGGGATGGTTTTTATTGTTTGCGTTTAAAAATTAAACCTCCTTTATCCTCCTTTTATACTCCTGCAAGGCATCTTCCAGCCTGTCGTGTGCGGTAGTATCTCCAGGAACATTATGTGATGGATGTATATATAATTTAACACCCCTGTCAGCAAGGATCTCAGCAACGGTGGTTACGGTCATCCACACAGCCGTTACGAAGGCCATGGTTGAGACAGGGCCTACCTTATCGAAATGATTCTTTAAAGGTACTGATGCATCGACTACTGGTACACAAGTGTCTACTACGATGTCTGCAAGATCGAAAATGGTTTTTCCACTGCTGTGTCTGCTTTTCTTATCTTTAGCTTCGGCGGCTGAACCAAAAACGATTACTTTCATGCCTTTCTTCCTGGATTCAATTGCCACATCTATATTGACTGCATTGATCCCTGTATGTGAAAATAGCCACATGCAATCCTTTGGATCAAAATTATGCCCTTTCATGATCTCATTTCCATATCCTTCTACTCTTTCTAGAAAGACAAACTGTTGTACACTCATTCCACCTACAATATTTGTAAAAAAAGTAAGCGGAAGTTCTATCATGGGGTGAAATCCAACAAATCCGCCGATTCTTGG
>CAYMFU010000044.1:0-3639 GCA_964389805.1 uncultured Roseivirgaceae bacterium | reverse complement strand
AGAAGTGTAGTAGGCAGGGATTGGCACCCTGTGGATGATCATTTGTACGTTAGGATGCACGGCCGCGATAATTTACACAGCCTTTACCCGAACCGTTTCAGTGCCTGGCAAAGTGCTATTCTGCCCGCAGAGGAGCTTATCAGAGTTACTGAAAATTCAAATTATGGATGGCCCTACTGTTATTACGACCAGCTTCAAGGGAAAAAGATGCTGGCACCTGAATATGGAGGAGATGGAACCCTGACTGGCAGATGCGATAGCATGGCCCTCCCTGAATTTGGATTTCCGGGACATTGGGCGCCAAACGATATACTTTTTTATCGCGGCGATCATTTCCCTGAGCGGTATAAGTACGGAGCCTTCATCGCTTTTCATGGCTCTACCAACAGGGCACCCTATCCACAGTCTGGTTATTTTGTTGCTTTTATGCCTTTTGAAAATGGCAGGGCTACCGGGAATTGGGAAGTATTTGCGGATGGATTTACGGGTGTATACCCTGTAGTCAGTACGAGTGACGCTTCATACAGGCCAGTAGGGTTAGCAGAAGGTCCTGATGGAACATTATACATCACCGAATCAAACCACGGCAAGGTTTGGCGTGTAATGTACAATGAAGATCGTGACCAATTTTCGAAAGACCACCTTATATCTATGGAAAACAGAAAATCTTTTCCACACATTAGAACACCTGATGCCATTGAAGATGATTTACAGAAAGACCTTAGTCAAAGCGAGCGACTATATAATACTTTCTGCAGCCCCTGTCATCAGCAGAATGGGAAAGGGGCACTTGGCCGAATTCCACCTTTAGCCGCATCCGATTGGGTTACAGGTAATAAAGGGCGATTAATTACCGTGGTACTTAATGGTATGAGGGGTCCAATGGAAGTAAATGGTGAATTTTACAATGGACCGATGCCGGCTTACCACTTTTTAAGTGATGAAGACCTGGCCTTGATCCTGACCTATATCCGCCAGAACTTTGGAAATAAGGGCAGTGAGGTTAGTGAAGAAGATATCAAATCCAGGAGACCTATAACATTGGAATCCTCCCCTGGTGATTGAGCTGGATGATTGTAAATCGTTCTGTGTGAACCTGCCAGGAAGTTAGCAATTTCCAGGGAATAAAAAGTATATCTGGAAGAACTGTTAAACGAAGATCAACAGGTACGCTGATGATCAAGTATATAATACCATTTCTCTTTCAGCATCCCAATGCATACCTTTTACATACACATTGTATATTCCGGGTTGAGAAAAACCATCCCATACAACTTCATGTTTCCCTGGTTCAAGCCCCTCTGCTTCCATGCGCCAGACGACCTCCCCATGGCGGTTAAGAATGTCCACGTAAACATCTCCTTCTTCAGGAACAGAAACCTCCATAACCACCTTTTCATTTGAATTGGTACCCAATCCCCGGATGGAAGGAGTATTTTTTTGCAGGACTTTACCCGTTGCTTTCCATGAGCTATAATCAAAAGGCTCATCACACATATGATATTTGTCTTCGTCAAACCCGTCATTATTTTTTCTAAGATACATGGTGAGTAGAGGCGTTCTTTGAATTGAATCCAGGTTTACTTTTTTTGCCTTACCATTTTTCCAGATATAAACCGGTATTTCGAAAGGATCGAGTACATCTGAAAGACCCCGTTCTATACCTATGTGGAATAGCCCGAAGTTTCCCGGTTCATGGCCAGCAAGCCAGTGTGATATGATGTCTACCCGGAAAGCATCCTTTCCGAAAATCACATTATTGCTCATATAAGTCTTACCTTTCCCATCGTGAGGCCCACTTCCGAATCCATTTCCATCAAGACCGTATATCCCTTCAACCATATTTATACCTGTAGGAGTAACACTGTACGAATCAAGCATTCTTTGAACCCATTGCTCCATAAATACACCACCACCATAGGGTGGCCTGTCCATAACCGTATCCCAGCGTGGTATGCCATTCTGCATATGCTTCTCGTGAAGTTCTTTAATTGTGGTCATATAATCCGGTTGGAAAAAGGGATGATACCGCTTATCATAGGATTTAAAGATATTAAAATGCCCACCGCAGAACTGATGAAATTTCCTGCCAGTAATCCCCTGGAGGTTCTTGATCGCACCGGTGATACCCATTTGATGCGATTTAAATTTAGCGATGTTTATAAGGAAAGTGTCAGGCGCATTCATGGGAGCCATGAATCCTATTTTTTTGAAGACAATTCCATCAACTTCTTTGAAGATCAGGTCGTCAGGTCCAAGGTCCCAATAATCTTTTGAGGAAAGATCTCTCAGATCGAAATTATTTCTTTCCGCCATCTCTGTCCAGCCATTAGCTTCCCATCTCTGTGGGCAGGCACATTCCCTGATATAATAATTCTGAGGGCCCTTATTCTTAATCCCGTTCAAGTAACCTTCCACAAAATGGAGGTCCGTTGTAATTCCAAGTTTCGATACCGGATCAGAACCGGGTCTACCTGTGCAGGTCCAGTTGGGTTTACAGTTTACTTTTGTTGCATTTGAATAACCTTTACCCTTACTGGTTTTAACAAACATTTCATCAGCGAGCTGGATGGCAGCATTATAAATGGCAGTGGAATCAGACTTTTCCTGCACGGAAGTATGATGTATAAAAACGGCTTCAGGATGTGCTTTGATAAAGGGATGAAGGTCAAATCCATCAGCTTTCGATAATGCCGTATTTGCCATAACATTGTCTCCTGGCCCAATCAATCCGGCGAGTCCTGCAGCAGAGGAGACTTTAATAAAATCACGTCTTTTCATCTTCATGGCCATAAATTTCTTCTACAATTTATGCAACCTGGTTCAAATTAGCAACTTATTTCTCTGTCCAATCCTTCGCTGCCAATCCATTCAGATCCCAAACGACCTTTCCTTCACGGAGGGTTAATTCAGCTTCAAGCTTACGATTTCCGGCCATTTTATTGCCCCTGGTATCGATAAAACCAAAATTTCCTTCTTTTACGTTCAATACCACAACATCAGCCACCGCCCCTTCACTTAAATGCCCAAGGTCTTCACGTTTAATGGATGTAGCTGTATTCCAGGTGGCTCTAAAAACTATATCTTCCAGGGCCATCCCCATATTCAAATATTTTGACATGATGTTAAGCATGTTTTTCATACCCGAATTCATGCTGTAACGGTGTAAGTCTGAGCCAAAGGAATCGGGTAATAGTCCCTGTTCCATCGCAGGTACCGCTATGTCGAAATGAAACATGGCGCCACCATGCCCCACATCAAACCGGATACCTTTTTCCTTCGCTTCTATAACACTGGGTCTGATTTTTCCGACCTCATCAAGGATGCAGGTCCTGTCAGAAGCCGAGCAAAACGTATGACTGAAAATATCACCAGGTCTCAAACGATCAAGTATTCCTTCCAGGGGAAGTAATGGGAGATGACATTCGACAAAGAGTGGAACATCGGCAATGCCTCCTGCTTCCAGCGCCCTGTCAAAGGGTGCCCAATCCGCTCCTCGATAATGTCCGATCTTGACACCGACAATAATTTCCGGATATTGCTCTATGACGAGGGCCGTCATGCGCGCATCCATATCACCAATATTTTCCTCGGAAGGGTATCCTGTCATCCCGGAACCTGCAATATTCAAAAAAGACA
>CAYMFU010000043.1:0-41892 GCA_964389805.1 uncultured Roseivirgaceae bacterium | reverse complement strand
TGTTGATTTAAATATATTTCATATTTATTAATATAAACATAAAATAATTGCAATTTTCTCAATATTAAAAATTAAAAATGAACAATTCACAAAGTAATTATGTATATTTGATTGAGACGTTAATTGAAGGATTTATTCCTTCTGGCTGCCAAAATCTGATCACAAAACATTAAATCCCGCTTTGGCCTGCCTTCCGCAGGCAAGCGGGATTCTTTATATCCCACCAATTCTTTGATTGTGTTTAACTTTTAATACATTTGCTATCAAAATAAAGGAAAATTATGTTGAAAATAATTAGAGAGTACACAAGAAAAAGCGGAATACTTCTTTTCCTGATCCCTTTTCTCTTTGCTTGCACAAATGACAATCCTGATCCGACCGGATTGTTTGATGCTGAATTTACTGGAGATTTTGAAGAAACGTTAGAAGGAAACGCATCGTTTGAACTAGAACCCAGGGGAAGTAACGGAATTGTTATTGTTTACCTGAAGGAATCAAATGATGTATTCATCCGGCTATCTATTCCAAATGCAAGTCCCAGTGAGATCTTTATTGAACCAGGTACATATACGATAGTACCTCAATTGGGCAATGACCTTGCATCCGAAGTACTGGTTGATTTCATTAACGGGAATTCATCTTTTACTGCGTCCAGTGGTGAAATTAATATAGGGATAAGCAAGCCCACCCAATTAGCCGGGACAATCACAAATGCGGAATTCCAAATACTGAGGAGCATGTGTAACGGTACCTTTAACTCAATCCCCCAATAATTTTAAAACATTTTAATCTTGATTTGTCAAAATATAAAAGCCGGGTTTCCCCGGCTTTTATATATATATATTAAGTTATCAGGTACCTAAAAGTACAGCTAAAAAAATATTCTTACGAATTACCTGATAGTTTAAAAAATGTATTTATAACACTTATTACGAAACGAATTTAAGCATAATTTAACATTTTTTAAGAAATATTTTTGACATATCTTACACAGGTAAGAAATATTTAATATTTCATCATTTCTGATTCACATCAGTCCCTATAATCAATAGATTCAAATAATATTAATAATAGATATTATATTTATAATATAAGTTAACTATTTTATGAATTTGATATGTCGTGTTTCAGGCATTAATTTAACTTTTATAAATAATTAGTAGATTAATTTATTTATTATGATTAAATAACATATCTACTGGCAATAGGGAGGCTTTGAAAGTATTATGATATATATAATTTTTTCATGTTTACGTATAACTATATTTATATATTTTGTAAAATTGTCATCTTTTTTGTCAAATAAGAGACAAATTTTATTTAAACAATAAGGATTACTATTTATAACAGGAATAACTATTGAGAAGCCGGGTATTCATTCAAAAAATCCAGAATAATCAGAAGATCGGTCTCATTTCGATGATTTAGCTTACGCTCTTTAATAAAAGAGGATAAATCATCAATCCTATCAGGATACAGTTGAATAAAGGATTGTTTTTTTTGAGGTATCTCGATGGCCATATCCCCCTTCGTTAGAAACAACTTTTTTCGTACAATCAATTCATCTTCCTTATTCCCCATGTCAAAGGCAGGAATATATGTAGATTCCTTTATGTCTGTCACAAATCGTAATATCAATCCATAATAATCTGATTCCCTAACCTCACATAATCCAGCCAAAGGCACCTTTTGTTCATAGAAATAATTATCACACGGCTGGTAAAATGCAATATCGCTTTCAATCCCATTTATAAAGAATTCCTTTAGCATAATCAATGGAACTACCTTCACATCATTCTCCAATTTTACTTCAAGCAGATCATACTCAACATCGTAATTCAACCATTGCTCCCGGATGGATGCACCGGAATTTAATATTAATTCACCTTTCTGCCAATCATTGAACAGGTAGAAACTACCTGCTATCAGCGGAGAGCGGTTATCAAATTCCATCAATACCTTACCCGGATTAGTAGAATTATCGACTATTGAACTTATACCCTGTCCTATCACTTGATGAAAGGAAAGGCTGAATAGGAGTAAAATAATGCCTTTCATAGTATAATGAATAAAAAAGCAGTCTCCCCATGGGGAAACTGCTTTTCATTCATTTAATAAGATTTATTGTGGTGTCAGAACGACAGTCCATTCATCCCCGAACTCATTCATTGCAGTAAAGGTAATTACCCCGCCATCAATTGATCCGCTTGACTCAATAATCCCTTCATCCCATGGACCTTCGTAAGAATCCAGGGTAATGCTTCCACATGCATCTTTTAAAACTCCTGCTACATCAGTCGGATCTCCGTAATATACACCAAGATACCATGCGTCAAAGACCTTACCGGTAGATTTATCTATGGTATATTCTCCAGGCGTACTGGTAGCCGTTAAGGTAATTACTGACTGTATGTCTACTGCAGGATTAACAGCGGCTCCGCCATCAGTTGATGTCCCACCAGAAACGGCATTATAGGTTCCTGCGAGATCAGATGCACAGACCACGCTTACTTCCGCACTTTGTGGAACTGATGATTTCCTTATTTCCTCCCCCTCTCTTTCCTGGAGGTCATAAACTGTAAAAGTCAATGTCACCTCTGCTGCGGTTTTCGCAATTGAGTTATAAGTCGCAACTATATCACCTTTGGTCTGGCCTCGCATTTCATCCAGGTTATCAATGGTTACAGTACCTATGGGATCTCCATTTTCATCTGCAATCTCATAGGCAACAGAATCGATCCCTGCGGGACAATCCACAACCACAATGGTAATCTGCGTACTTTGTCCATCGAAAATCAGGTCATCCGTTGCGGTTACTGAAGAAACTGCTGGTGCGTCCAGCAATCGAGGGGGATTGGCATCCTGGTAGTCATCTACACAGGCATTCAGCACAATCCCCAGAATTAATATCAATAAAAATGAAATTGTATTCTTCATTGTATTTCTCATTAAGTTAAAAATTTCAAAAACTACTGGGGTGTATACACTGTAGTACCCTGATCACCAAAAGCATTTTGCCAATCAATGGTAATTACACCTGTGTTAGGGTCAACGGTTCCGGCGCCTGCACTGCCCCAATATCCTGCCGTCAACTGCACATTTCCACAAATATCCAATATCTGAGCACCTAATCCATCAAAAGTATCTGCACAAAGACCATATGCATCACAATACCAGAAAGAATAAGCTCCAGCAGCAAAATTAGTCAATGCATAATTTGTTGGTCCTGTCCTTGTAAATGTAACAGTACTCTCAAGATCTACAGCTGGAATTGTACCACAACAATCATCCGTTGATGTCCCGTTTACCACCGTGGAATAGGTACCTTCCAAACTGGAAGGACAACCAACAAACGTATTGAAAGCTATAGTAAAACTAGTAGTAGCTGCTGCATTTATAATATTTGGCGTAACATTCAGTGTTTCCTGAGGAAGCCCTTGCAAGACGGTATCCGGATAAGTCAATCCATCAGATGCAACAGCTTCTGTTCTGAAATTAAATAAATCCCCACCATCCAGGTGATCAATTCCCCCAGGAAGATTAAAGATTTCAGCGAGTTCCTGAGAAGTATACTCATAATGTTGTGTAGGAAAATCTGTAAACTCTACAGGAACCTCATTATATATACTGTCTTCACTTAAATCATAATACGACATATAGAATATAGCAGATCGCAGATCTGTATTTTCAGTATATGCATCAAAAACAAATTTTGCATTTGAAAGATCCTCGAAATCAAGAAAAGTATAATCAGGATCGATAACTACCCTTACATTAACTGCGTCCTTGAATTCTGGTAATCTGATAGCATCAGGATCCTCACAACTGATTAATAATCCCCATAAAATGAATATCAGAAAACTATATTTGATTGTATTTTTCATTGTTCTTTAATTTTAGTTAGCATCCCAGAAAATGCGACAAGAATTCACAAGTTTTTGTGAAGGCGAATTTGGGTTAACTTCCAAATTAGTACTTACCCAAGGAAAGGATAAAGCGTATTCCCTGGTCCTTACGGTTACATTCAGATCATCAGTATTACCATCATGTAAGACCGGATATCCTGTTCTTCTGTAATCATTATATGGATCTATCGCGTATCCATAACTTGCAATCCACTTTTGTGTTATAATATGCTCCAGTTTCCCATCATTATCAGCTGCATCATAGCGTGTAAGTACTGCAGTCATATAGGCATCGATAGCTGTCGATGAGATCGACGGGACGCCTGCGTTTGCAGCGATTTCATTAACCTTATCAAATGATGACTGCATCGCATCCTCAAATGCATTCCTGGCATTCCCATTCGAAACTCCGGTTAAAGCTAATTCAGCCTCAATGTATTTTCTTTGAAAATAAGTCAGGATCCTCTGTGGCACATCCCCTACTCCATTAAAATTAGCAGGGCCACCTGTCCCAAAATCATACCTGCCACCTATAGGATACAATCCCTGTATGGTTTGTGATGAGGCCTGGTCAAAGCCTTCATTTGGATCTATATTATAAGAGAACATGTAAATTGATACAAAATCTCCATTTCTATATGCAGTTGGATTTTCTGCTGCTTCACCAGGGGCCAATTGATTATAAAAATAATAGGGCACCCTTGGATCAATTATTCCCAGATATATGTTTTCAGGGAAAAACGTATTAATTCCCTTCATTATCTCAGAAAAATATGGGCTACAATTATTATAAGCCCCACCAGGCGTATAATCCTGAGTATAAGCTGGATTTCTGTTGTCAGGCGCTATGCTTCCTCCATATTGAAATTCGAAATCTTCTCCTTCATCTATGAGGTCATTACCGGATAACAATGCATTTATCTCCGAACTATTATCCCAAACCAACCTGGTTTGATTATATAGTTTTAGTTTCAAGGTCTTCGCGAATTTTCTCCATTTAGTAATGGCAGCAGGCCCGCCACCATAAAATATATCATCATTCAATGGAGAAAGTGTAGAAGATTTCGCCAAATTGGCGATCCCCTCATCCAGCAAGTTAAAGACTTCCTGATATACCGCCTCATCATCATCGTAGGTCGGATAGGGTACCTCTGAACCTTTATTGGCATCATAATAAGGTACCTCGCCATAAAGATCTACTAATACACTGTAGAGATAAGCTTTCATGATCTGACCAACACCAACATAATGCCATGATTCATTTTCTATTCCCTTTTCAATCATCTTCTTTATGTCAGTTAGTGCCCAGGGATATATTAATGCCCAGGGAGTAGTCACACCAAAATCATTCCCATTGAATGCATAATCATTCTGGCTGGTGCCCCGCTGTACAGTATAATGTGTGTACAAGCTTGTGAAGTCGCCTAAACCACCCACAGAAGCACCTACAGCACCGGCCAGGTTAACTTGTGCAGATACCATTAATTGGTTCAATGGCACATCGGTTGGATTATTTGGATCTTCGTTAATGTCTAACCATTCAGAACATCCTGACAGTATCACCAATAACCCAATAAATAACGTGTATATTAATTTTCGTATATTTTTCATTTTTCTAAATTTTTTCTTAGAAGGATACTCTCAAGTTAAATGCGAATCTACGTACTGATGGAGTTGCTCCATATTCAATACCCTGTGTATTTGTTGAGCCAAACTGATTGATCTCCGGATCAAAATTCAATGACTTCGGAAAGTTGGGTGCTGAAAACCATAAATTTCGTCCGACTACCGATAGGCTTATTGATCCAAAAGGAGTTGATTCAATTAATTTTTTAGGGAATTCATAAGCCAAACTCAATTCTCTCAACCTGAAGGTTGTTGCATCAAAAGTCACCCATTCATTTGCTCCATTGATGGCAAAAGTGTTCCCAAACCAAAGTGTGTTGACCTCAACCATAGTTTGATTCTGAACTTTCTGCCCATTTTCAGTTCTTATAGGTTCATGGGTATTTGGATCTCCATATACCCCGGGTATAACTTTATTGATCTCCCTATCTTCTGTTTCCGCCAGTACGCCTCTACCCAACAAGGATTCAATGGTGTTGGAGAATAGATCCCCACCCTGTCTCCAGTCAAACACAGCATTCAATGTAAATCCTTTAAAGGTAAATGTATTTATTAATCCTGCTATAAAATCAGGATTTGGATTTCCTATGATCTCTTCTTCAAGTGCCTGGATCATCTGTCCGTTGGCTGGGTCTATCAATAGATTCCCGTCCTGGTCACGATCATTAACTGTTCCCTTTAAAAGCCCATATTCTTCACCGGGTCGTAGTACAGCTGATGCCCCCCCAGCAAAGAATTGTTGACGCAATTGGATTTCCTCAACCCCCTCAGTAAGCTCTTCAACAACGTTTTTATTATGGGTAAAAGTTCCATAAATATCCCAGGTGAATCCTGAACCTGATCTAACAGGCGTGAGGCCCAATCCGATTTCAACCCCTTCATTTGATATGACACCAAAGTTTGTAAAAAAACTGGTGAAGCCAGATTCATCTGGCAGTGTTAAGTTTGCAATTTGATCAAATGATCGTCTGTTATAATAAGTAACATCCAGTTTTATCCGGCCATTTACCCATTGTGACTCTATTCCCGCTTCAAATTCAGATGTCCTTTCAGGCTTTAAGAGCGGATCTCTTTCCGTATTTTCCAGCGTAGCACCGGGAACTGTCTGCCCGCCTGATGGTGTTATAGGCAATTGGGCCGTTGGACTCGGACTGGTCACCAATACAGTGTTAATAAAGTATACTGGTTGTAGTTGGTATGGCGCTGTGTCATTCCCAACTTGTGACCATCCAGCCCTAAGTTTCAGAAATGGTAAAGCACTTGAATTCATGCCGAGAGCATCCGTTAACACAACCGATCCGGTTATAGCTGGATAGAAAAAGCTATTGGCGCCTTTAGGTAAAGTAGAACTCCAGTCATTTCTTCCAGTCAGTGTTAAAAATGCCCAGTTTTTATAACCAAAATTCAGATCGAAGAATAATCCCATCAATCTTCGCTGTTGGTGCCCAACTGGCTCATTGGCTGGCAACTGGCTTCCATATGGTATAACATTATTAGTATTGTCTAACTGATCTATATCAAAGACCACATACTGAGTTCCTTGTACAGCTTGTCTGTCTAATGTTCTCTGGTTGATGTTCTGACCAATGATTCCACGAAATGAAAAATCCTCATTAATATCCTTGGTGAAGGTTGCAATCAAATTGGATTCCAATTCACTAAATAGGATATCATCTGTAGTAACCCTTCCGATTCCTTGCGCTCCTGTCGAGCCTGGACGGATAAAATCTTTATTAAACTGACTATATGTATTAAATCCTAATTTATATGACAAGTTAAACCAGTCTGTGATATCATACGCAAGGCTGATCTGAGCTGCGATCCTTGAAACGGTTGTTTCTCCACCTGCATTTTCATACGACCAATATGGATTATCGGCCTGTCCTCTTCCAACCATAAATTCACTTCCATTATCTACAGGATTCTGGTAGGGCTGTCCCTGCACATCCCAGTTTCTACCAAGAAACAATGCACGTGCAAACGCAGACTGGTTGTTAGCCCCTAGAGATCCTACCCCACTTTGTATTGCTTTTTGCTGGGTATTTGTGTAAGACAGATTTGCACCTATAATAAACCCATTTTCAAGTTCTGTATTACCTCCGGCACTTAATATAAATCTGTCAAAACTTGTGTTTGGCACATAACCATCGTTCTTTGTATACGTTGCCGTAACAGATAATACAGACCGTTCATTTCCAGCTGTAATATTTAATGAATTATCAAACATTTGTCCTGTCTGAAAAAGGTCTTTAACATTATCCGGATAAGCCTGATATGGGACCATTACCCCGTCAAACTCAGACATTCCAGGCCGTCCAGAATACCAGTGGGTTATGGAATCGACGGATGCATAATCCTTTGCTCCTATAAAAGGAGCACCCCAGGAACCGTTTGCCTGTTGATATCCAAAGTTTGTTCCCGTTCCATAAGAGTTCTGAAATTCCGGAAGGTTAGATATTTGTTCGAAAGCATAAGATGAGCTGAATGTCATTTCTAATTTCTTTCTGGAAGCCTTTGCGCTACCTGTTTTGGTAGTTATCAATATAACTCCATTCGCTGCACGCGATCCGTAAAGTGCAGCAGCTGCTGCTCCTTTTAAAACAGTCATTGACGCTATGTTGTTGGGATCAATATCAGCAATTCGACTACTATAAGCGGTTCCATCCCCCAATTGGTTAAAGGTTCGGAATTCAGAGTTATTATAGGGTATCCCATCAACAACAAACAAAGGTTGATTACTACCCAGTAATGAAGAATTACCCCTGATAAGTATTCTTGTCGCACTTCCAGGGGCTCCACTGGAACCACTGATATCGACTCCAGGAATTTTTCCCTGTAATGCTCTTAGTACATCAGGTTCTGATACCTGTGCTACATCTTCATTATCTACCTGTTCGATTGAATATCCCAGAGCCCGGGAGCTTCTCTCAATTCCAACGGCGGTCACCACAACTTCAGAAAGCTGTGTGGATTCATAATCCATTGATACATCAATAACGGATCTGGACCCGATATCTTCCTCTACTGTAGTTAATCCAATAAACCGGAATACCAGTACACCTCCGCTTGCCGGAACATCCAATCGATAGTTACCATCAAAATCGGTAACTGTTCCTGATGTTGTTCCCTCTACGAAGACATTAACTCCGGGAATTGGAGAACCATCTTCCGAAGCAGTCACCTTTCCGGTAACTACTGTTTCTTGGGCATACGTAACCTGCAAAATCAATATTGCAAATAACGTCATGCTGATTCGTAAAAAGTTTCTCATAAATGAATGAATTAGAATGAAAAAAAACATTAAGCAGTACAAACCTGCCCCCACATTACATGCGAGGTTAAAATCCAGTTAAATACAATTGATTACCCCTCAAATTTATGAATTGGCAGAATTATCTGCTGTTTCTACCTCAAAGTTGGGGATATTTGACATGCGACGGTATCCCCTAAAAGGTGGGATTTTACTACCTTAAAAAAAGGCTTTAATATTTGATTTGGCTAGAATAATTGACCTATGAGTGGCAAATAGGCCGAATATAAATATCAGAGTATTTTTAACCTATCCCCCAATTTAGAGTATGGAGCGAATTCTATTTACGAGGGTCTATATCAGCTTATTTTTTTTGGCTACTTCAATTGCCGCGGCTTTTGAATTAACCTGTAGCTTAAAGTAGATATTTTTAATATGAGATTTTACTGTTTCCTTATGGATGAATAATTCATCTGCAATTACTGAGTAGCTTTTCCCTTCCGAAAGAAGTTCAAGGACCTCAGTTTCCCTCGGGCTTAACGGGGAATTCTGATTGCGTTGAAAAGATTCCACTACCATTCTGGCTATATTACTACTCATTGGCGCACCACCCTTGCCAACTTCATTAATAGCATCAAGGATCCTGTTGTGAGGAGCATTTTTAGTAATATAACCTGAGGCACCTGCTACCAGAGCCTGGAAAACAAGGTCACTGTCATCATGAACAGTGATTACAAGTATTTCTGTCTCCGGCTTTGCTTTTTTGATCAATCTCGTCCCTTCTATTCCATTCATCCCTGGTAACTCAATGTCCATTAGGATGAGATCCGGATTGTCTTTATCAAGGTTCTTGATAGCTTCTTCACAGGATTCATAGGCAGCTATAACTTCGTGTTCGCTTAAACTGCTGATCAAAAGAGTAAATCCATCTCTTACAACATCGTTGTCTTCAACAATGACGATCTTACTGGTAGTTGATTCCATAGTATCAATGCGTTTATGGCCCAAACAATATTAAAAATAATTCTCATTAAGTTAAACAGATTTTTGATAACTATAATAAATCTTC
This sequence comes from uncultured Roseivirgaceae bacterium, assembly GCA_964389805.1. Taxonomy (GTDB): domain Bacteria; phylum Bacteroidota; class Bacteroidia; order Cytophagales; family Cyclobacteriaceae; genus JAGTVG01. The sequence continues at coordinate 32,042 of CAYMFU010000043.1, read as the reverse complement.
TTTAACTGGCTATATTCTTATTCAGATCAGCCTTCAGGATAATTTCAGTTCCTTTCTGCGGTCCTGAATTAAAAACGAGGTCTCCCCTGATTTTTTCTCCCCGGAATTTCATTTTCTTTAATCCATTATAATATTCGATCTCGTCTGTCTTGAAGCCAATTCCATCGTCAGAAAGCTTAACTTCAAACATATTTGGGTGCATTGAAACTGAAAACGAAACAATACTGCAACCCGCATGTTTGATGGTGTTATTAACGGCCTCCTTAAAGATCAAGACAATTTGCCTGGTAAATCCCGGTGGGAGGCTCACATTTGCATCCTTCGAAATTCCATTTTTCACCTGGAATTTTATATTTGTAGAATCAAAAACTTCCTCACCGTAATCCCTGATCTTATAAAAGACCTCTTTAAGATTATTGTTCTTTGGATCTATCGACCAAATAAAATCTTTTGTGCCGAGAAATAGGTTTTTTGATTCCGAATCAATCTTTTCCAAAAAATCTTTTAGCTCCCCGGGCACTTCCCAATCTTTATTTCTTATGAGTTGTACCAGCATAGAAATACTGGTAAGGTGGTTGCCTATTTCATCGTGAAAATCCATGGCAACCTTTTTCTGAATTCGCTCGAATTCTTCCTTATTTAACTTCTCAATTAACAATAGTTGATTTATTCTAGTTTTTATCCTGTAGTTATTTACGATTACAAACCCAAGCAGTAGGGATGCGAATATTAAGACATAAAACCACCATGTTCTCCAAAAAGGAGGTGCTATTATAAAGTTAATGGAAGAATAAGCTTCACTCCAATTTAATCCATCATAGGAAGCCGAAACATTAAACTGGTATTTCCCGGGATTAAGATTAGCATATAAGACCGATTCATTAGTCATGGGCATGGACCAATCCTGGTCATAATTTTCCAATTTGTGGCGATACCAAAGATGATCTTTGCTTTGCAGGGAAACGCCTTTAAAATTTATTTGAAGATCGTTCTGATCATAATTTAATATTGGATTTATTGGAATTCCCAACCAGGTATCCAGGTTTACTTTTTTATTCATCCAATCTGTATCTTTAAATTCTATCTTTAGGGATGATACATTTACTGGAATAAAATTGTTTTTACTTAATCTTTCCGGATTAAAAATGACAACTCCAATTGAAGTACCAAAGTAAATTAAATTACTATCCAGGAGTATTGCATTTTGTATGGTTTCAAAATCAGGGAATCCCTGCTCTATTCCTGCCGATGCAATTGATTGAACATTCCCATCTATAGTTACTTCGATGTAATATATTCCTCTTTCTGTACCAATACATAAATAGTTATCTTTATAAAAAGTTATCGATTTTACCCTGTTGAATGGGAAGTTTACAATTTCATTGACATATCTTATGTTTCCAGAACTACGATCATAGAAAATTAATCCATTGATGTCACTTCCAATCCACATGTTACCCGCCTGGTCAGGTATAACCGTATTTAGTATCTCCTTATTTTTAAATCCCTGATCTACAAATGAAATTACTTCTCCATTTACATACTTATCTATTCCATTATCTGACATCAATAACATATCCCCATTGTCAAGTTGTCGTATATACTTAATTCGATTGCTTAAGAGTCCATCATCTTGTGACAAAGACCAAATTGAACTATTTTCGAAAACGGCTACTCCTCCCTCCGTACCGACCCAGGTCCGTCCCTGATTGTCTATACATGAGTGGAAGCAATAGTTATGTGGCAATCCGTTACTTACCGTATAAGAATTGTACCTATTATCTTTAAGAACAGTAACTCCCCGGGCACCGACAAACCAATACGAATCTTCATTCACTGAGATCGACCTTACATAGTTACTAGTTAATCCATTTCCAGCATTGATCTTGCCAACCTTTTGGTCATCAAAAATATCGACACCCTTCCCGAAATAACTGATAAATAACTTGCCCTTATCATTTATAAAAAATGAGGTGGGGGTGAATCTTTGATTTCTTGAAAACTCGAGATATTTAAGTGCATCCCCATGATAACTATACAAACCATTTTCCCTGGTTACGATCCAAATACTCCCTTCCTTGTCCTGAAAGATTTGCAACACTGATCCCCCATCAAATCCCAAAGACTTATTGAACTCGATAGAACGCCCCTCACTGATCAATATTAATCCTCCCATATAACCGATCCATTTGTGCCCATAATTTTCAACCATGACATCAGAGATATGCTCATTTTCACCATTGTATATTTCATTAATAATGAATTCACCATTAATTTCTTTCAATTGTGAAAGAATACCAGAATTTTTTAGAAACACATCTCCATTGGTGGCTAAGATTATTTCATGCCCTGGAATATTATACGAGAATATCTCAAAATCTTTGTCAGTTTTAAGCCATAACTGCCCATAAGAAGTTAATATTTTTAACTGAGATGACGTCTTACCAGTAACCTTTATAATGGAACCGTTTATCGGATCCAGTAAATGGCTAACATTGACAATTCTATCATTTTCGATACTATACAGCGACTTGCCACCATGAAAGAAAAAAATATTCCCATCATTATCATAATACAATCCATAACAGTTATATGGACCATCTATATTTGAAATGCTATAATACTTGAAATTCAATCCATCGTAAGAGCTTACACCATTTTTTCCTGCGATCCAAAGTATCCCTTTGTTATCAAGCATTATATCAAATACCTGATCATTTCCAGGATCATGCGAATATTCAATTTCTTCAAACATTTCACCATTGAAACGCATCAATCCCTCCTTACTGCCTAGCCATAAGTATCCATATTTATCCTGGGTGATGCAGTTAACATCTAAACTGATTAATCCATTTTCCAGGTCGTAGTGATTGAAAAAATAGGATTGAGACATCCCAATTTTAGGTATCAGAAAAATTGCAATCAATATAAAGGTTCTCACAACAGACATATCACCCCTTTTGATCAAAAATAAGATTAACCATAATCAGAACTCAAATAGAAAATAATGTTTACAAGAATAATAATATTAATGCAATGGCAAAATCCCCCAATTTGGGTATTTCTCATTCACAAAATTTTTACAATCTTTCACCCGAATTCGTAATCGATCTTTTATAACCTTCCTGGACTTCGATTCAGAACTCTCTTCATACACCCTCGAATTTGTCTGGGAAGGTTTTTTTCTTTTACTTTAAATCACAGGCCATTTTTTTAATTCATGAAATCTGTGACTCCCCCATTTTGGGGTATGAATTTTTATCAACATTGAATACTGAACGATAACTTTTGCCTGAAAATTCTTAAATTCACTCGGCATTCGAGCTCTTTGAGTTAGATTTATCAGAAAACAATACATCAATACTTGATATGTTGTTCACCAAAAATTAACATTATGCATCCAGTACTATTCGAAATTGAAACACCTGGATTTTTAAGGTTTTTATTTCCTGATACGGTTACTATATATTCCTATGGTACAATGATTGCCCTGGGCGCCTTACTTGGATTTGCTTACACAGCATGGCAGGCCAAAAAACAGTTGAATGTAAAATTTGAAACCACAAATGAATTAATACTCTTTATTCTATTGTTATCAATTATTGGGGGTAAAATCTTTATAATATTTGAAGATTTTAAAGGTTTTGTGTCGGACCCTGGACAATTGTTCAGGAACTTCAGTAGCGGGTTTGTATTTTATGGCTCTCTTCTTTTTGCTATTCCTACAATGCTCATTTTTTTTAAAGTAAGAAAGATCCCAACCCTGCCAATGCTGGATATCATGGCCATTACAACGTGCATAGTTCATGGTACTGGTAGAATTGGTTGTTTCCTGGCAGGATGCTGTCATGGTATCCCTCATGATGGTTTTTTTTCTGTAATATTTACCGATCCCATGTGCCAGGCAGATCCTTTAAATACTCCACTGCATCCAACACAGCTTTATAGTATGAGCCTAATATATGGCATTATGATCATCCTGCTTTTGGTTTCACGTAGAAGACAATTTCCAGGCCAGATCTTTCTTTTATACTTGATTCTATATTCTGCTGCCCGTATGATCCTCGAAGTATTCAGAGGTGATTTGTCGAGGGGATATGTGGTTGATAACATTTTGACCAATTCGCAATTTATATCAATCATGGTAATCATTGTAGCCATTTATTTTTATTACAGGCTCTATAGAAAAAGCGTCCTGAGAAAAAAATGATGACATTGTTTTGTTACCCTATCTCAAGATTCTGAAATTAATTGCTTTTGGCAGAACAACTACATTGAAAGGAGGGCATCCTATACTTTCTCCATCCATATGGGCCACAAGCGCCGGGTTTTCTTCAATTGTAACTTTCCTTGATTTATAAAAAGAAACGGCTTTCAATTTTCTATGGCCTCCATCCTTCATTTTTAATACATAGTTAATCCTGGTCCAATTAGGAACTTTACCAACAATGCATATATCTAGAAGGCCATCATCATTTAAGGCATATGGATTTATATTAAAACCTCCTCCAAATGTGGTCCCTTTAGCTACTGTCATTAATAGAACCTCTTCCTTTATCGTATTATCGTTGAATGTCGCTGAAATTTCTCTCTCCCGGTAGGTTAATAGGATCCGCAGCACTTCAGCCAGGTAAGAAAAATATCCCTGGAATTTTTTTCCTTTTGCAGCCATTCTTTCCACAACTTTCCCATCAAAACCAATGCCTACTCCATTTAAAAACAATCGGCCATTGCATTCCCCCACATCTATTTGTTCAACATTACCGTTAAATGCTGTTTCAACTTGGGAGTTGAAATCAAATTTGGATTGAATGTGTTTTATGGTATCATTACCAGTACCGAAAGATATAACACTTACCGCAGGGTGTTTATCCCTGATTCCATTTATAGCTTCATTGATTGTGCCATCACCTCCAACAATCATTAAGTCAGTATAGTCTTTATCTTTTATGATGGAATTTGTAAGCAAATCTGCTTTCCTGCTTTCGGAGGTGAAATATAGATCATAGGAAACAGATCTCTGAATAAATTCTGATTTTATTTGTTCAAGCTTATCCAGATGTTTTCCTTTCCCAGCGGTTGGATTAACAATGACTAAAAACTTCCTGGCAATCACAAGCTATTTTTGCCGGAATTTAATCATATTATTTTTTATACGGTTATTTAAAGGAAAGAATTGATGGCACAGTCACCCTATTCCTTGTTAATTTGCATCCCAGAACTTTCCTTCGCCGTATAAGTCAACATTAATTTCTGGATTTCCTTTATACCATACTTCTCCACTTCCAGTTATTGATCCCTTGATTTCTTCGTGTACAAAAAACCGGCATTTGGCACTGCCTGATATGTGCAATTCGCATACATCCACCTCCAGATCAAAGGCTGCAAACTCTGCAAGTCCTATAATTTCAACGTAAATTGACTCCTGATCGTCTCCAACCAGTGTGATGTTCGCTACTCCGCTAACGTATATGCCTTCAATTTCATTTGGCATTCTAATGGTCAACATTATTGAATCCGCTTCGACAAGATTCACCTCTTCTTTAAATCCCCAGGCAAAGATATCGTTACCAAAGGCAAAAGCCATTTCATCAATTAGATTTTGCTGAGCCCTGATGAATATCTCCAAAGAGTCACCAGTTTCAATCAATACGCTCCCTACCCCAATATGCTGAAATACTTTAAAGGAATCCGCATCTATATAATGAGTTACGAGAGGCCCCTCTCCATAAAGTTTTTTACCTGTTTCAGGTATGTCTAATGAACAATTTGTAAGGTTCAATATAAGAAGAATTGAAGCTACAAAAAGTAAAATCCTGATCTTTCCCATTTTAATATCTCTCATTTCCAAGTACTTTGCTTTACATACAGACACAAAAATACACGGAATAGTTTAAACAATATCATTAATAATTGTATTATAATATTCAGGTTACAGACAATTAATTTAATGATTCATTCATGAGATCTATAGATAAGGTTGTTAATTCAGAAAATGTAATGATGGGGCAATTCCAGATATCTCAACCATTACCTGTTAAGCAGTTAAAGCAAGTCGATCCCTTTTTACTACTTCATCATGCCGGCCCGAAATCGTATAATCCTGGTGCTAAAGGTTTAAATGTAGAAGCACACCCGCACACCGGATTCGAGCCAGTAACTTTTGTTTTTAGCGGTGAAGTGGAACATCGTGATTCTTTAGGCAATGAAAGCATAATTAAATCCGGAGGTATTCAATGGATCACTGCGGGCAAGGGAATTGTCCATTCTGAAAAAGCATCACCTGAATTTCAAAAGAAGGGGGGTGAATTTGAAATCATTCAGCTATGGATAAACCTTCCTAAGAAATTGAAGAAGACTGAACCTAAATATTATGGTTATGATGTTGATGACATTCCTTTTTACCTGTCGACCGATAAAAAAGTCCGGTTGAACATCGTTTCGGGAAATTTTAAAACCATTACGGGGCCTGTTAATTCAGTAACCGGAATAACAGCCTATACTGCAAATATGCAAGGAATGTCAAATATTGACCTGGAATTTAAAGCGGATGAAAATGTTATTTTTTATGTTCTTAGCGGTCATGTGAAGGTTGGGGATATTGATATAGGAGACAAACAACTTGTTGTTTTTAAAAAGGATGGTACACAGATAAATGTCCAGTCTTTACTTAACTCCAAGTTGCTTATATTAGCCGGGAATCCAATTAAAGAGCCAGTTTATCATTATGGCCCCTTCGTCCTGAATTCAAAAGATGAAGTAATCGATGCAATTAAGGACTATGAATCAGGGAAAATGGGCTATCTGGATTAAAAATTGCCGTTTTATTCATTTATCATAGTAAAGTTTAACATCAAGGCTCTTTAAAAACTGATCTATGATAAATTGTTCTGTATAATTTTTATTTTTGCTTTCTAAACAATGTAATTCCATGGTTAAAAAATCTCTTAAAAAACAGTACAAATCGCTAGACAAGCATTTAGTTAGATACGAAAAGATACCAACCTTGATCTTTGAGGATGCAATATCTGCCTCGAAAGATGTGGCTAATGCTATAGCCAAAATCATAAATTCAAAAAACGGCAAATGTGTATTAGGCCTTCCAACGGGCTCTACTCCTGTATTTATATATGAGGAGCTTATTCGTCTGCATGAAGAAGAAGGCTTAAGTTTTAAGAACGTGATCACCTTCAACCTTGATGAATATTACCCTATGCCAAAAACTAAGCTTCAAAGCTATGTAAGGTTTATGAATGAAAATTTCTTCGACCATATTGATATACCTAAAGAAAATATAAACATCCCGGATGGCTCTATTCCTGTCGAAAAAATCCATGAATACTGTGATATGTATGAGCAGAAAATCATAGATGCGGGAGGAATAGATATACAGTTACTTGGAATAGGGAAAACCGGACATATTGGATTCAACGAACCAGGTTCACCTATAGATTCCAGGACCAGGTTGATTACGCTTGATCATGTTACCCGGGTTGACGCCGCAAGTGACTTCTTCGGAGAGGATAATGTGCCCAAAAGAGCAATTACTATGGGAATTGGCACTATTTTTAGTGCAAAAACTATATTTCTACTTGCCTGGGGTGAAGGCAAATCTGCCATCATTCAAAAAGCGGTTGAAGGAAATATTACTGATCATGTTCCGGCAAGCTATCTTCAAAAGCACGGGAATACTAAAATTATCGCAGATGAAGGCGCTGCTGCAGATCTTATCCGAGTGAAAACTCCATGGTTGGTGGGTTCCTGCGAATGGGATGATCAATTGATACGGAAAGGAGTGGTATGGCTTTGCCAGAAAGTAAATAAACCCATCCTGAAGTTGATGGATAGAGATTATAATGACAACGGGATGAGTGACCTGATTGCAGAAAAGGGTCCTGATGCATATTCAATCAACATAAAAGTTTTCAATGACCTTCAACGTACCATTACGGGTTGGCCTGGAGGAAAACCTAATGCTGATGATTCCAACCGGCCGGAAAGGGCAGAACCTTTCCCTAAGCGGATTATACTATTCTCTCCTCATCCGGATGATGATGTGATTTCCATGGGTGGGACATTTATCAGGCTTGTAGACCAGGGACATGAAGTACATGTAGCTTACCAAACATCCGGCAATATTGCTGTTTTTGATGATGACACATTGCGGTTTGCATACTTCGTAAATGAATATGCACAAGCTTTTGGAGGGAATAAGGAACTGGCATCCAATTTATTTGATAAGGTTTCAGAATTCCTGACCAATAAAGAACCCGGACAAGTCGATTCTGATGAAGTAAAAGATATTAAAGGCTTAATACGGCAGGCTGAAGCTTGGGCAGGATGCAAATTTGTTGGTATACCAGAGGAACAAATCCATTTTCTTAATTTACCTTTTTATGAAACAGGAAAAGTTAAAAAAGATCCTGTAGGCAGGGAAGATATTGAGATCACAAAAGAATTAATAAAAAAGGTGAAACCGCATCAAATTTATGCTGCCGGTGATCTATCAGATCCACATGGGACACACAGGGTTTGTCTTGAATCGGTTTTTCTGGCACTGGCAGAATTAAAGGAAACTGAGCAATGGATGAAAGATTGCTGGCTATGGTTATACAGAGGTGCCTGGCAGGAATGGGAGATCGATAAAGTTGAAATGTGTGTTCCATTAAGTCCTGATGAACTTCAGAAAAAAACAAAGGCGATCTTCAAACATCAATCTCAAAAAGACAGCGCGTTATTCCCCGGAACTGACGCAAGAGAATTCTGGGAAAGGGCGCAAGACAGGAATCGGGAAACGGCCAGAATATATAACTTATTGGGAATGGCGGAATATGAAGCAATGGAAGCCTTTGTCAGGTGGAATTACTAAATCAACTGAACAGATATTAATACTGCAATAGTGTTGTTAAAGCAATCCTTGTCTGGAGGATTTTACAAGAAAGGATTAGGGGGTGATTTAAATTTATGATCAATTACCCTCTTTGCAATTCTATTTTCTTTCCTACTATGGATAAGTTTTCCTTCACATAATTCTCATCCCAAAGATTTGAAATAACTGCCGATATCCTTGGATTCTGTAATGCCCATAAATATGCTTTAAGCGGAGCCTTCATATCGCCAGGAACTATTTTGTTCAGTTTCTCTTCACGCCAGTGAGGCAATGGTTTCAATTGCTCATGCTGCGTCGCAACACTCATTGCCACTTTCATTCCTATCACCCCAACTTTAGCATCATGCGCTTTTCGAATGGCAGCATCCAAAAATCCATCATTAAGAAAATTGTAGGCTACCATAGCTACATCATACTTTCCAGTATCCACAGCTGCATTTAATACTCCCGCAGGATCATTATGACTTGAAACGCCCAAATATCTGACCTTGCCTTGCTTTTTTAATTCATTAAAAGCTTCATAGATTTCAGGTATATTAACCTCTTCGGGACAATTTGCGCCATGTGGGCACATTGCAAGATCAAAATAATCAATTTTTGTTCTTTGTAAACTCCCTTCAATGGAACTAAAAATAAACTCCTTAAATTCTTTGCTCCCATCAACCTTATGCCCATAATCACTCATCATAGCATTACTTAAATATGAAGGATCCATTGACCGTTCTTGTCCTGGCCAATAAATATAAAAATATCCGGGTTTATCAACTCCTCTATCGCTTCGCATTTGCCAGGTCTTTTTGATAATGTTTTCCTGTTTCCCCGATGGTAAACTATCAAAAATCTCTCTATACATCCTGTTTCTTATAGACGTAAATCCACTTATTTTCGTATTTACAAACACTTTTTCGCGTTTGGATGAAGATTTGAGAATTTCACCATATCCCTTCTCAGAATTTCCCCTCCCATATGCCGGAGCAGTATCCAGATAATTCAGCCCCATTTCCAAAGCTAACTCAACCTGAGTATAGCTTGTTGGTGAAACAGGATCTCCACCGCAAACAACCTCAGAGACCATATAGCCGGTCCGTCCCAACATACGATAGGACATGTCCGGTTGTTTATTTCTCCAGTGAGGGATAAGGGCACTTTTTGTTTCGTGGGTTATAGCTTGGGAACTGACCGCTAAAGATGGAAGCGCTATTGTGCCTATGGAGGTCTTCCAGATGAATTGTCGCCTGTTCATAGTTTTTGATTCCTTTATTTTTTTCATTTAGAATGAGATATGTGTTAAAATTATTATTCAGTACAATTGAACGTAAGGACTAAATTAATCATTTTAAAGAATAATATTAAACTATTCCAAACGCTACCGGAATTCATAAATCGATTCCAGGTAAGTTTTTGGAATTACACTTTTATACACTTATGGGTTGCAATAACCTGGACAAATTCACGGTTAAAAAAGGAATATTATATATCTTTATTTATATTCAAATTTTACTGAAATAACAGATTTTTATACTAAATCCTATCTCATATGAAAACCAAAAAAATAGCAATGCTTGGTGGAGGGTTCATCGGTGATTTTTATACACATACCCTTCATGGACAACGCAGGCAAGACCGGGTTCTAGTAATATATTCAAGAAGTGAAAGTTCTGCAAAAAAAATTGCTGACCGGTGGAATATTCCAAAATGGACCACCAATATGCAGGATGCGATCAATGATCCTGATATAGACACGGTTGTAATCGCTCTTCCAAATCACCTACACCTTGAAGCGGTTCGACTTTCTGCTGAAGCCGGAAAAGCAGTATTGGTAACCAAACCCTTAGGAAGAAATGCCAAGGAATCAAAGGAAATGCTGGAATTGGTTGAAAAACACGGAGTATTTCATGGATACCTTGAAGACCTTTGCTATACCCCGAAAACCTTAAAATCCCTTGAATTTGTGAAAAACGGGGCCTTAGGAGATATTTTATGGGTACGTTCACGCGAGACTCATCCAGGGCCACATAGTGATTGGTTTTGGAATCCAGAATTTTCAGGTGGTGGAGCCATTATTGATCTCGGATGCCATTGTATAGAAATTGCCAGGAATTTTATAGGTAAAGATGTAAGACCTCTTGAAGTAATGTGCTGGGCTGACACACAAGTAAAGCCCATTGAGGCAGAAGATCATGCTATTGCCCTCGTAAAATATGCTTCAGGGGCAATCGGACAATTTGAAGTAAGTTGGTGTTTCAGGGGCGGAATGGACCTCAGGGATGAAGTAATGGGTGTTGAAGGCACTATGTTCCTCAATCATTTTTTAAGGACAGGTTTGGAAGTCTTCACAGCAGTAGGTGAAGGCGATTATGTAGCTGAAAAGGCGGAATCCGAGACCGGATGGTTATTCCCGGTTGGCGATGAAGTAAATGCCCTGGGATATGATTTCATGTTCACTGACATGTTTAATGCAATTGATGAAGGTCGCAAACCAATGGAAGATTTCTATGATGGCTATGTAGTCAATGCGATTATCGATGCTTGTTATAAATCCTCAAAATCAAAAAAATGGGAACCCATTGAGTTGGAGATATGGAGAGGCAGTGAGGAAATAAAAAAAGGACCCAAAATGGTTGATTACGATGATAAATATTATTTGATCAAAGAGGAAATCTTACCTGATGGCTCCAAGAAACTGATTTTAAAGGATAAAGAAAGTGGAGGAATAATTCAGAGGGAAATATAGATAATATTATTTCCCTCATCTCGGGCCTCTCATCATGATTACATTTGATCCATTTTGACTAGAATGAAATGTTGTGGGGAGTGGTCTTTCAATACATTTATAAATATCACTTAAATGTATTTTTGTGTTTCCTCTCCTTAAATACGAAAATAAACAAGGCGAGAACGATAGCAGCAATTACAGCTGGCACAATCCAGATATCTGGCCAGTTTTTTATTCCGTCCATTGTATAAAAATCTACTGTCTGACCCGCAAACCATGTTCCTATAAACATGCCCAAACCGTAGGTAGCAAAGGTGATCATTCCCTGTGCTGAGCTTTTCAAATATGAAGGAGCTTCATTATCTACGTATATCTGCCCAGCGACAAAGAAGAAATCATAACATAATCCATGTAATAAAATCCCCACATAAATCATCCATACCAGGGAATCATTATCTCCATACGAAAAGAATAAATACCTGATAAGCCAGGCCGACATTCCAATTATAAACACTTTTTTAACGCCATACTTCTTTAGGAAAAATGGCAGTATCAATAGAAATAGGATTTCAGCTACCTGACCCATACTTATTTTATTGGCGATATAATTCATGCCAATGTCAGATAAAAACGAAGCTGTAAATCCATAATAAAAAGATAAAGGTATACACGTCAATACAGATGCAAAAATGATGATCAGGAAGGCTGGTTTTCTTAATAAACTTAAAGCATCCAGACCAATGATCTCTTTAAAGCTGGCATGGATTTCCTTTTTAGGCGGTACATGAGGAAGGCTGAAACAATATAAACCAAGCAACAGAGACGCAATGGCACCAACATATAATTGGTTAACTGAAGAGCCATAACCGAGATACCCTATAATATTATTGGCCACAATCCAACCTATTGTTCCCAATACCCGGATACTTGGAAACTCCTGGGCCGGATTATCCATTTTATGAAAGGATATTGAGTTTGACAATGCCATTGTGGGTGTATAACATAGGGTATAAATTAATAAACTTGGATAAAAAATAGCGAAGGTTTTAGCTTGTGCTGTAACAACCAGAAGTATCGCACCCAGAATATGTAAGGTGCCGAGTACTTTCTCAGTTGAAAAAAACTTGTCAGCTACCAGTCCCACAAAAAAGGGAGATATCATAGCTGCAATGGCAAAGGTTCCATATGATAAGCCAATTTGAGTACCGGTAAAGTTGAGTGTTTCTCCTAGATATGTATTTAGCGTAACATACCAGGTCCCCCAAATAAAATACTGAAGAAACATTAGAGACGATAATTGTAGTCGAGTTTTTAGTATCATAGCAAGGGAAAAACCCTGTATTTAATTCATAATCCTGCCAATTTATAAAAAATGTTGTTTTACTTAGCTAAATGTGAGATAAATAATTTCAAATTGGAATCAATTATTGGTACCGGTTTTTAGATAGGGTATCCACTCGTCATGTGCATATCCGGAAAAATCTCTTAAAAATAATATATAATTGGGTCTGTATGGCGAGTTCCGTAAGGATAGTCCTATTTCCTCGGGTGTATAATCTCCTTTCCTGGTATTACATCTTTTGCAAGCCGTAATAAGGTTCATCCAGGTGCTCTTCCCTCCTTTTGCTTTCGGGACTACATGGTCAAGCGTCAGATCTTTGTTCGTACCGCAATACTGACATTCAAAGCTATCTCTTTTAAATACATTTTGCCTGGTGAGCACCACTCCTTTATAAGGTATATTCACATAATTCCTGAGTTTGATGACAGCTGGCATAGGGAAAGAACGAGTGACGGTTCGCAATAAGCTGCCGTTGATTCTTGAAATTAATTCAGCTTTTTCAAAATATACCAATAAAAATGCACGTTGTATCGTGCATATTGATATTGGATTATAATCCTGATTCAGCACCAATACTCTCCTATTCATTATCTCAGAATTCTTTTTATAAACTCTAACTTATGAGTTTTAATATTGTTTTTTATATTAATTATTCCTTCTTCAGTAATTTTATCTATTCGCACCTGTCCATGTGCATGAATTATCTTCCTGTCTTCAAAAATTATTCCAACATGGCCGATCCTCCCTTTTGAGTTTGAGAAAAAGGCCAGATCGCCCGGCATGGCTTTACTGAATTCCTTTATAATTTGACCCTGACGTACCTGTTCCGCCGTATCTCTTTTTAGTTTGTATCCGGCAATCTTAAATACCATTTGCACAAACCCGGAACAATCAATCCCAAATGGTGTTTTACCACCCCAAAGGTATGGAGTATTCAAATATTTCGATGCTATGGATCGGACAAAGTCAAAATCCCTTTTCTGGCCCAGGTTTTTTGCTTCTCCATTGAAAGCAAATTGTTCGTCAAAATCAAATAATTCTGTATGTGCTATCGGAAGAATGCTACCCATTACAATTTGTAAGGGCTTTTTTTTGTACAATATGGAAGTGGTTAATTCAGTCGATATCTTAAATTCATTGTTGATCATATCATGAAAATATTCTTCACTTATGGGTTTATGTTGTTTGCAATCAATCCATCCCTCGTATTCATCAAAGTATATTTTTACATGAATCCAGATTTTATCGGGTGTTTCAGAAAGAACTGTATAGTGATCGCCAAACAATAATTGTGTTACCAATTCACTTCCATCTGCAGGTTCTTTTCTTACGGGCACTATGCTTAATCGACAAATTCCTTTCTGTAATTTATCCATCATTACTTTATATTTAATCTTGCCATATCCCGCTTCATATCTTTAGCTTTAATATCTTCCCTTTTATCATAGATCTTTTTGCCTTTGGCTGAAGCTATCTCAAGTTTAGCCAATCCCTTTTCATTAATAAATATCCTAACAGGAATTATCGTTAGCCCTTTTTCTTTGTTTTTGGTTAGCAGTTTTTTTAACTCCCTCTTATTCAAAAGCAATTTACGATCTCTTTTTGCTTCATGGTTGTAATTTCTTGCTAATTCGTATGGAGCGATATGGAGTTCCTTTACATATAATTCATTGTTGAAAAATGCACAATAACTATCCTGAAGATTTACTTTCCCCAGTCTTATCGATTTAATTTCACTTCCCTGTAGAACGATCCCGGCCAGATATTTATCAATAAACTGATACTCATAAGATGCTTTTTTATTTCTTATGTTCACTTTCTGCTGGAAATTCAATTTTCCTGAGGACATATTCTTCTTATTTCGAATTGATCAAAATCACGGCCAATGGAGGCTTATAAAAATAAAGATATTACAAATAAATGAATCATCCATCTAAAATTTCATTCTGGCATCGGGGATAACTGTTAAATCGCTGAACTCTCCCCTTAAATACTTATAATAACCCGCAATTCCTATCATAGCAGCATTATCAGTACAGTATTCCAATTTAGGGATATAGGTTTTCCACTTATAACGATCTGAAAGATCTTTCATATAACTTCTTATCTGTGAATTTGCTGCTACACCACCAGCTATAGCAATATCCTTGATATCAGTTTCATTAGCACATAATATTAGCTTCTCCATCAACATCTCAATTAAAGTATGTTGTATGCTTGCACAAAGGTCATTCAGGTTTTTATCAATAAATGAACCATCCGCCTTCAATTGATCTCTTAAAAAATAAAGCACAGCTGTCTTGATACCACTAAAAGAATAATTATACGCAGGCATTGAAGTTAATGGAAATTTGAATTTCTTTGGATTTCCCTTTTTTGCATGTTCATCTATTAAATATCCACTCGGATAGGGAAATCCCAACATCTTGCCTATTTTATCAAATGCTTCCCCAACGGCATCATCCTGGGTTTCACCCAGGACTGTCATGTCCAGATGATCTTTTACCAATACAAGTTGTGTATGCCCTCCACTTATTGTCAAGCACAAAAAAGGAAAGTTTGGTTTTGGATATTCTATAAAATGTGCAAGAATATGTGCCTGCATATGATTCACAGAAATCAAGGGAATGTTTTTTGCTAATGAAAGGCCTTTAGCAAAAGATATCCCTACAAGTAAGGACCCCAGTAAGCCAGGTCCCTGTGTGAAGGCAATTGCATCAAGATCATTTATTGAGACTCCAGCTTCCTTAAGTGCTTGATTTACAACAGATATAATATGTTGTTGGTGAGCTCTTGAAGCAAGTTCTGGCACCACACCCCCATATATTTCATGTATTGATTGGCTTAAAATGGTATTACTAAGTACATTTCCATCCTGTATTATTGAAGCGGATGTTTCATCGCACGAACTTTCCAAAGCAACTATATTCGAAGCCATTTACTTAGATCTAATGTGTTGTTAATTAAGTTTTTTTTTCAAGTATTGTGGACAAAATTAAATAAAACCATTTTCTTTCGTATATTAATAATAAAGGAAGATTAATTCGGTGGGTAAAAAGGTAGCTAAAAAGAGTCTGTTCAGGTTAATGCTATGGGGTTCCTATAGAAGGCCCATTGTAAAGCTAATGGTAATGATCATCATGATTATTTCCACGATCATGGTCAGCATAACTGCGGCTCTGCAATTCCCTGAAATCCAAACCCGAGTAACTCAACAACTTGCTCAATATTTATCCAAAGAAATTGGCTTACCCGTAAAGGTTGGCTATGTCAATATATATTGGTTAAGTCAGATACATCTGGAGGACGTAATGGTTCTAGATACTGAACTGGATACCTTGATCTATATAAAGAGTGCCAGACTGAATTACAGAACTACAAGTTTAATTATGGGGCGGGATATCACCTTCAATAAAGCAATAGTAGAAGGCGCAGATGTCCGGGTTGTAAGAAATGCTCCTGATGGCCGGTTCAATATTAATTTATTTGACGACGGATTAAAGGAATTATTAGGATCAAACAGGCCTGATTCCCTGAAAGGAACCTTTTTAATTAAGGAAATCGAATTATTTGATTCAGAATTTACCTTATCGGATCCCAATAAAGACTCCATTAGAAATAAATTCAATTATAACCAGTTTAAAATACAGGATCTGAACGCTAAAGGCCAAAATTTATCTTCAAAGGGGAAAAATTTTCAAATCCAGCTGGAATCTGTATCTGGAATTGATTCAGCAACTCAACTTAATATTAAAAGTTTATCAGGGTTTTATCAGATAACCAAAAGTTCAATGGTTTTCAGGACTTTTAATATGGATATAGGCCGAAGCACTATCGAGGCCTCATTTGTTTTTCAGTTCGACAGCATTCAGCAGATGAAAGAATTCAATGAATTAGTTACAATAATCGCTGATGTAAAAAAATCGCGTATATACTCGAGAGACCTGGGTTATTTTGCAACCTTATTTAAAAGGTATTATCAATACTACAATCTCTCCGGGTTCTTTTCAGGATCCGTTAATCGATTCAAGTTAGATGATTTTAATTTGGCTTTAGGATCCATAAGTAGATTAAGGGGATCAGCAAGTATGTCTGGATTACCTGATGTCAATAATACATTCATTGACATGAAAATAGAGAATTCGATTTTAAATCCTGAAGATCTGGGGCAGTATTTTGGTGATGAAACTGTTCAAAGTCTCGCTAAATTTGGTCATTCAAGCTTCTCAGGAAGGTTTACTGGCTTTCCTGTTGACTTTGTGGCTGACGCTGAATTCTATACCCAATTAGGCTTTTTCGATAGTGATATTAACTTGAAATTAGATGAGGCGGATAACTTGCCGCGTTATTCTGGAAATATTATTGCACAAGGCCTTGATCTGGGGGCCTTACTGGACAATGAAGAGAAATATCAGGATATTGACCTGAATGGGAAAATTGAGGGCAAGGGTTTTTCAAAATCAAATGCAGATTTTCTGCTTGACGCAACCATTGAGAATTTTGGATTCCTCGGATACAACTACCGGAATATCCTGATAGACGGGAGGCTTTCCAGTGAAATCTTCAATGGTTTATTAGCTATTAACGATCCCAATCTTGATTTTGAATTGAATGGTGAGATCGACCTGCGTGAAGGAAATGAAAAGATCAATATTGTTGCGGCTATTGATACAGCCATATTGAACAATATAAATATATCAAAAAAACCCTCCAGTATTTCCACCCAAATCAAAGTTGATGTACAAGGTCTTGATATTAATTCCATCTCTGGCATTGTAATAGCTCCTGAAACGAATTTAATGTATGACAATCAATATGCCAACATACAAAATCTGAAATTAATTTCAGAAAATTCCGATTCACTAAGCTTCTTAGAGGTTTCTTCCAATGATTTGGATGGTCATATATCGGGCAATTTTAAACTGGACCATTTATTTGAAGACATCCCACAAATTGCCAGGGAATATTTTATGATTCTTCGAAATGACAGCAGTGAGATCAATACTTTTTACGCTAACAAGGAGCCTACTGATACAATTGATTATATGATTGACTTTAATCTTTCATTGTTTAATATCAATCCTATTATGCAACTTTTCCTACCAGATTTCTACATTGCTGAAAACACACATGTCTCAGGGGATCTAATTGTGGGGCCCGAATCTCTTATTTCTATAAAAAGTCAGATTGATACAATTGGCTATAAAACCATGAATTTTTATAATAATAATTTCGAATTATTTACCAGAAAGCAGGCAGATACTACATTGATCGAGGCAAAGTTATTGGTCAGCTCCGAAATCCAGGAAAATGCAAATAAAACTCAGACAAATAACCTTTTGATCAATGCGGATTGGAATATTGATCACATTGATTTGAATTTTAGCCTTGATCAGATTGAGAAAGGCAATGAAATTAATTTAATTAATACTGTTGATCTTTTGCCTGGATCTACTATTATAAAATTTCAGCCTTCGAAAATTATCGTATTAAAAGACCAATGGAATTTTTCACCAAAAAATAATATTGAAATCAAAGGCAAAGAGATCCAATTTTCAAATGTCCATTTATCAAATGAAAATCAGTATATCGAACTTACCGGGCAAATATCCACAGACTCCAGTAAAACGTTATATTTGAATATTAAAGATTTCGTTATAACCAATCTTAATCCGGTATTACCAAGGGAGTTTCATGGCATCCTAAATGGATATACCTCTCTGAAAAGATACTATCAAAATCCAATTATAATCAGTGACCTGGTAATAAAAGACTTGATATTTGAGCGGTTTCCTTCGGGTGATGTTCATGCTTCAAGTCAATGGAATGCAAGGGAACAGCGAATGGGGATTAATTTCGAAGTATTTAAGGAAGAGAATGTTAAGGTAATAGATGTTCATGGAAGCTATTTTCCCGATAAGGTACAAGACAAACTGGACCTTACCGCATCTCTCAACAATGCCAATATAAACTTTATTGAACCATTTTATGAAAATCTGATATCTGATTTGGATGGCAAAACAAAAGGTACTTTTTCAATAGGAGGAAATATCCAGAAACCTGTTATAAATGGTCAGGCATATGTTGATGGGGGCAAAATCACACTTGATTATTTGAACACTTCCTATGATTTTGAAGGGAATGTACTATTCACGGAGAACAAAATAAGTGTCCGCGACATGAAATTAGAGGACAAATTCGATAATGCGGGAATTTTAAATGGCGGAATAATTCATGATTATTTCAGAAATATTCGATTTGATTTAAGAGGCACATTTGACCAGTTGCTTGTCTTAAATACGACTTCCTCAGATAATAATTTATATTACGGATCAGCTTATGGAACAGGTACCCTTCTTATATCGGGTCAGGAAAAAAACATTAGCATAGAAGTGGATGCCATTACCAATTCCGGAACCCGGTTTTTTATCCCTTTAAGTAGCAGCAATAGTGAAGTTATTCAAGAAAACTACATTCAATTTGCTAAAATTGGCGATGTTGAAGTTTCAGAAGAAGAATCAGGGAAAGATGTTATGAAGTTAAAAGGAATTAAACTGGATATTGACCTGGAAGTAACACCTGAAGCTTATTGTGAAATCATATTTGATTTGAAGGCTGGAGATATAATTCGAGGTAGAGGAAATGGAAAATTAAGTTTAAGTGTTGATACCAAGGGAGAATTCAATATGTTCGGTGACTATGAAATTCAAGAGGGAGGTTATAATTTTACTTTATATAATGTTATCAATAAAGAATTCTCCATAGAACCCAACAGCCGAATATCATGGTCAGGCGATCCCTATGAAGCAAGACTTGATCTTGTAGCAACCTACAGGCAGTTAGCGGCCCTGGCACCGTTGTTTGCACGAGAAGACAGTTCTTTTAATAATAATCCTGAAGCACGAAGGAAATATCCTGCCAGTGTTGTATTGCACCTAACTGGCCCGCTTTTATCACCTGAAATTGATTTTGACATAGATATAACGGATTATCCAAGGCATCTTGTTATTGATGGAGTAAGTTTTGAAACAGTAGTTTCGGCCTTCAAATCTGAGATCTATTCGAATGAACAAGAACTTAAACGACAAGTCTTCAGTCTTATCATTCTGAGAAAATTTGCCGAACAGGGTTCTTTCAGTGTGGGCAATTCCTTTGGCAACAGCGTAAGTGAATTTATTAGCAACCAGTTAAGCTATTGGATAACCCAAATAGATGAAAACCTGGAAATTGATCTAGACCTGGGTACACTGGACCAGAATGCTTTCAATACTTTTCAATACCGCCTCTCTTATTCTTTTAATGAGGGACGATTCAGAGTAACGAGATCTGGGAATATTTCAAATGAGGATAACCCGAATGACCTGTCTAATATAATCGGCGACTGGACCCTTGAATATTTATTGTCTCCTGATGGGAAATACAGGGCAAAAATGTATAACAGATTCAACTATAACAGCCTTTACGGCGATAGCCGGAGTACCACAACTGCAACAGCAGGATTCAGTTTTATGCATACTCAGAGTTTTAATGATTTCAGGGATTTATTTAAATCTGATAAAAAGAAGCGTAGGAAACAAAAGCAATATATTGAGTTTGACGAAGGGGTTCTGCCAAGCAATGAAACGAAAGATAAGGAAGAAGATACATCTTTGATTTTAAAGTAATTCTAACAATTTAGTTCCATTTTCGTTTTTTATTTAAAAAATTGTCTGCTGAATATTTAATCAATATTTTCTGGTTTCGTCGGGATTTAAGAATTGATGATAACAAAGGATTGTATAATGCCCTTAATTCTGGGCTTAAAGTCCTGCCCATATTCATTTTTGATAAAAGTATTCTGGATGATCTAGAAGACAGATCTGATGCCAGGATCATTTATATTTATAATCAGCTTACACTTCTGAACAAAAAGCTGTTGAAATACCACTCGAATATTTCTATTCTATATGGTGATCCCTTGTCTGTATTTAAATCCCTGCATAAAAAGTATAATATAAAAGCGGTTTATGTAAATGAAGACTATGAGCCCTATGCCATTTCCAGGGATAAACAGATAAAGAATTTTCTAAACCATAATGGAATTGAATTCAATCAATACAAGGATCATGTAATATTTCATAAAAGTGATATTTTAAATAATAACGATGAGCCTTATAAAGTTTTTTCAGCGTATAAAAAACGCTGGTTTCAGAAATTTGACATTTCAGAGCTGAGTCACTTCCCTTCGGAAGAAATATTGCATAATCTTTACAAAAATCAAAACAGTCAGATTCTACAACTAAGAGATATTGGTTTTTACTCCAAAGATGTCCAGTTCCCGAAAAATATCCTGGATCCATCCGTGATTATGAAATATACTAGAAACAGGGATTATCCATATATTGATGGCACATCCAAGCTCGGAGTACATCTTAGGCATGGTTCCCTAAGTATACGTAAAGCACTAAAATTTGGATTGGAATATAGTGGGACCTGGGTTAATGAATTGATATGGCGTGAATTCTATTCAATGATCCTGTATCATTTTCCTGCTGTGATCACCAAATCTTTTAAAATCAAATATGATAATATCCCATGGTTAAACAATAAAGAAGATTTCGAAAAATGGTGTAATGGGCAAACAGGTTATCCTATCGTGGATGCTGGAATGCGTCAATTGAATGCTACTGGATTTATGCATAACAGGGCAAGAATGATAACTGCTTCTTTTCTTACCAAACATTTGTTAATTGATTGGCGCTGGGGGGAGACCTATTTTGCCAAAAAGTTGTTGGATTATGAACTTGCATCCAATAATGGGGGTTGGCAATGGTCAGCGGGTACAGGTACAGATTCGCAACCTTATTTCCGAATTTTTAATCCCTATAATCAAACCCGGACTTTCGATTCAAAAAATTTGTATATTCAGAAATGGCTTCCGGAATATGATCATAATAATTACCCGAAACCGATAATTGATCATACTTTTGCAAGGCAAAGGGCTATTAATACATATAAAAACGCGCTTAGATAAGGAATCGAATGAACATTGGAGATAAAGTAAGACTACTTCACGGAACAGAGGAAGGTATAATTCGAAGAATAATTGATAATAGAACAGTCGAAATTGAGATTGAAGATGGATTTTTGATTCCCGTTTTAAGTAAGGAGATAGTATTAATTTCATCTGATGAAAATCCTGAACCAACTTCAAAGGATATATATACTCCAATAGAAATAAAGGATTCCAGTAATGAGGAAGATAAACATCAAGAAGGGATTTTTCTAGGAATCACTACTAAACAAAACATAAGTTCCGGGTGGGTAATTAACAATACCAAAGACATTATTTTATTTGCCGTATATGAAAAAAACGTTGATGGGGTAGTAGGATTATCCCATGGTGTTCTGAATGACTATAGTTATGCTAAAATTACAGACTGGAAGGTAGGTGTTCCTCACGGACTTCCCACAATAATTATTGACTTAATTAAGTTTAAGAATAGAATACAGGATCATAATGAACCTTATACAAGAAAAATAGATTTACGGTCATATTCTTCGGGCCAGGAAACCCGTTTGCCTATGTTAGGGTCATCAGGAATTCTTATTGCCCTTAATGATCAGATGACTGTACCTGATCCAGAAGTTTTAAAAGAAGCATTGTTCACGGGAGAACCTGAAGTTCGTAGTAAAGATTCGGTCAAAAAGAAATCTATACAGGAAGTTGATTTACACATTGAAGTTCTGGTGGATGATTCTCAATTGCTTGATAGCGAAGATATTCTAAATATTCAATTGTCAGAATTTAATACTTGTCTTGAAAATGCTGTAATAAACGGAGCGGATCAGATCATATTTATCCATGGCGTAGGGAATGGTATTCTCCGCAATAAAATACATAAGAAATTAAGTCAATACCCTCACACAAAATACTTTGAAGATGCGAGGAAGGAAAAATTCGGTTATGGCGCTACAAAAGTGCATTTGAAATAAGAAATCTTAATTTGTTTCGTTACCTTTAGCAAGGAATATTACAATAAAATATTTTAATAATTAACTAACCGGATCCATGGACCTTAATTTTAGTGAATTAATGGAAAAAATCGCCAACGACATTGGCGGTCAATTTTCGGAATATGATAAATACAAATCTGTGATTATCGTTCCCCTAGAAGAAAATCGATATCAGGCTGTAGTTGGTGTTTTAAAGCACAGCGAAAAAATGAACAAAACCAGGCTAGAATTCTCCTCTAAAGTATGTCAACTTACAGAAAGTGTAGATCTTAAGGAGCTATTAATGGAAAATGCTAAAACTTGTTACGCAAGATTTGTGATTGTTGATGATTATATCCGTGTAGAAGGATCCACTTTCATTGAAAGTGTAACTGAGAATGGTATTAGAGAGATTATTGATGAAGTAGCCAATATGGCTGATGCCTGGGAATTGAAATTAACAGGCATGGATGTTCATTAATCAATCAAAATATAAACCCATTTTTATTATCTTCGTATTCTTGAAATAAATGCAGGTTTTCTTATCGCTACCGCTTTTAGCGGTAGAGGAAAGTCCGGGCAACATAGAGCACCGTACTTCCTAACGGGAAGGTCCTGGTTAATACCAGGAACAGATAGTGCCACAGAAAATATACCGTCCCGCCGCTGGCGGGATAAGGGTGAAAAGGTGGGGTAAGAGCCCACCGCTTCAATGGTGACATTGGGGGCAAGGTAAACCTTACGGGTTGAAAGACCAAATAGGTTCTGTCGTCTGCTTTTGCAGAATTGAGTTGCTCGCTCGATCTTTATGAGGCAGAATGGGTAGGTCGATCGATCCTGTTAGTGATAACAGGACTAGATAAATGATAAGATTCCCCCGCCAAGGGTGGGGGGAACAGAACCCGGCTTATAAACCTGCATTTTTTTAAATTAATTTAAATATGCCCAAAATATTAATAATTGACGACGAAGCTAGCATAAGAAATACCCTGCGCGAAATTTTAGAATACGAAAAGTACCAGGTTGATGAAGCTTCAGATGGAGAAATAGGACTTGAAATGCTTGAAAACAACAAATTTGACGTTGTTTTATGCGATATTAAAATGCCGAAACTGGATGGTATAGAGGTATTGGAACGGTCTATATCATCAGGTGTTGATACGCCATTTATCATGATATCCGCACATGGTACCATAGAAACAGCTGTTGAGGCTACAAAGAAGGGAGCTTTTGACTTTATTCAGAAACCCCCAGACCTTAACAGGCTTCTTTTAACCCTGAGGAACGCACAAGATAAATCACACCTGGTAAATGAGACAAAAACTCTTAAAAGAAAAATATCCAAAGCGTATGATATT
Source organism: uncultured Roseivirgaceae bacterium (assembly GCA_964389805.1). GTDB lineage: Bacteria > Bacteroidota > Bacteroidia > Cytophagales > Cyclobacteriaceae > JAGTVG01. The sequence continues at coordinate 7,761 of CAYMFU010000043.1, read as the reverse complement.
GTGGGTGAATCAGCTGCAATCAATCAGGTAAAAGAGACTATTGAAAAGGTAGCTCCTACCGATGCCAGAGTATTAATAACGGGCGACAATGGCACAGGTAAGGAATTGGTTGCCAGATGGATACATGAAAAAAGCAACCGTCACAAATTACCCCTAGTAGAAGTTAATTGTGCGGCAATCCCATCTGAATTAATAGAAAGTGAGCTATTCGGTCATGAAAAAGGCTCTTTTACTTCTGCCGTTAAACAAAGAATCGGAAAATTCGAACAGGCGAATGGGGGGACTTTGTTCCTTGATGAAATAGGAGATATGAGCCTTTCTGCCCAAGCTAAAGTTTTGAGGGCACTCCAGGAAAACAGAATCAACAGGGTGGGTGGCGATAAAGATATTAAGGTTGATACAAGAGTAATAGCGGCTACAAATAAGGACCTTAAAAAGGAGATTGGCGAGAATAAATTTCGGGAAGACCTATATCATAGAATCGGTGTGATAATTATAAATGTCCCTCCTCTTAGTGAAAGAAAGGATGATGTGCCATTGCTGGTTGACAGATTTTTAAATGATATTGCTATTGAATATGGTGACAAGCAAAAATCAATCACGCCTGAAGCCATCAAAATGCTTCAGAACATGCCATGGACCGGTAATATCCGTGAAATCAGGAATGTGATAGAAAGGCTGGTTATTATGTGTAATACCGAAATTACAAAAGACGATATATCCAAATATGCAATGCTATAAAGATATTCCTATCTAAACATCCTTTTCGTTTAACTCCTGCTTTTGAATACTGTCTTCTGTATAGGTTGGACAGGTTTTTTGAGCACATGCTGATATCCCTAATACACCAATTGCGAGAAGTAATGCTATGATTCTTAATTTATACATAGTTTAACATTTTTATTGTGAACAAATATATATAATCGCTGAGCTATTCAAAACTGATGAATTGAATAATTCAACAATTAATATTCCCATTCTAATAAAAGTAAACGCTTTTAAATCCTATTTAGTATTTTTTGTATGTGTAAATGGGAAAAAGACCTAAAATATAGGTTTGCATAACTTTTCCATTACCCAATTAGTTCTTGAGCCGCTTACTCCGGTACTTGGGCATATTTCCTCATCCCTTAATTCCCTGACAATAGTGTTGATAAGAGGTAATTGAATATTTCTTGGTAACGTAAAGGGAATTATTTTCTTATCCTGACCTTCTATTTCAAGCTTAACAGATCCATCTCCAAAATAACTGAAGCTAATCTGCCCTTTGCTTCCAATAATTGTTGTTTCTTCTATATCCGAGGTATTGGAAGTAGTAAAACACCAGGTTCCCTGACCCACAACGCTATTCTCAAAATAGAATGATCCTGAAACAATGTCTTCTGCAGGGTATAATCCTGCCTGGTTATGAGCAAAACCTTTTGCTTCAACAACAGGACCAAAAAGATAGTCCAGAAAATCCAGCTGATGGGATGCAAGATCGTAAAAATACCCTCCGCCCGCTATTTCAGGGAATACACGCCAGTTATCCTTATTACCACTTGCTCCTACAATATCCGGCTGAAGCGTTTTATATAATTTAATATTTACATGGCGAATATCACCAATAGCTCCTTCCTGTACCAATTCCTTGATCTTCAAAAAATTAGGCAACCTTCTTCTATAGTAAGCTACAAACAGGGGCACCCTGGCCTTTTCACATACTTCAACCATTTTTACGCATTCTTCATATGTTCTGGCCATAGGTTTTTCAACATAAACAGGTTTGCCTGCATTTGCTGACATAAGGGTATACTCCATATGAGAGCCTGGAGGAGTGGCAATATAAATTGCATTAATATCAGGATCATTGATCAACTTTTCAGCATTGTCATACCACTTGGGCACATTGTGTCTTCTCGCATAATCTGCAGCCTTATCTGAGTTTCGACGCATCACAGCGACCAATTTTGAATGGTTTACCAGGTTAAAAGCCGGACCGCTTTTTACTTCGCATACATCGCCAACCCCTATTATACCCCATCTTACTTCTTTCATTTTAGCTTTGGGCATATTTTTTTTTCAACTATATTAATAAAAAATTAGGAAGTATGGCAACAACTCGGGCCTTCAATGAAAAATTAATACTTGAAATCGCAAGTGACAATTATATGCCCTTTCGGATATCTGTTGTAACGTTATTTTACAAATTACGGCCCCAATAGTTTTTTATTTATATTTTCAATTTATGCAAACAAGAAGATTATATATCTCATGAAACGTCGTAGATTTATCGCACATGCAACTATTTTTTCAGGAGCCTTATCATTTGGTTTATACTCATGCAAAAGCATGCAAACCGACGTTTTAAACGGGGTAAAAAGTTTTCTGAACGAGGTTGCAAACAAGGACGGATCTTTCCGTCCTGGGATCGATCCAAATTATAAAGGCACCTCTGACACCGAGCTTTCCGGAATCGCCGCACCTGCTTATGCAACCATACTAAGTGCTACTTTCGGATGGGAACTACCCTATCCGGATAAAACGATTGAATTTTTTCTTAAGTGTCAGAAATCAGATGGTGCTTTTTATGCACCCACAGGTAGTATGGACCAAAATGGCCCCTTGGCCAAACTTTATAATACAACTCAGAGTATTGTTGCCCTGAGGCTTCTTGGCCGGAAACCAAAATACAATCCAATGTCTGTTGTGGATTTTTTCTTTGAGAATGGACAATTCAAGGATCTACCTTTATATACAACAAGTTTCTTTCCATTATTTTATAGTGCTTTAGGTATACCAATGCCACATAATATTGATCAAAAAATGCGGGATTATATCTCAATAGAGCAAAAGGAGGATGGCTATTTACAAAATCATGTAGCTGCCACCTTTCATGCAGCCCATTACTATCGGCTAATAGGCCAACCTACTCCAAAAGCAAAAATTATGATTGAAAAAGTAATAAAAGATCAACAGCAAGATGGATCATGGCACTTATTTGAGCCCGATTGGGATGTTCATGCCTGTTTTGATGCACTTTTTATTCTTCGTCAACTAGCTGATCAAGATGATCCACAAATAAAAGAGGCATATAAGAACGCAATCCAATGGATATTATCCTGCCGAAAGCCTGATGGTGGATTTACTCATTTTCCGGATTGGAAGAATTCTGATGTAGACGCAGTATATTTTCAGGTTGGTGGATTGGTAGAGGCAGGATACTTAAAAGCAGTAGATGGTCTTAAAAATGAAGAGATCCTCGGTTGGGGACATGCCATGCATCATGATAAAAATTATTCGTGCATTGATTAAATATCTGTTAAAATCTAAATAAATATCTTGTATCTAAGCTAAATTTCTAAAACTCCTTCAAGATCTCCAGCATTTCCCGATCCAGTTTGTGTCCTTTATAGTCCTCATATTTAATATCCTCTCTTCCACTATCAAGAATACCAAAAGCACCCCTGAAATTCCACATCGCCCAACCCCAGCCTGCTGTTTTCCATTGGGACATCAATTCCCGTAACCAGACCAACACCACATAATGAGGAGTTTTGTTATAGGCACCAAACTCACCCACATGAACACTTACCCCCATCTCTTCAAGCTTCTTCCAAGGGTCGATCATCTGCATCTTGATCCGTTTATCATCCCAGGCCTGATCCCAGGAAACACCCCATTTCTTTAGATTATCCAAATAATGTTGATTCATCACGTTTGTCGCCCACCGCAATTCGGTAGACTCCAGTGGTTCAAGTGGCCAGGTTGGTAAGGGCCATTCGGTGGCTCCATCCACCCAGGAAGCCAGGTAATGGGTAATCTGTGAAGGTTCATAACCCCGTGTACTCTGAACTACATTAAGGTCAGCCAATGTAGGTATGGGCTCTCTTGACCACCACAAGCCATCAGCTATAATTAACCTGTTCGGATCAAGGTCCCGGATGGCTTTCACTACTCGTCGCATCACTTTATCATGAAATTCTACGGGTACTGGTTCTTTACGTTCTATTGTTAGTGTAGCTGGTTCATTCACCAGGTTGAAACTCACTTGCTTATTTGGAATCCCTTTATACCGGTCAGCAAAGTGGGCCCAATGATAGTCAAACGCCTCCTGTGCTTCTTCATCCGTCCAGAGGTTGAAAGGTTCTTCCGCCGACCGGTCGACGGAATATCCTGGTGCACGGTGAAAATTCAAACTAACATGAATTCCATACTGTTTCCCAAAATCGACAGCCTGGTCAATCTCCTTAAGCGGCTTCTCTCTCAATTCTTTCCAGTTGTTCGGATCTGACCAACACCAGTATGACATGGGAAGGCGGACAAAATCAAAGCCCATTTCAGCTATCATCTCAAAATCCGATTCCTTGAACGGGTCATTCATTCGCGTTGCAATAAATTTTTCCAACAGGTTAAATCCCCGCCATCTAGGGATGGTTGAAGAATTGATATCTGCATCATTTTCTTTCAATTGTTTATTCTGCTCACAACCAATTCCAACACTTCCCAAAACAGTGGCAGCAACTGATGTCTTAATAAATTTACGACGGTTGACGGTCATCTTTTTCATAACAATAGATTGTTTATCTGTGGTTTCTAAGGATGAATATATTCGATTTATTCATATGCTATATTCCTGGCATCCATTAGCCCTTTCATATATCCAAAGGCGAAAACTTTGCCTGTCATACCATATCCCTTGCTTTCCCCGCTTTCCCCGGCCATGGTTGGGGCATGGTCAGGCCTGATAGGTCCTACGAAACCAGATCTAGAGTATATTTCCAGCATTTTAGCCATATCAGTAGGACCATTATCATGAAAGGTCTCATGAAATCGATCTGCCTTCCCTTCAATATCCCTGAAATGTACGAAAAATACTTTTCCAGACTCGCAGAATTCCCTGGCGAGATCATAGATGTTCTCTCCCATAGCTCTGAAATTCGCCTGACAGAATGTTATTCCATTTACAGGACTGGGTGCTATATTCAATATTCGCCGGTAGTTATTTGCGCTGGTGCAAATACGTGCAATTCCACGCAATGGGGAAATAGGCGGATCGTCAGGATGTAAAGCCATCTTTACATTATATTTTTCTGCCACAGGAATCACCCTTTCCAGGAAATAGGTAATATTATCCCACATTTCCTCCTCACTGACTTCACCCCATTCTGTTAAGCCCTGCTTCATCGAATCACTGTAACTGAATTCACTGGTTTTGGCATCTCCCCGTGCAGGAATATCGAAAGTTGTTCTATACCATCCAAGACCTGCCATGAAATTGTAGCATATCATGTTGATACCTGCTTTACTCAATGCTTCTATTGCTGCATTCGTATTTTCGATCTCCTCATCACGTCCACTCAAGCCAAGCTTAATCTTTTCGAAGGCTACAGGATGGCCCTCGATGCCCGCTATGGTAAAACCTGCTGCCTCGAAATCCTGCTTAAGTTTTTTTGCCGCTGCGTCATATTGATCCTTCCCTATATTCCGGAATGGGGCCCCGGTTATTGCATGCGTAACGCCCATTTGTTGACAAATATCGAGCCTTTCCGAATTTCTAAGGTTTAAATGCATCGCCAACTGGAGATTGCCTTTCTTAGATGCGAATGATTTAACAGGCAGAATTGAAAATACAGAACCGGAAGTTGCAATTAACATGTTCTTTTTAATCCAGGACCTGCGGGAATATCGTGTCATTTCAGAAAAATTTTGTTTAAAAAATATTATACTCCAATTTGTAGAAGTTTGACCAATAATTCAACTTCTTTACATCAATATTATCAGCTTAAAAGAAGATTACATCCTCTCATATCTGAATTATCCATCCTTCCCAGAATTTCGAATGTACCATCGGGATATACCCTCCCCAGGTCCTTCGTAGCTATAAAGGCGCAGCTGTGAATGTTAGCCAGGTCTATTATGTTTATAACGCCTTGCCGACCATCATATACTATACTAAATGGATCATTGATCTCCCTTGATATCACACTCATCCAGGGAGGACAGTGAAACAAGCCATTTTCAATAGCGTAAGCCTGAGATAATAATTCAGTCATCCCATATTCTGAATGAATAGAATCCGTATGTAAATTCTGAATCAGTAGTTCATGTAGTTCCGTTCTAACAATTTCTTCTCCTCTCCCTTTCATGCCTCCTGTTTCTATTATAATCATGTTCTTCATATTCACAGGATAATTTCTGGCAAAATCCAAAAGTGCAAAAGTGACACCCCAGAGCATAATCTTTTTATCAGTTGATCCCTTTAGATAGTTAATTTTCATCTTTAAATCATAGAGATTCGATAAATAGAAACCAGAATGTTCAGATCCTGTTAATTCAATCAAATGCTTTACCATGTAGATCAGGGAGGAATTAGCTCTTTCAAAATACGATGGCAACAGGGCCAGGATAATGAAATCTTCCGGATTACCATAAAACTGATTAAATATGGAGGATGAAACATCCTTGTAAAAATCAGTATCTTCAATATAATGTTTGCTGAACTGCATACCGGTAGTTCCTGAACTATCAAAGGTAAGATCATGATCCCAACTCGATGTTTTAACTTCCTGATGCTTGAAGATAGAAATTGGCAGAAAAGGAATGTCTATTGGGTGCTTAATGGAATCGGGTTTAACACCCAATGACTGTATGTACTTATGATAAATGGGATTATTTCTAAATTGAAAATGAAAAAGGTCAATACTAAAGCTGTTGAAGCTGTTTTTATCAACGATTTTTAGACGATCTTTAAAACTTTTCAACCTATTCATCGTTATTAATTAAATAATTTCCTCATAAAATAACTCAATTTTCAAATAAAGTTTGAAATTTGTAAGAAAGAACGGATATTGGATGAAGCGGATATTAGTATACACTGGGTTTATTTCTTTCTTTGCACTATCATTTTGCACACGACCACCTGAACTGCCCGTCGTACCTTCAATTGATTTCGAGTATATTCAATTTAAAGAAGTAGAGGGGCCAGACTCATTGATTTTAAGTGTCTTTTTTCAGGATGGTGATGGTGACCTGGGACTGACTTCTTTTGATATTTATGAGCCATACCAGCCCTATGATGTAATTCTGGATCAAAATGGAGACACCATATATTATGGTGACAGTCCAGATATGCCACCATACAACCCAATAGATTACATTATCACGAGGGACGATGACGGGAATCCGCAAGATACTGTCTGGGTGGAACTAAATCCCGACCATTACAATATATTTATCCGTTTTTATGAAAAGAAAAATGGTGAATATGAAGAATTTGACTGGCGTCAACCTCCGTATTTCCAAACATTTGATGGCAGATTCCCTCTTTTAAACACTAAAATAGAAGATCAAAGATTAGTAATCAGACCCTTGGAAGGATCGCTAAGGTATGGGATGACCTCTTCAGGATGGTTATTCCTGTTTAGAGATACTTTGAAAATTGAGGTCATGATACAGGACCGGGCACTTAATAAGTCCAATGTTGTAAGCACACCTGATTTTACCTTAGATATGATCCAGGTTGAACCGTAAGTCAAGGTTCTTTTTAATACACATGCTTAATTATCAATCACCTCTGGATTCCACTGTGGAATATGGTAGTTTTTATTATATAGTTCAGGGAATCGGTCAGGATCAGCCTCATTCATCATTGCATATACATAGTCAAAAACATCTTCTGCATTTGCTTTAGAGAAATAATCCCCATCGGAACCGTAGGCAGGACGATGTTCTTTAGAAGTTAAGGTGATAGGTTTTGAATCCAGATAATGATATCCATTT
>CAYMFU010000042.1:0-30512 GCA_964389805.1 uncultured Roseivirgaceae bacterium | reverse complement strand
AGCCGGATGAAAACATTATTTGATTCCTCCAGGTAAACAATAACAATTCCATTACTTCCTCTGGGTTCCAGTTCAAATGTTGCACTTCCTTCTAACGTTTCTTGAAAATCTCCAGTAAATTCAGCATCAAATAAGCCGGTTGGATCAGGATTATCATTTGTGCATGCAATTAATAATGTGAATACGGAAACTAAATACACGCTTTTCCTGATAAGTACTTTTATTGTTTTCAACATAATATTCCTTTTTGAACTGAAGGCAAATGTATTAAAATTTACACACATTCAAAGAATTGACGGGATATAAAGAATCCCGCTTGCCTGCTGAAAGCAGACAGAGCGGGATTTAATGTTTTGTGATCAGATTATGGCAGCCAGAAGGAATAAATCCTTCATTTAACGTCTCAATCAAATATACATAATTACTTTGTGAATTGTTCATTCTTAATCTTTAATATTAGTAAAAATGCAATTATTTTATGTTTATATTAATAAATATGAAATATATTTAAATCAACACATCTTGTATTGCTTATATTTCAACAAACTATTGTAATGTGTGAAAAATTGTCAATTAAGAACTTTGGGATTTTGAGAAGTCCTTTTGATCATAGGCAATTTAATCATATAGCTTATCTCAATCATAGGGTATCCAAAATCTTCTGCCACTTTTCCCTTCAGAAGATATAGCCCCCTGCCTCGAAATGGGTATTGCCTGGCCGTATCAGGGAAATGCGTGGTATCAAAAACATGGCCTTCTTCGTCCAGGAAAGTGCCGAAGTGCATCAATTTGTGATCTATTGTCCTGGTGTTTTTTGTAGTGACAAGATATCCTACAATGGATACATACAGATTCTTTTTTTCTTTAAGCTGACTTGCTTTTACATTCTGCCTGTATTTTTTATCCATTAAAAGAAAGGGATTGCACAGCGGGAATCCGAGTAGTTCCAGCTCATCGTATGCATCCTCATGGCTGTCTTTTTCAAGATCAGGAAAATCGAACTTTCTTATGGTGTTGTCAAATATCACTTTCTCTCCGTTTTTCCTTTTCGTTTTATTGTAATAAAAATGTGTCTGCCATAATAGCTCGCGTTTTGTTTTTCCGGTAAAACGCAGGGCCCCGATCCGGATTAGAATACTTGTCTGTTCCAGGCCCGCCGGTATTCTTTGCACAAAATCTTCAAAACTCCTGTAAGGCCCATTTTGAGCTCTTTCGAAAGGTATCTTTTCGCCAATTTTCTTTTCAAGGCTTTTAAGATGAATAAATCCGATGTATATGGTGTCCTGGGATATGTTGGTCAGGTAATCGCTTTTGTTCACGCAGGGAGGCTCGATCTGAGCTCCAGCCATTCTGGCTTCATGAAAATAAAACTCAGTCCTGTAAAATCCTCCAAAATTGTTGATAACACCTACCATAAATTCGAAAGGGAAATAAGTTTTAAGATATAGGCTTTGATAACTTTCAACGGCATAACTTGCCGAATGGGCTTTGGAAAATGAGTACCCTGAGAAGCTTTCGATCTGCCGCCACACTTCTTTGCTAATTTCATCAGCATATCCCCTGACTTTACAGTTACTGAAGAAATTTTCTTCAACTTTCTGGAATTCCTTCCTTGACCTGAACTTTCCGGACATTCCACGTCTGAGAATATCAGCTTCAGCAAGGTCTAGCCCGGCAAAATGATGAGCTACCTTTATCACGTCCTCCTGGTATACCATGATGCCGTATGTCTCTTCCATTAATTCCTGCATTTTCGGATGTATATAATCATGTTGTCTGGGATTCAGGTGCCTGTATATATATTCCCTCATCATGCCGGACCGGGCCACGCCGGGTCGGATAATTGAACTTGCGGCTACCAGTGTAAGATAATCGTTGCAATGAAGCTTGCCAAGGAGCATCCGCATTGCCGGAGATTCAATATAAAAGCATCCCATGGCCTTTCCTTTCTCAAGAAGTTCATTCACCTTCCGGTCCTCTTTTATCTTTATGAAATCACTGATGTCTACCTCTTCCCCTTTATTCCTGGCTATGAGCTCAACTGAGTCTTTGATATGCCCCAGGCCTCTCTGGCTTAAAATGTCAAATTTGTGAAGCCCAAGATCTTCCGCTGAGATCATGTCAAATTGAGTTATCGGAAATCCCTTTGGTGGCAATTCGAGGGCAGTATAGGCAGTGATTGGTTTTTCAGAGATCACAATGCCGCCGGCATGAATGGAAAGGTTTCGTGGCATATCGTGCAGGCGGTCCGCATAATTAAAGATCAGTTTTGTGATCTTATCGCGATCTTTGTTTTGTGCCGGGTGGTTGATGATCTCATCAATTTCACTTTTCGGAAGTCCAAAAATCTTGCCCAATTCCCGTATTATAGATCGGCCCTGAAACGTAGTATATGTGGCCAGCAGCGCCGAGTGGCCTGGGTATTTGTTCAGTACGTAAGCAGTTACTTCGTCTCTGTCTTTCCAGGAGAAATCAATGTCAAAATCAGGTGGAGAACTTCGATATGGATTTAAAAACCGCTCAAAATACAGATCAAGTTCTATTGGGTCAACTTCGGTGATCCCGAGACAATAAGCCACCATACTGTTTGCGCCGCTGCCCCTTCCTACGTGGGCAAATCCCTGCCTTTGAGAGAATTCGATAATGTCTAATGCGATCAGGAAATAAGCTTCAAATTTACGGTCAGCAATTACTTCAAGCTCCTTAAGCAGGCGGCTCATAGCATAGCTGTCGTATTCCCGGTATCGGCGTTGAAAACCGGAAAGCGCTTTGCCTCTGAGGATGTAGTGGTCTTTTTCCTGGCTCCCCGCAAATGACTGCCTGTTTTTAGGTGAACCAAGATCCAGATCAACGGAACAGTGTTCCAGGATCATTTTAGTATTTGAAATAATACCTGGATATTGCCAGTAGTGTTTCAGCAATTCCGGCTCAGGAAACATTTGCTCTGATTTCAGGGCCTGTGCGGTCCCGGGTAATTTGCTCAATAAAGTGTTGAGATCTATAGCTCGAAGGAGCCGGTGCACATTATGGCCTTTTCTGTCTTTGAAAGTTACAGGGTGCCATATGACCATCTTGTCCATATGATGATCCAGGTTCAGGTTAGAAAGCAGGGGGATCTCGTGTATTTTTATACCTATATATTCCCGTTCTCCAAGATTGAGTGGCATGGGATGGTCAGGCGGAAGAATTGTAAAGGCATTCGAAAAAGGTGGGGGGGAGGCTGGAAGGCTAGCCCTGTCCAGGTTATGTTTTGAAAGAAAATGATTGATCTCTTCAAAGCCATCATTGTTCATGGCGATGGCGGTATACAAAAATTTACCATCTTCGCGGAATTCGATTCCCGGGATTACCTCCAATCCGAACTCGTCCTCATTTTCCTTGCATATTCTAATCATCTCAACAAATGCCGATGTGTTGTTGATATCGGTTAATGCCAGTTTCCTGACCTGGTTTTTTTGAGCTTCCAGGAATAGCTCTCTTGGGGCTAAAGTTCCATAGAGTAAACTAAAATGCGAATGACATGATAAATACATATACTAAAATAATTAGTAATAATGATAAAAACAATTTGATTGCTGCTAAATAAATTAGTATATTTTTAAAATTGAGCTTCCCTTGATAATAGAAGCCTGATGCTGAAGAAGTTAAAAAGAATGGTTGAATATTGTGAAAATTGACAATAATTGCATCAGAACATTTAACTTCGTAAATAGTTATATAGGAAGGAACTTTTCATACAAATGATTAAAACGAAGACGATAAGGAGTCCGGAAAGAAAGTATTGTAATAGTTTAACCACGTACGATAGACGCCATTCTGTTGCTGTTGAAATAGGGGACCTTCCATTGGGCGGTAATCATCCAATACGAATTCAATCCATGACCACTGTAGATACGATGGATACTGTTGGAACAGTTGAGCAATCAATAAGAATGATCGAAGCGGGATGCGAATATGTCAGAGTTACAGCCCCGTCAATGAATGAGGCCAGGAATCTCGAAAATATTAAATCCGAATTAAGGTCACGAGGATATAATACTCCCCTGATCGCCGATATTCACTTCACCCCTAATGCGGCCGAACTGGCTGCCCGGATTGTTGAGAAAGTTCGTGTCAATCCGGGTAATTATGCAGATAAGAAGAAATTTGAAAACATCCGGTACACAAAGGATACGTACAATTCGGAACTAGACCGAATCCGGGAAAAATTTGCCCCACTTGTCAAGATCTGCCAGGAATACGGTACCGCTATGCGTATTGGGACAAACCATGGCTCCCTTTCTGACCGGATTATGAGCCGATATGGAGATACACCAATGGGGATGGTTGAATCTGCACTTGAATTTGTCAGAATATGCGAAGATCTTAATTACTATGATATTGTTCTTTCAATGAAAGCAAGCAATCCTAAGGTAATGATTCAGGCATATCGATTACTGGTTAACAGGCTTGATGAGGAGAACCTTAAACCTTATCCTTTACACCTGGGTGTTACGGAAGCCGGCGAGGCTGAAGACGGTAGGATAAAATCAGCTGTAGGAATTGGCACCTTACTTGAAGATGGATTGGGTGATACTATCCGTGTATCCCTGACTGAAGAGCCGGAGGCCGAAATACCAGTAGCTCAGAGGCTGGTTAAAAGGTATGAAAACCGTCATGGGCACAGAAAAATCCCTGAGATCTACAACTATCCCATTAATCCGTTTGAATTCAAAAAACGAAATTCCCTCTCAGTGTCTGATATAGGAGGATCTAATGTTCCTTGCATAATCGCAGATTATTCAAATTTGGATGTAGAGGATTATGTTGATCTGAAATCCATAGGCCATGTCTATCTTCCGGAACCAGATAAATTTGTAAGAAAGGATATAAGTGCTGATTATATTTATTCAGGTAAAAATCCATGTTCAATTGAGCTACCCCCGGGCTTGAATGAAATTCTTGATCATGAAATATGGGAAAAGCTGGAAAACAAGGGAAACAAATATCCCGTGTTTGACAAAACCTCTTTTTCCAAATCCAATGTATTTCATCCTCATCTGAATTTTCTCGAACTGTGGACAGAAGATCTTGATACGGATATTCTGAATTCCTTCAGGGAATATAAAAATGTAGTTATAATCCTTCAGTCAGGAAATTCACACATCTTAGCCGATATTCGAAGATTTTTTGTAGAATTAATAAAACATGAGATTAAGGTTCCTGTATTAATCCAAGGAAATTATCTATCTGAGGATGTTGATGAATTCAGACTTTTCGCTGCCACTGATCTTGGGGGATTACTTACTGATGGGTTAGGTGATGGAATGATGCTGACTACTTCAACAGAGCTAGGAGAAGTAAAAAAAGACATTCAAGAAAAACTACAGTTTTGTAATGAAACCGCATTCGGGATCCTGCAGGCTACCAGAACTCGAATTACCAAAACAGAATATATATCGTGTCCTTCATGTGGAAGAACTCTGTTTGATCTGCAGGAGACAACCGCCCTGATCAGAAAGCGGACTGATCATCTAAAAGGAGTTAAAATAGGTATTATGGGTTGTATCGTAAATGGTCCAGGTGAAATGGCGGATGCTGATTATGGATATGTTGGTTCCGGAAAGGGTAAAATTACACTGTATAAAGGTAAAGAAGTGGTTAAACGAGGCGTTCCTTCTGAGAATGCCGTTGATGAGCTTATTAATTTGATCCAACAGGATGGGAATTGGATTGAGATACCTTCCGAAATTTAACTGTTATTGCTAAAATTATGGCAGATCAAAGAGAAAAATATCCACTCAAGAAAATATTTGATTTTAAGGAAGTATTCGCTTATTTTTTTCGTAAAAAAGGAAGTCGAAAAAACCCCGACATCAACTTGAGGATAATGCATTTTGTTAATAAAATCAGCATAATTATCTTCATTTTGGCTTTGATTATACTTATAGTCAGGAACCTGGTCTTACATTAACAAGATATTTCCTCCCTTCAGATTGGAAGCTTATTAAATTAAAATCCATCACGTATCTTAAATTAATTGAGGTAAATCGAAAATCTTGTAAATCCTACTATATTTGCGCCGGTTAAATGAAGGATTTTCGAAAAATCAATCCATATATTATAAGTGGCAGAATGCAATATAAGATTATACCTGCCGTTTTTTAAGAGATATGCTCCGTCTAAGTAAAATATTGCCTTTAATTGGGCTCGTGATACTGATTGTTTCATGCCACAACAAGATCACATGTCCCGCATATCAAAGTAAATTTATATTAGACGAAGATGTCTTTAAAGAGCAGTTTTCTCTTTTTGAGGCCGATTCCACTCCTAAACAAAAATTAGGAAAGGTAAAGAAGAGCAAATATGGGATTATTGTCCAGAAAACATATAAGAAGAAATTAAATGAGATGAAAACCATTGCTATGAAAACAGTATATTCCGAAACGCCGGACTCACTTTTAATAGCATGGGCCTCACCTGATTCCTTAAGCATTGATTCCCTTGGTGGTGGCCGCATTTATCATTCACCTTATTTAACCATCTTCAATAATGATCAGGCACTGTATGATGCCATGTACGGTCATCTTCTCCAGGCACCTCGTAGTTCCATGCAGGAAATCCAGGAAGATCTAAAAGTGGAAGACCAGGATGCCGAGCCGGTGGAAGAGAAAAAGAAGAAAAAATTCAGACTCTTTAAAAAGAAAAATAAAAAAGAAGAAGAACCTGCTGAAGGAGAATTGAATGACGAGTGATATTATACTACTACATTAATGATCTTCTTTGGAACAATTATGATCTTTTTGGGATCCTTTCCACTAAGCCATTTTTGAACAACTTCTGAAGCCAGGATCTCCCGCTCCATATCCTCTTTTGGCATATCCATGTTAAAATTGATTTTAGTCCTCAATTTACCATTAATTGATACCGGGTATTCAAATGAATCTTCCTGAATATATTTTTCATTATATTCAGGGTATGCTGCTTGCATAATACTTTCCTGGTGTCCCAGCAATGACCAAAGTTCTTCAGTAATATGCGGCGCATAAGGAGAAATAATAATATTTAAAGGTTCAAGTATTTCTCTTTTATTGCATTTGAGACTTGATAACTCGTTCACACAAATCATAAAATTACTGACCGACGTGTTAAAGGAATAGCGGTCGACATCCTCTACAGCCTTTTTTATCGCTTTGTGGAGGACCTTTAATTCTTGCTCACTCGCTTTTTCTTCAGAAATACTGAATGTATTGTTTTTATCATGGAACAATCGCCAGAATTTTCTCAGGAATTTACTTACTCCGTCAATACCGTGTGTATTCCAAGGTTTGGATTGTTCAAGCGGACCAAGAAACATTTCATATAACCTTAAGGTATCGGCCCCATAATTTTCAATTATCACATCAGGATTGACCACATTGTAAAGTGATTTGGACATTTTCTCCACTTCGCTTCCACAGATATACTTTCCATCTTCAAGAATGAAATTGGCATTTTTAAAATCAGGACTCCACGCCTTGAAGGCTTCAAGATCCAGGACGTCATTGTCAACGATATTTACATCCACATGAAGCTCCTGTACATCGTAAGCACTTCTTAAATTATATGAAACAAACTTGTCGGTCCCTTTAATTCTATAAACAAAATTGGACCGCCCCTGAATCATCCCCTGATTGATTAGTTTCTTGAAAGGTTCATCAACTGATACATATCCGCGGTCATAAAGGAATTTAGTCCAGAATCGCGAATACATAAGATGCCCGGTTGCATGTTCAGAGCCTCCAATATAAAGGTCAACATTTTGCCAGTATTCCTGTGCTTCCTCACTCACAAATTCATTGTCATTCTTAGGATCCATGTACCTGAACAGGTACCAGCTTGATCCGGCCCAGCCAGGCATGGTACTTAGCTCATAGGCATATTTATTTTTATATTTCCAATCAGTTGCCCTTCCCAATGGCGGATCACCTGTTTTTGTGGGAAGGTATGCATCGATCTCAGGAAGTATTAACGGCAATTCATTATCTGGCATTGGCACAGGAATCTCATTTTCATAAAATATAGGAAATGGTTCTCCCCAATACCTTTGTCTGCCAAATACAGCATCCCTCAGCCTGAAATTTATTTTTGCTTCTCCTATTCCTTTTTCTTCCACACGAATTGTAGCCAATTCAATAGCATCAGCCACAGGTAATCCATTAATAAAATCAGAGTTGATCATCGTCCCGGCTTTTGGATCAAAATCAGGACTTGAAATATCGGTATGTTTGCCTTCCTGAACAGGTATGACTGGGATATTGAAATGATTAGCAAATGCGTAATCCCGTGTATCTGAAGAAGGAACCCCCATTACCATTCCTGTTCCATAGGCTGCCAACACATAATCAGCAATCCAAATGGGTATTTTTTTACCTGAAAAGGGATGAATGACATAGGAACCTGTAAATACGCCTGATACAGTTTTTACATCGCTCATTCTTTCCCTGTCAGATCGGTTCTTAACAATTTCGATGTATTCTTTGACTGCCTCTGACTGACCTGGGGTGGTAAGTTGATCGACCATCTCATGTTCTGGAGCAATGGTCATGAATGTTACCCCGAATATTGTATCTATACGGGTAGTAAAAACGGTCATTTGCAGATCCGAATCGGAGACATCAAAAGATACTGAGCAACCAAAAGATTTTCCAATCCAATTTCGTTGCATCTCCTTTAAGGCTTCGGTCCAGTCGATACGGTTTAATCCTTCAAGCAATCTATCAGCATATGCTGTTATTCGCATGCTCCATTGCTTCATTTTTTTTCGTTCTACGGGATGCCCTCCCCTGACGGATAGACCATCTCTGACTTCATCATTTGCTAGAACGGTCCCCAAGGCAGGACACCAATTCACAGTGGTTTCGGCAAGGTAGGTCAGTCTATATTTTAGCAGAAAAAATGATTTTTCCTGCACTGAATAATTTTGCCATTCATCTGCTGAAATTTCAGGAGTGTCTTCATCACATGCTGCCTTAATATTTTTATTTCCTTCTACCTCAAGTTTACTGATTAAGGTTTCTATGGGTTCAGCTTTCTTTGTTCTATTGTTATACCAGCTTTTAAACAATTGAAGAAATATCCATTGTGTCCATTTATAATAATCCTGAGCACATGTTTGCACTTCGGTATTCCAATCATAGGAAAATCCGATATTCAATAACTGTTCTTTATATCTTGAGATATTCTGATCTGTAGTTTTTGCGGGGTGCTGACCTGTTTGGATCGCATACTGTTCGGCAGGAAGTCCAAATGCGTCAAAACCCATTGGGTGCAGAACATTAAATCCCTTGAGTCTTTTGAATCTGGAAACTATGTCGCTAGCTATATATCCAAGAGGATGACCAACATGTAATCCAGCCCCTGAAGGATATGGAAACATATCTAAAACATAATATTTTGGTTTTGAGGGATCGATCATGGTCTTATAGGTTTGGTTTGAATCCCAGTAAGTTTGCCACCTTTTTTCGATTTCCTTAAAATTATAATCAGCCATCTTTTTATAATAGAGCGTTAAAGCATGCAAAAATAATCGTTTTAATACTACATAGAGGTATATATCTCTATTTTTACAGAGTCTACTCTTATATTGCCATTGACGCTTGTATTATTTATCCAATGATTGGGAATATAGATTCTTTTTCAATTTCATTTATATGTAGTTCCTAGAATGTATTTTTGAACCTATGAAAATGCGAATAGTCAATATAGCTAGGTTCTGGATAAAGGCTTTCTCCATAGTTTTATTCCTTTTTACATCATGCGGTGAAGATGAAAATCTAGTTGTGTTCACTGAATCAGAAGTTGTACGTTTGCTCTCAAATGATTCTTCCAAAACATGGATTAGAAAAGTATTGACCATAGATGGACAAACGCCAGAAATTTCAGAATGCGAATTGTTAATAGAAACCAAATATTTTTCCTCGAATGCTGAACAGATATATATCATTGAATCAATTGATGATTATTGTGGGGGGATATCTGAACGGCTTGATTCAGGATCCTGGGAGGCCCTTGAAGAAAGTAACATTAGTGACAGGATCGATAGAATTGCATATCATTCAGGAGAAGGCGAAACAAGAATTAAAAAGATACTTGAGATAACTTCTCTTTTTCTGACGACCGAAGCAGATTCTGTTGGTTTAGTTATTCAGGAGACTTTTGAACCAGCCTTAGCCAATTAGATATACTCTGCAAATAATGTATCCCGTACTTTTTGCATACCTGTGGAGGCTTTTTCTTCAATGAGATATAAATTAGGTCTGTTGCGTACATCGGGCATATTGGGATCCACAATAAACTTCGGGATATCGGATCCCACATAATCTAAAAGTCCGGCAGCGGGATATACTACCAGAGAGGTGCCTACTACAATACAAATATCAGCTTTCATTGTTACCTTGGCTGCTACCTCCATCATTGGAACCATTTCTCCGAACCACACGATATGGGGTCTTAATTGTCCCCCTTTTTCACAGATATCTCCCAGGTTTAACTCCCAGCCATCCATTTCATATACCAGGTTTTCATCCAAAGTGCTTCGTGATTTAAATAATTCACCGTGTAAATGAATGATATTGCTGGAACCAGCTCTTTCATGAAGGTTATCTACGTTCTGGGTTATGATGGTGATATTGAAATGAGACTCAAGATCTGCTAAAATTTTATGGGCCTCATTTGGATTAGATTCGAGGGCCTGTTTTCGCCTCTGATTGTAGAATTCCAATACAAGTGCTGGATTTTTATGCCAACCTTCCGGTGTTGCCACTTCATACACGTCATATCCTTCCCATAATCCTCCAGACTCCCGAAACGTTTTAAGTCCACTTTCAGCGCTGATGCCCGATCCGGTCAGCACTACGAGATTTTTCATTGTATTTATTTTTTGGTAAATCTGCGTTTCTTAGCAGGTGCTTTTTCCGAAAGCTCTACGCATTCTTCATAAGTCAAATCTTCAGGATTTTTATCTTTTGGTATTTTTAAATTTTTCTTACCAAATTTTATGTAGGGGCCGTATTTGCCCTTTAATACTTTTACGTCAGCCTGTTCTTCAAATGTTTTAATAATATTGTTTGATTCTTCTTTTCTTTTCTCCTCAATTAATTGAATTGCGGTTTCAATATTTACCTGTAAGGGATCTTCTTTGCTTAATGAGATAAATTTATTGTCATGCCTGATATATGGGCCAAACCTTCCGATTCCGGCCACTACCTCCTTATCTTCATACAGCCCGACTTCACGCGGGAGCTTAAACAGTTCAAGAGCTTCTTCAAGAGTAATGCTCTCAAGAAATTGCCCCTTTCTAAGGCTTGCATACCTGGGTTTTTCATCTTCGTCGTTTTCTCCAATTTGAACCATAGGCCCGAATTTCCCCAATCGTGCATATACCGTTTTTCCGTTTTCCGGATCTGTTCCTAACTCTCTTGAAGCACTTACCTCTGAACGTGAGATCGTTTCGGTTTTTTCAACCATCGGATGGAATTTTCCATAAAATGAGTTGATCATATTTTCCCAGGCCATTTGACCCTGTGCAATTTCATCAAACTCTTCTTCAACATTGGCAGTAAACGAATAATCTATAATGGATGGAAAATGGTTTACCAGGAAATCATTAACGACGATACCTATATTGGTCGGAGACAGCTTGTTTTTATCATATCCATATGATTCAGCAGATTCCTTGGAGGCGATGTTCTCACCATTCAAGGTTATTTCCTTAATATTCCTGTTCTTGCCTTCTATAAATTCTTTTACCACATAGTTTCTCTTCTGAATAGTCGAAATCGTGGGTGCATATGTTGATGGTCGCCCTATCCCCAGTTCTTCCAGTTTTTTTACAAGGCTTGCTTCGGTATATCTTAGTGGAGGCCTGGTAAATCCCTGTTTTGCAATCATCTCTTTTAACTGCAATGACTGCCCTTCGCTTAACGGGGGTAGTAAAGTTTGCTTACCATTTTCACCATTTTCTTCATCATTTGATTCCTGATAGAGTTTCAAGAATCCACTGAACTTGATAATTTCACCTGTAGCAATAAGCTTATCAGGCCTTGTACTTATTCCAATAGTAACTACTGTTTTTTCCAATTGCGCAGCGGCCATTTGAGATGCAACTGTACGCTTCCAGATCAGTTCGTATAGTTTTTTAGCATTTCTGTCCGCCCCTGCATCACGAACCGAGAAATTAGTAGGGCGGATGGCCTCGTGAGCCTCCTGAGCCGATTGAGACTTGGTTTTAAATTGCCTTGTCTTAAGATATTCCTGCCCGTACTCATTCAATATTTCATTTTTAGCACCTGATATGGCCTCAAGTGACAGGTTAAGCGAATCGGTTCTCATATATGAGATCTTGCCAGCCTCATATAATTTTTGAGCGATGGTCATGGTTTGTGTTACTGAAAAACCAAGTTTTCTACTTGCTTCCTGCTGAAGGGTTGATGTTGTAAAGGGTGGGGCAGGGGATTTTTTTAAAGGCTTCTTTTCTAATTTCTCAATATTGAAAGCAGCACCAATTGTCGACTTTAAAAATTCAACAGCATCGTCCTCAGTTTTCAGTCGCTTTTGTAGGTCTGCTTTCAGTATTACATTTCCTTCCACAAGAAAATAGGCGGAGATCCGGTAAAAGCTCTCAATATTAAATTTCTCGATCTCTCTTTCCCTTTCAACCACCAATTTGACGGCTACTGATTGTACTCGTCCAGCTGAAAGACCTGTTTTGATTTTTTTCCAAAGAACCGGAGATAATTCGAACCCAACCAATCTGTCAAGTACCCTTCTTGCCTGTTGGGCATTAACAAGGTCAAGATTTATGCCACGTGGATTTTCCAGGGCATTCAATATGGCATTTTTCGTAATTTCCCTAAAAACAATCCTCCTGACTTTATTATCTGATAAGTCTAATGCTTCCTTTAAATGCCAGGAAATGGCTTCCCCTTCACGGTCATCATCACTGGCTAAGTATACCAATTCAGAATTTGCAGCCTCTTTTTTCAGTTGTTTAATAACCTCTTTTTTATCCTTAGGGATTTCATATGTCGGTTTAAAGCCATTTTTGATGTCGATGGCTTCGTTATCCTTTGGAAGATCTCTAACATGCCCAAAGCTGGATTTCACTATAAATTCTTTACCGAGATAGTTCTCGATAGTCTTTGCCTTAGCTGGCGATTCTACGATAACAAGATTTTTGGTCATTCCTTATAATTTTCAAAGCTTCAAATATCAATATTTTTAACAAAAAAAATAAGAAAATGAATTTTTACTCGTAAAACTTAATAAATTCATGATTGAATTTGTGTACGTCTGGTATGGCGAACAAAGGAGAAATAATTATTAAAAATTGAATGATGAAGCGTAATTTAATTTTAATTCGTCATGCTCAAAGCAGGAATCTTGAGCCCGGACAAAAAGATGTTGAACGAGAATTAACAGATTCAGGGATTCAGGATGCTTCTAGACTGGCCAGATACATGTATTTAGAAGAAGTTATACCTGATGTCATATTAACAAGCCATGCTGCACGAGCCATCGATACGGCACAACTTTTTTCGGACCAGCTCAAACTGGATCACTCTGAAATTAAAATTGATGAAGATCTCTATGAGGCTTCTGTACGAACCTTGCTTGGATTCATTTCGAACCTTGATAATTCCCTTAAATCAGTTTTAATTATTGGGCATAATCCTTCTATCACCCATCTTTGTGAGCATTTATCCACTGATGTTATAGGTTTTTTACCACCAGGAGGCATGGTACACCTGACTTTTGATGACTTATTGTGGTCCCAATTGGATAAAGGTACGGGACAATTGAAAGAGATTAAGCTTCCGGACCAGATTTCCCTTTAATTTATAATGCGCAATGGTAGTGTGACCTGTATTCTTATTCAGCTGGCTGATAGATTTCGTTTCAAGAAATTCAATTTCGGTATTAAAAAGTCTAATTTTTCATATTCCAGGGTTACATTGGGTTGTAATTAGATATCTATTAAAGAATATTGAATTGGCATGTAATTTGAACCTCTAACCAGTTAAGCTTGAGGAACATGTGTTAATTTTTGGCAAATAGAAAGAAAATTGTAAAATATCTAGAATTTTTATTATTTATTTATAATATTTGTAGATTAATGTATTGTTCGATCTGGCATGTAATATTAGTACCATCAGTGCGTTTTAGTTCAGGGAAAGGTTATTGGTATTGTTTTACATTCAATTTTTAACAATTGATGTTATTTGATCTAATTAAAAAGATTCGTATTTAGAATATTGAAAATTTATTTGTTAAAGTTCATTAGTGATCAGCCTGTTATGAAATTTCGATTAACCTTATTTTTTGTATTCCAAGTTGTTGCCTGGACCGCATACTTCAACTGGGAAAGTGGAGTTGTGGATCCAAACACCGAAGGTATTGCTGAAAAGGTTGTTCAAGTGGAGGAAATGTCGGCCAATCAATTTGCATTGATGGGCGCTCGTAAGGAATTGTATAATATAATTCTTCGGAATGATGGATTTTTCACCAGGATTAATACAGATAAATCTGTTGAGAGCGGTTTGTGGTCGGTAAATCACAACCTTCCCTCTTTGGTTTTAAGATCACCTGCTGGGGATCAGAAATTTAAGATCCTGGATAATTCAAAGGGTGTTCTTAAGCTTGAATTATTGAATGCCGAAGAATTACTACAAGCTAATAACCAAGAAATAAAGGAACAAACTCTTTATTCTTCTATTCAGTGATGTCGTTTCAGTTACCGGATTTTCTTATAATAATTAATCAGGTTATTAGTTGAACCATCATGTGATGTAATTTCCTGATCACCTTCAAGCTCCGGTAAAATTTTCTGCGCCAGCTGTTTCCCAAGTTCCACTCCCCACTGGTCAAAGCTGAAGATATTCCAGATCACTCCCTGAACAAAGATTTTATGCTCGTACATAGCTATTATGCTACCTAAGGTCTTTGGAGTAAGCCCTTTAAAGAGAATTGAATTCGTGGGCCGGTTGCCATGAAAGATTTTATAAGGAACCAGATGAACAATATCCCCTACTTTCTTCCCATCTTTTTCGAACTCCTCAATTACTTCTTTTTCTGTTTTACCCTTCATCAAAGCCTCTGTTTGCGCGAAGAAATTAGAAATCAGTTTCTTATGATGATCTCCCACCTGATCAAAACTTTTAGCAGGAATTAGAAAATCACAAGGGATCATTTTGGTGCCTTGATGTATTAGTTGATAAAAAGCATGTTGCCCATCTGTCCCCGGTTCTCCCCATATGATGGGGCCGGTCTGATAGCTTACTATATTTTCACTCCGATCGACACTCTTACCATTACTTTCCATGTCTCCCTGTTGCAAATATGTAGGGAGATATTGCATATCCTGGCTATAAGGTAAGATGGCATAGGTGTCTGCATCAAAGAAATTGTTGTACCATATGCCCAGTAGAGCCAATATAACTGGTATGTTATTTTCAAATTCAGTATTCTGAAAATGCAGGTCCATCTCATGAGCACCATTATGCAGTTCAAGGAAGTTTTCGAAACCTATACTTAAGATTATGGATAATCCGATTGCTGACCAGAGAGAATATCTTCCACCAACCCAATTCCAAAATTCGAACATGTTCCTTGGATCTATACCGAAATTCTCAACTGCTTCTTTGTTTGTGGAAATGGCTACAAAATGTTTTTTAATGAACTCTTCATCAAGCGCTGAATTGAGGAACCAATCCCTGGCAGTATGGGCATTGGTCATAGTCTCCTGGGTTGTAAATGTTTTGGAAGAGATCAGGAACAATGTTTGCTCAGGATTTACCTTAGTTAAGGTTTCAGCTATTTGTGAACCATCTACATTTGAAACAAAATGAACATTTATATGCGGGATCTTAAATGGCCGAAGTGCTTTTGAGACCATAAGTGGTCCCAGGGCCGATCCACCAATACCTATATTTACTATATCTGTAATCTGTCGTCCTGTATAGCCTTTCCAATTACCAGAAATAACTTCTTCAGAGAAGGACTTCATTTTTTCCAGAACCTTATTAATATCTGGCATAACGTCATTGTTGTCTACATATATCGGAGCATTCAGCCTGTTTCTGAGGGCAACATGTAATACGGCTCGTCTTTCGGTCAAATTTATCATTTCACCTGTAAACATAGAATCGATTGCCCCTTTTAAATCAACCTCTTCCGCTAATTCCAGGAGTAACTTTTTAGTCTCAACATCAATTCGGTTCTTAGAATAATCAATTAATATTTCATTAAATACTATGGAGAAATTATCCGCTCTTTCCGGATCTTCATTAAACATATCTACTATATGTTTATGATGAATATCTTTAAAATGGTCGGTGAGCTTAGCCCATGCTTGTGTTTGGGTAGGATTTATCTTTTTTAGCATTTTATAATTTTTAAAAATTCAATTCAATTTATACATGATAATAGAGGCCTGGTAGATTAATTGTAATTGACTTCTGAAATTATACTTCCAGTTCTCTTAAGTCAACAGGGACTACTTTTGAGATCCCTTGTTCCACCATTGTTATTCCGTATATGACATCAGTAGAGACCATTGTCCGCTTATTATGCGTTACGATAATAAACTGTGAGTCTTTTGAGAATTTTCTGATGATCAGGTTGAATTTATCAAGGTTGGCATCGTCAAGCGGAGCATCCACTTCGTCAAAAATACAGAAGGGAGCTGGTTTCATTAGATATATAGCAAAAAGAAGAGAAGTGGCAGTAAGTGTTTTCTCCCCACCTGAAAGCTGATTAATGGTTAGAGGTTTCTTTCCTTTTGGTTTTGCTATAATTTCGATACTTGAGCTTAGTGGATCTTCAATATCGGTTAGGATAAGGTCGCAATCATCTTCCTCACCAAATAAGGTTCTGAACACATTTATAAAATTATCTTTAATTTTTTCAAAAGCCTCCATAAAATTGGCTCTGGCGGCAAGATCAATTTCATCAATTGTTGCCTTTAAAGATTCTTTTGCCTGAAATAAGTCTTCTCTCTGTTCAGTTATAAAGTCATTGCGCTTTTTAACTTCCTCGTAGGCCTCCATTGCCATAGGGTTGATCGGGCCAATTTTTTCCAGCTTATTCTTAATTGTATCAACCTTTTCTCTTAAAGATTCCTCTGATTCGGCCTCACCCTCCTCCTCATTTTCCGGCCCTTTCAATATATCGTCGAGGCTTATCTGGAACTCAACAGATAATCTCTCTTTTATACTATTTAACTGGAGTTTTATCTCGTTAAGCTTGTCTTTTAACTCAATAATGATGGTATCTATGTTCTCACGGTTGTGCTGTAATTCACGAACCTGATTTTCCAGTTCGTCAATTTGCCCGCGTGCCGAATAATATCCTTTCTCTGATTCATTGAGGACTTTTTCGAAAGCTTCTTTTTCTTCATACATTCCCAGAAGTACTTCTTCGCTATTCTCGTCAGAAGAAAGAAGTTCTTTTATTTCCTTTTCATTGATCTCCAAAGATTCCTGGTTTTTACTTATTCTCTCTTTGGAGTTTTCGAATGCAATTGTTTTGAAATTGATCTCCTGATCAATGCTATTGATCTTGTTTTTTTGCTGGTGAAATAAAATATTATCATCATTGTAGGCAGCTGACTTCAATGATAACATTTCCTGTTGATTTTTAAGTTCGCTCTGCAAGCTTATAATCTTTTCACCCAATATCTCAAGATCTATTTCCCCCTTTTCGGTAATAGGAGAGAGCTTTTCCAGGTCGTTGTTTAATTCTTCAATTTTTTCCTGAATGTTTTCTTTTTTTGTGGACTGATTGGAAAGGAGCTGTGAATATTGTTCCTCCCTTGTTTTGAGTGATATCAGGCTTTCATTAAGATGGTTAATTTCCGTCTGGAGTAAATCAATCTTATCTTTTTTGGTTGATCCTTTAAGTTTAACAATGGCTTTTAATTCCTCATTCAGTTTGTTTTTGATATCCAGGTGTTTCTTGTTCAATCTTTTGATATCCCGATCCAGTTTTTCAAGATTTTTAGCTCTTCCTATTCTTTTTCCTTCAAATAAACCTACCGAACCGCCTGATATACTAAACCTCTTTTTGGTAAACTTTCCATTAGCAGTTATGAATATGGCCTCTTCATCCTTTGGGAAATCACCGGAAGTTTGAGAAATTAAATAAACATTAGATAAAATGTAACTTACCAGCTTTTGATACTTAAGGTCGTATTCTACGATTTCAGTAGCAGGGGTAGCATTATCAAAAATTTTAATCGGAGAAGGGACGAATTTTTCAACGCTATCAAGTATAAAAAAATGAGCCCTGCCTTTCGATGCTTCACTTAATAAATTTACCGCTTTAAACGCATCTGCCTCAGAATCAACCACATAATAATTCATATAAGGTTCCAGGTAATTCTCAATGGTTGCCCGGTATTTTTCTTCAGTTGTAAGAATGTCACTGAGAAGCGGAGCTTTTTTTCCCCAATTTTTCTGGATCTTTAAAAACCGGATAGCTTCCGGGAAACCCTCTAAATTATCAATAAGAGATTTTGTGAGATTGAACTCATTCTGCTTGGAATCAAGAATACGGGTCGTAGCTGAAAGTTCATCCTTTATTTTTTCTATCAGTTTATCAGATGATACAATTCTTTCTTCAATCTGATTTTCTCCCTTCTTTAAGGAATTCAGATATTTTGATTTACTGTCGAGTTCAGATCTGATCTCTTTTATCTTCTTGTCGAACTCAACCAGGCTTTCCGATTGTTCAGTAGTATCGCTTGTAGTCTTTTCCAGCTCCTGTTTTAAGGTGTTCAGCTGTATTTCCTTTATTTCGAATTCCTTATTATACTGGAAGACCTCTTCATGCTTTACCTTGTACACCCTATTCATGGAATCCACCTCATCTTGAAGAAATTGTGTTCTTTTCTTTTCTTCCTGATGTTCATCCTGAAGACCTTTGAGTTTGATCTCGGCTTCATGAAGAGTTATCTCAGCAGATTTTTTCTCTTGTTTTAGGCTCTGAATACTGAATGATGCCCTTTCATTACTCTTTTTATCCTGATCGATTTGATCCTTAAGATTCAAACTCTTGTCATTCAGAAATCTTAACTTTTCATTTTTGATCTTTTTATCGCTTTCGAATTGCCTGATTTTTGTAACATATTCATTTGAAGCCTTTTGTTTTTGCGAAAGATCCTTTTCTTTTTCAAGAAGCTCTTTTTTGGCATTTTCTATCCCCGCTTCTTTTTCATTGACTTTTTTGGACAGGCTTAGCTTCTTGTCATTTTCTTTAGCTGTTTGAATGTTTATATTTTCCAGCTGATCCTTTTGCAGGGCTACTGTTTTTCTTGCCAGTAAAATGCTTAAATTCTTGTACTCTTCCTTAATCTTAAAATATCGCTGTGTCTGCTTGGCCTGTCTCTCCAAAGACCGCATATTTTTCTGGATCTCGTAAATTAGATCCTCAACTCTTTCAAGATCAAGGTCAGTAGCTTCAAGTTTCCGTAAGGTTTCCCTTTTCCGGACCCTGAATTTTGAAATCCCTGCAGCTTCTTCAAAAAGATGCCTCCGGCTATTATCCTTATCATTAAGGATCTCATCAACCATCGCTAATTCAATTATTGCATAGCTATGTGAAGCAATCCCGGTGTCTAGAAAAAGATTTGTAATATCCTTTAACCTGCAGGGAACACCGTTTAATAAATATTCACTGTCACCAGACCTGAAATATCTTCTGGTTATAGTTATCGAGGAATATTCAGTTGGAAGAATATTCTTCGTATTTTCGAAAGTAATTGAGGCTTCAGCTAATTGAAGGGCTTTTCTACTTTTAGTTCCATTAAAGATGATGTTTTCCATCTTTTCAGAACGCAGGGTTTTGATTTTCTGTTCGCCAAGTACCCAGCGGATCGCATCGACAATATTTGATTTTCCGCATCCATTTGGTCCTACAATACCCGTTATTCCTTTATTAAAGTTAATAACAACTTTGTCTCCAAAACTTTTAAATCCCTTTACTTCGAGTTTGGTCAGCTCCATCCGGCAATTTATATCATAAATAAATTATAGAAGGCAAATATAAAATTATTTCTTAGATTTGTGTTACCATGGATGATCTTGAATTATACATTTATATTGCTTTGGGAGCAATTTATTTTTTAAGTCGCGCATTTCGTAAAAAAAAGCAAGCACCACCTCCCCAAAAACACCGTAATACAGATTCAGGTGGTGGATATGAAAAGGCCCCAAGAACAGAAAAACCTGTAACCTTTGAAGACCTTTTAAAAGAATTTACCGGACGAAAGGAAAAACCGGAATATGAATATGAAGAGGAACCGGAAGAACTTGAGGAATCCTATGTAGATGGAAATTATAACAAGGAAGAGAAATTTACAGAAGAATATGAGACGCAGGAAGAGAGCAGATATAAAAGTTATGAGGAAGTTTACAATGTAAATAAGGATTTTAAAACTCTTGATGAACAAGTTAACCTGGAATCGGCCGAGAAAAAAAGATTTGACGAATATAAGATATCGGAAGGTGTTAATATCCACACGGCAAAACGGTACCGGGACTTATTACGAAATAAAGATAGTATTAAGGACGCCATCATTTTAAAGGAAATATTAGATTGCAAATATTTTTAATAAATATTGTCTTTAAATCTTTATTAATTGTTTTTTTTTGATTCTCTTTGCATAAATTATTCAAAAATTGAATTATCCGAAGATTCATACAGGACATCACATCATTGCTTTTCTCAGGCCTTAGGGCCGGTTAATTTTTACTGCCATTTACGTAATGGTAATCCACACATTCAATATCCCAGAAATAAAATTAAAATAAAAAGCATGTAATTTATGCCCGATTTTAAGATCTATATATCAAATAAAAATTTTCTGAAATATACCGGTACGATTTGTGATTATATCGAGACTTCTGCTAAAGAAAGAGGGACGGGAATAGCAAGGCGGCCTGAAGAATATATTCGTAAAAAAATTGAAAATGGACATGCTATCATTTGTTTAAGCAGCGATGGAAAATTTGCAGGTTTCTGTTATCTGGAAAAATGGAGCAAAGCAAATTACGTAGCTAATTCAGGGCTCATTGTGAATCCGGATTTCAGAAAAATGGGGCTTGCAAAAAAAATTAAAACTAAAGCTTTTGAGCTTTCCAGGGAACTGTATCCCAAGGCAAAATTATTTGGATTGACGACAAATCTTGCAGTAATGCACATAAACTCAGAACTTGGATATCGACCCGTCACATTTTCTGAGCTGACCCAGGACGATCAGTTCTGGTATGGGTGCTCAAGCTGCATCAATTATGATATTCTGAACCGGATGGATAGGATCCATTGCTTGTGTACCGGGATGTTGTTTGATCCCGAAAAATCCCCCAATAATGGAAAAAAATTCAATCTGAAAGGATTAAGGATTTATGATAGGTGGATCAGATTTAAAAAACATGTACTTTTAAAAGGTATTCAAAAATCAAAAGATAATTCATAGAATTTTTTAATCTATAATAAAATGAAAAATCAAAAAGTAGTTCTTGCTTATAGTGGAGGATTAGATACATCATATTGTGTAAAATACCTATCACAGGAAAGAGGTCTTGATGTTTATACTGTATTAGTGGATACAGGTGGATTTGATCAGGATGAGTTAAAATCAATTGGAGAGAAGTCCCTTTTGATGGGAGCAAAGCAACATGAGGTGCTTGATGCCACGCAACTATATTATGATGAGTGTATAAAATACCTTGTATTTGGAAATGTGCTGAAATACAGCACATATCCTCTTTCTGTTAGTTCCGAAAGGATTTTTCAGGCAAAAATGATTGCAGCCAGGGCCAAAGAATTACAAGCAGATTATGTGGCACACGGTTCAACAGGGGCTGGAAATGATCAGGTTCGATTCGATCTTATTTTTAGGATTCTTATACCTGAAATTCCTATTATAACACCAATTCGGGATCTGAAACTTTCACGTCAAGATGAAATTGACTATTTGAAGAAACGCGATGTCAAATTGGATTGGCAAAAAGCTAAATATTCAATCAACAAAGGCATTTGGGGTACCTCTGTAGGGGGTGAGGAAACCCTGACTTCTGACAAGTTCTTACCTGGTTCAGCTTTTCCTACCCAATTGAGTACGGAATCGATTGAAGACATCAAATTGAAGTTTGAAAAGGGAGAACTTGTTGGTTTCAATGATAAAATTTATGATGATCCTCTTCAGGCATTAGTTGAACTAACAAAATTTATTGAACCATGGGCTCTGGGACGCGACATTCACGTAGGTGATACCGTTATTGGAATTAAAGGCCGGATCGGATTTGAAGCTGGTTTGCCCCTCCTTATTATAAAATCGCATCAACATATGGAGAAACATAATCTTACGAAAGGACAGATCTACTGGAAAGATCAATTGGCAAACTGGTATGGAATGATGATCCATGAGGGGCAGTTCCTTGATCCCCTGGCCCGAAATGTTGAACGATTCCTGCAGGACACGCAGGAATATGTGTCAGGAACTGTTTATGCGCGTCTGGCACCCTATCGTTTCTTCATATTGGGTATGGAATCTGACCATGACCTTATGTCCTCAGAGTTTGGCGCCTATGGAGAAATGAATATGGCCTGGTCAGGTGACGATGTAAAAGGATTTACAAAAATAATGGCCAATCAGACTATGATCTATAATAAAGTAAACAATATCGATGAGTAAAATACAGGTTGGTATTATTGGAGCTGCCGGCTATACTGGTGGTGAGTTATTGCGGATCTTAATCAATCATCCGGATGTTGAAATAGGTTATGTGCAAAGTGATAGCAATGCCGGCAATACGATCGGTTCGGTTCATGCCGACTTGTTTCATGTCGAAAATCTGAGGTTCATATCAGAAGTAGAAGAAGAAATTGACGTTATATTTCTGTGTAAAGGGCATGGGGAATCTGTCAAAATCCTGCAGTCGGGCAAAATAGGTAAAACACAAAAGATCATTGATCTGAGTCAGGATTTCAGGTTGAACGATAGTTATCCGGAGATACAGCAAGAGTTTGGGGAATTCATTTATGGATTGCCTGAATTAAACAGATCAGAAATAGTCAAAGCAAAGAACATTGCCAATCCGGGATGTTTTGCAACATGCCTGCAGTTGGGTTTGATTCCACTGGCGAAAAATGAATTGATAAAAGACGACATTCACATTAGTGCCATTACAGGCTCAACAGGTGCTGGACAGAAGCTGAGCCCCACATCTCATTTCAGTTGGAGAAACAATAATATGTCTGTTTATAAAGCATTTACACACCAACATCTGGAAGAAATACGACAAAGCTTGAAGAAAACTGATCCCACCATAGGCAATAATCTTTTTTTTATTCCCTATAGAGGAAATTTCACAAGGGGTATTATAGCTACTATGTATTTAAAAACAGAAGTAGCTGTTGAAACGGTAAAAAAGGATTATTCGGAATTCTATCAAGAACATCCATTTGTACATCTCAGTGAGTCTAACATTGACCTGAAACAAGTGGTAAATACAAACTATTGTCAGTTGTTTATTGATAAAGTTGAAGACCAATTGATGGTTATCAGTACTATTGATAATCTGGTAAAAGGAGCTTCAGGCCAGGCGGTTCAGAATATGAACCTCATGTGCGGGCTCGAAGAGACTACCGGGTTGAAAATGAAAGGATTAGCATTTTGATATGAGAAACTTTACTTCCGTATATGATGTTCAGGATTTGAATACATTGATCCGGACTGCAAGATCGTGTAAGTTAGCAGATCCGCTTCAAAGGAATTTGGGTAATGGTAAAACCCTTGGGCTTATATTTATGAATCCGAGTCTAAGAACACGCCTAAGTACCCAGAAAGCGGGCATAAACCTTGGCATGGATGTTATGGTCATGAATTTCAGTGGTGAAGGGTGGGCTCTGGAAACAAAAGAAGGAATTGTGATGGATGGGAATAAGGCAGAGCACATTATCGAAGCTGCCGCCGTAATTGGTGAATATTGTGATATCATTGGATTAAGATCCTTCCCTGGATTGATTGACCGGGATGCGGATTATAGTGAGGAGATATTGAATAGCCTGATAAAATATTCTGGTGTGCCAGTGATCAGCCTTGAGTCTGCCACCCGTCATCCTTTGCAATCCCTTGCCGACATGGTTACCATTGAAGAATTCAAAAAGGTAGACAAACCAAAAGTTGTCATGTCCTGGGCCCCTCATCCAAGGGCTTTGCCACAATCTGTTCCAAATTCCTTTGTAGAATGGGCTTCAAAAATGGATTATGAATTGATCGTTACACATCCGGAAGGTTATGAATTATCCAGATCGTTTATGGATGGAGTTCAGGTAGAATATAACCAGGACAAAGCTTTGCAAGGAGCCGACTTTGTATATGTAAAGAATTGGTCATCTTATGAGCAGTATGGTAAAGTTTTAAGTACTGATCCGGAATGGATGATTTCAGCGAAAAAATTTGAGAATTCGAAGGAGGTAAAAGTTATGCATTGCCTGCCTGTACGAAGAAATGTGGTAATTGCCGACGATATTCTCGATGGCAATCAATCTATTGTTATAGAAGAAGCGGGAAATCGTGTATTTGCGGCTCAGGCTGTAATTCAGGAGATATTAAAATCATTGTAATGGTTGAAAAGCTGTCCATATTTAAAATAGGAGGAAAGGTAATCGATGATAACAGTGAATTGGATATTTTTCTAAAGGATTTTGCCACTGTCCCTGGTAAAAAAATATTAGTTCATGGTGGAGGCAAGTGGGTAAGTGAAATGTGCGAACGCCTGGGTATAGAGGTAAAGATGACCAACGGAAGAAGAATTACAGATGAAAAAAGCCTTGAAGTAGTCACTATGATATTGCCTGGACTGGCCAATAAAAAGATTGTAGCAACTCTTCAAAAATATGGATGTAATGCCCTTGGCCTGACAGGTGCTGATGGTAATACGATTAAGGCCACGAGAAGACCTGTTAAAAATGGTATTGACTTCGGATTTGTGGGGGATATTGAGAAAGTAAATGTGAAAAATGTTCAGGAGATTATTAAGTCTGGATTTGTTCCAATATTTACAGCGATGACTCATGATAAAAGTGGACAATTATTAAATACAAATGCCGATACTATCGCCTCTTCACTGGCAGTCGGGTTGACACAGGAATATAAAGTTGACCTATATTATTGCTTTGAAAAACCAGGGGTATTAAAAGACCTTGCTGATGAAAAAACGCTTGTCAGCCACATTAACAAGGGGAATTATCTTGATCTTCAAAGTGAGGGCGTAATTCACACAGGTATGCTTCCAAAAGTAGATAATGCTTTTGATGCTGTTAGTGCAGGAGTTAATCGTGTGTATATTTGTCATTATGGGGATGTGAAGAATCTATCAGAAGGTGATGAGGAATTCGGAACACAAATATCAAAATAATTGGAAATTTCTTTCAATCATATCGAAGAACTGCTTAGTAACCTAATTAGAAATCCTTCTTTCAGTAAACAGGAAGCGGCCACCGCTGATGTGCTGGAATCATTTTTTAAGATCCAGGGCTTGAAAACAAACAGAAAGGATAATAATGTATGGATTCTGAACAAATATTTCGATCCGGCAAAAGAGACTATACTTCTGAATTCCCATCATGATACAGTTAGACCCAGGTCCGATTGGACCAGGGATCCTTTCATCCCTATCATAGAGGATGAAAAGTTATACGGACTTGGAAGCAATGATGCAGGGGCAGCTCTGGTAAGTTTGATTGCAGTTTTTCTTCATTATTATGATGCTCAAAACCTGGATTTTAATTTGATCATGCTTGCATCAGCTGAAGAAGAGATATCAGGCGTAAATGGCGTTGAGTCCGTTATAGGAGGTTTAGGGAAGATTGATTTCGGCATTATTGGTGAGCCTACTGGGATGCAAATGGCAATAGCAGAGAAAGGCTTGATGGTTTTGGATTGCCTTGCTGAAGGGATATCAGGCCATGTTGCGAAAGAATCCGGGATAAATGCCATTT
The DNA here is from genome assembly GCA_964389805.1 of uncultured Roseivirgaceae bacterium. Lineage (GTDB taxonomy): Bacteria > Bacteroidota > Bacteroidia > Cytophagales > Cyclobacteriaceae > JAGTVG01. The sequence goes on along the minus strand of CAYMFU010000042.1, from coordinate 4,487 downwards.
ATATAGCATTGGAAGATATCAAATGGTTAAGAAACTACAGGTTCCCCTTGACTTCTGACGTATTGGGTCCCATTAAAATGACAGCTACGATGATCGAATCCGGCAGCCAGCATAATGTTATCCCCGATACGTGTAAATTTGTTGTTGATGTGCGTAATACTGATTCTTATAGCAATGAAGAAGTGCTCCAAATAATAAAGGACAATATGAAAAGCGAGGTTATTGCCCGGTCAACCCGATTACACCCATCTGCTATTTCAGGAGATCATGTTTTAGTTAAAACAGCTAAGAACCTGGGAATTAAAACATTTGGCTCGGATACTTTGAGCGATCAGGCTCTAATGAATTTTCCTACGGTTAAAATGGGGCCTGGTGATTCTCTTCGGTCCCATACCGCCGATGAATATATAAAATTGAATGAGATCCAGAAAGGAACTGAAATTTATATACGGGTTCTGAATAAAATCATATGCTCATGATTGATAGTAACATTAGCTTATTTAAAAATCAATAAATGAAGATCTGGCAGAAAAACTATGATGTTAACAAGATCATAGAAGATTTTACGATTGGTAAAGACAATCTATTAGATATGGAACTGGCCATGTACGATGTTCTTGGCTCCCTGGCTCATATTGCCATGTTAAAGGACATTCATTTAATTAATGAAACAGAACATAATAGGCTACACAATGGATTGATCGAAATTATTGAAGATATAAAGAATGGTAAATTTTTAATCGAGGATGGCGTTGAGGATATACATTCCCAGGTAGAGATTATTCTGACAAAGAAACTGGGCGATATAGGCAAAAAGATCCATAGTGGCCGCAGTCGAAATGATCAGGTATTGTTGGATATAAAGCTTTTTATGAGGAATGAGATACAGGAGATCGTAACATTAACACAAAATCTATTTAACAGACTTATAAACCTGAGTGAAACGTATCAGGAGATACTCATGCCGGGGTATACCCATTTTCAGGTAGCCATGCCTTCTTCATTTGGCCTGTGGTTTGGAGCATATGCTGAAAGTCTATCTGACGATCTGATCAATTTAAAAGCCGCTTTTGAAATAATCAATCAGAATCCACTTGGGTCTGCTGCTGGCTATGGAAGTTCATTTCCTCTTAAGCGGCAATTGACTACGGAATTACTGGGTTTCGATTCTATGAATTATAATGTTGTTTATGCTCAAATGGGTAGGGGAAAGGCTGAAAAAGTCTTTGCAAATGCTTTGGGACTGATTGCCGATACTCTTGGGAAGTTTGCTGCTGATATATGCCTTTACATGGGCCAGGATTTTGGTTTTATTGCTTTTCCTGATGAATATACTACTGGGTCCAGCATTATGCCGCATAAAAAGAATCCGGATGTGTTCGAACTGATAAGAGGGAAGTGCAACCAGATAAAAGCAGTTTCAAATGAGATCAGCCTGTTGACAACTAACCTTCCTGCCGGGTATCATAGAGATATGCAATTATTGAAGGAAAATTTGATGAATTCTATAGAATCACTTAAAAATTGCCTTTATATGTCGGAGTTTATGCTATCTCATATAATAGTAAATAATGCAGTTGTCCAACAGGATAAATATAAATATCTGTTTAGTGTTGAAACGGTAAATCAACTTGTATTGGAGGGGATGTCATTTCGTGATGCCTATAGAAAAGTAGGAGAAATGATTGAAAATGGATCTTTTCAACCAGATTTTGATATTAATCATACGCATGAGGGAAGTATCGGCAACCTCTGCAATGACAAGATCATCGAAAAAATGAAGGTCCTGAATCAGTTCTTTACCGAAAAATTTGAAAAAATAAAGATAGCGACAGAAAAATTGAAGGAGGATTAAATCTTTTTCAATTGTTTTTTCAATATTATAATGACAATAACTGTATTCTAAACTGATTAAAGTTAATTTCAATGTATGTCCAATATATCTTAATTAAATATCATGATCGTTACTATCGTGCATGTCTGGGTTAAGGAGCAACATATTGAGGATTTTAAAAATGCCTCCATCGAAAACCATAAGGGATCAATTAATGAGCCTGGCAACCTCCGCTTTGATGTATTGCAGGATGACTCAGATCCTTCCAAATTTGTTTTATATGAGGCGTATGAGTCCGAAGAAGCATCGGCTGAACACAAGAAAACTGCACACTATCTAAACTGGCGGGAAAGAGTTGCCAATTGGATGGCTCAACCGCGACAAGGTGTGAAGCATAGAATACTAGCCCCCATGGATAAAGGACTCTGGTAATGAATTTTAGAGTTTTATTACCCCCGAATATTGAATTTGGAATTGGGAAGCGGCAATTATTGCCTGAAAAAATACTTGATTTTGGGCATAAGGTGTTGCTGGTTATTGGGGGATCATCATTTTCTAAATCCAACAATTGGGATATCCTTACAAAGTCTTTTAAAGATTATCAGATTGCCTATGAAGTAGTAAGAATTAAAAAAGAACCAACACCAGAATTAATTGATGATGCTGTAAAAACATTTAGCGATTATAAACCGGATGTGGTAATGGCAATAGGTGGAGGAAGTGTACTTGATGCAGGGAAGGCAATTTCAGCAATGCTTCCATTAAAGGAACACATTATCAAATACCTGGAAGGTGCGGGTGATGGCAGTATACATCCAGGCACAAAAATTCCTTTTTTTGCTCTTCCAACTACATCTGGTACTGGTAGTGAAGCGACAAAAAATGCAGTTATTAGTCGTGTAGGCGAACATGGATTTAAGAAATCATTGCGTCATGATAATTTTATTCCGGATCTGGCATTGATAGATCCAGAATTGACCATTCAGTGTCCGGAAAACATTACAGCCTGGAGTGGAATGGATGCCTTCACACAACTACTTGAGAGTTATTTGTCGACTAAAGCAAATCCTTTGACAGATGCAATAGCTTTATCCGGATTGGAAATGGTTCATATGTATCTGGAACGTGCGGTTGATGATGGCGCAGACATTGAAGCCCGTGCTGGAATGGCGAATGCTGCATTTTGTTCCGGGATTACCTTGGCAAATGCGGGTTTAGGTGTTGTTCATGGTTTTGCTTCTTCAGTAGGCGGAAGGATTGATATACCCCATGGATTGTTATGTGCTTCATTAATGGGCATTGCAAATGAAATTACACTAAACAAGCTTTTAAAAAAGAATCCTGATGATAAGGCAGTTTTAAAATACGCCAGGGTAGGTGAAATTTTCCATGGATCATCAGATAAGGACCGTATGTTCTATGCCGAATTTCTTATTAATAAAATTTATGACCTGACTTTGAAATTCAGATTGCCGAAACTGAAAGCCTTCGGATTTAATCCTGAGGATATGGGAAATATTATTAAGATTACTTCAAACAAAAACAATCCGGTTGAACTTTTGGACAGTGACATGAAAGAAATTCTCGTCAAAACGGTATAAGCAATGAGCATAAACCAGAATAAATAGATCATATAGTGCACAATATGAATCAGGGTCCCTTAAAAAAGAATCGAATAGTCAGGACTACTGTAGGCATTTGCATTAATCTGATTATAGCCGCAATTCATGTTTTCAGGTTGGGCAGTTATCTTAATGGAGATCTCTATATCTTATATTACAGCTATGCTTCTGATATCCTGGTACCTATAGGATTTTATTTTCTTCTATGCCTGAATGATGTTCAGATCCGGTTTTTTAAGAAATGGTATGTTAAAGCACTTATCGTTTTCCTCCTGGCAGCATTTACTGAAATTATGCAAGCCTTTGGTATTTATATGCTGGGTGAAACTTTTGATGTAATGGATATTCTTATGTTTGGTATTGGAGTATCAGTGGCTGCAATATTGGATGTGCAAGTATTTGAAAAGGTAATTCCAGGATATAAAATCACTGAATAGTGAAAGAAGTATTTTTATGTGTTTCTGATTGACATTTGAGATATACAATCAACGATAGAAATTATCCCATCTGGAATTGGGATAATTCCTGTATTTCGTAATGTAAATATTAAACTTAAAATACTATTCCTTTTTCTCTCCTGAACCTCCCAGTTTAAATGTAATGGGGAGGACCATCCTGACGTTCACTTTTTCTCCTTGTTGGCTTCCAGGATTCCAGGCAGGGCTGTTTTGGATAACCCTGATCGCTTCCTCGTCACATAATTCACCAATACCTCTGACACATTTTACATTAGCGACAGATCCTTCTTTGGTGACAACGAATTCAATGAATACTTTGCCTTCAATTCCAGCTTTTCGTGCTTCTTCAGGATATTTAAGATTCTCAGAAATAAACTTTAAAAAGGCTGGTAAACCATCAACAGGATCTGGTTGGTTATCAACGACTTTAAAAATCTCTTCACCTTCGATATCATTAGGAGTGGATATTTCTAATGGCGTCTTATCTATCTTACCTAGAATCACAAATACAGACTCTGATTCGTTGGTCAGATAGAATGATTTATAGGAATACTTTTCCAGGATATTATTAAA
>CAYMFU010000041.1:0-5398 GCA_964389805.1 uncultured Roseivirgaceae bacterium | reverse complement strand
CCGGTTGAAGTACAGGATAACCTGTTCTTCTCCAGTTACACCAACCCTGTACTCCACTGGGGTAAAATGCTATATACTGTTGAGTTGCAATCAGCGCAATATTAGCTCCCGTTCCCGGTGGTTCAGGTAGTGCTACATTGGCTTGGCTAAAGTATGCAGAATCAGGGGCTGACAGTCCCCATTGTAGGAACGATTGGGTAATACCCTCCCGGTACAGCGCACCGGTATTTGACGTTTCCGTGGTCCAACCCCGGTCAGCAGCTTCTGCGCGGGCAAGCAACACCTGGGATGCAGTGATGATATATAAGGGATCGGATTGTTCACGATAGTCGGGATGCAGAATATAACAGTAGGTGGGATTTGCTTCGCACCAATTCGCATTATCCGGATATTTAATACCTACCGGGATCCCCAAATCAGAGGGTGCACCAGATGCATCAGCACCAAACACTGTTTGCCGCAGATCATTATTCAATGAACCCAGTAGAGTTGTCATAGTGGCACTCTCTCCCAAATAACCGATAGAATTTTCGTACAAATCGAAATAGGGATTTTTAAAGATTCCACCGGGATAATCAATCTGAAAATTTTCTTCATTGGTTTCTATGTGGCCTGCTTCGTGTTCAAGAGCGGATCTGAACTGGCTGGCAGCAAAATCTCCTGTCATTGGATACTGCTTTGAGAGCCTGAGCGAGATCAACATCCTCATTGAGTTGGCCAGTCTTTTCCATTTTGTGATATCGCCATTATAAACAATATCTCCTTCAACAATATTTTCAGACAAAGATTGTTCAACCACTTCTTCTAACTCATTCAACAGGTCCTTATAAATGACTTCCTGTGTGTCGTAGCTGACATTACTGTTTTCTTTTAGCGCATCACTATAGGGAATATCACCCCAACAATCGGTAATTACCCAGTAAATATATACTTTGAGTATTCTGGCAATGGCAATCTGGTTTTCATTGGGCCCATATTTATCTGCCTCAGCTTTTGTGGATTCATCACTGTTCAGATTAATGATGTTCTGCAGGTCATATAAATCTCCTGAGTAATGGCCCATTGGAGAGTGTGTTACATCTTCATCTTCATATGTACCGTAGTAAATAAAATTGTTTTCGGCAAAATACTGACAGAATATACCAGCAGGGAATGAAAGATTTCCCGGACCAACTTCGGGAGTGGAGAATTCACCTAAGCCAGAAAGAACCTTGGTTAATAATGCTGAGGTTTCAGGATAGCTGACAACTGAAGGATTCACATTGGTATCCCCAAAATCACCCATTTTCTCACAAGTGGTTAAGGTAAGAACTACCAAAATGCTTGCTATTATGGAATATGCTTTTGTAGTTTTCATTAGAAGTTAACTTTCATATTTATACCAAAAGATCTTGTTCCGGGGAACTGACTCCATTCTCCTCCTGTTCTGGATATTTCCGAAGGATCAAAATCCCGGTTCTTTGCATAGATCAGCCATAGATTCAGGGCGTATAAGCTGATTCGGATATCCCGTATATATCGGCTGAGTTCAGGATTCTTCTCAAGCCGGAAATCATATCCAATGCTTAGTTCACGTAGTTTTACATAGCTAAGATCGAATACATATGGATCATAAATAGCTGCATCTCTTAAATAGGTATTGTAATACTCGAATGCATCCACATAATAGTCAACTTCCTCATAATTTTCATTGACTCCGCTGATGTGAATTCCCCCGGTCTCCGGGGTTGCTTCATCACCGGGTAGGTATAAAAGATCGGGATCATTTTTATCCACCGGGTCTCTTAAGGGATTCCCCAGATCATTTATACCGGCTGTTTTAGCCAATACCCCGGCCCAGGACCCAGCCCAACTTGACAGAGAGTAGTACTTGCCGCCCACCTGGTAATCCAGGTTTGCTGTCACTGTTATTTTCCCTAGTATCCTGAAGGTATTCTGGAATCCTCCTGTAATTTTTGGCAAGACACTGCCAAAAATCTTCATGGTATCCAAATATTTGCCTTCATCATCTAAAATCGGTTTTCCTTCCCACATTTTCATGCCCTGTCCTTTAAGAATACCCCAGGGCTGTCCTTCCTCTTGAGTTAAACTGGGAGCCAAATTCCAGAAATCCAAATCAGCTGGGTACTGAACCAGAAATCCAGTTATGGTATCGTCCGAGTTATCGATATCCACCACCTCGTTCTTAATCAGATAAGAAAAAACAGCATCAATATCATATGTCAGGTTTCGTGTTGATACAGCCCTGACATTTAAGGTGAGATCCAGCCCCTGTTTGCTGATCTCGCCCGTATTCATGTACCTGGTGGTATATCCGCTGTAGCCGGCAATGGTCACAGGATAGGGAACATCCTTTTCGGTTCCGCTCCAGTATGTGGCTGAAAAACCGATCCGGTTACCCAGGAAGCGGGCATCCATTCCCAGCTCCATCTGTGTCTTAACAGCTCCATGTATGGTACTGTCCACCAGGAAATCCGGGGTGCTTGTAAGTAGATTGTCGTTCCATTTATACAGACTGTAACTGTATTCTGAACCTGGATAAATATATATGGGGATGGCTGTTGGTATTTCTCCCCAGGAAATACGCACTTTTCCAAAATTCAGGAAAGGGAGATTAAGCTGATTGCTGAATACCCATCCAAGTCCAAAGGATTTGGAAAAAATCGCATTGTTGTCTGGTGGTAAGGAAGAATACCAGTCATTTCGCAGTGTGAATTCTCCGAATATATAATTCCTGAAACCCACATCGCCGCGAAGGAACAGGGCCCTGTATTTTTCATTGGTCCGGATATTTGAAATATGGGGTTGATCCACAGAATTCTCCACAGCAAAGAGGTCTGGCACTACCAATCCATTTACTGTATTGGCCCCGTTGGATTTGGAAATTGCACGGAAAAAATCAGAACCGGCATCCGCATTGATTGTGAAATCTCCAATCCTCTTATTGAAAGAGAGCAGGCTTTCCAGGTTTTCACGTGATGCGTAAGTTGTGTATGTAGAGTAGTATCCTTTTGCTTTTGGATTACCCCACCATTCGACAGCATTCAACTGGCTATTGTAAAGGTCTGTGTTGTACTTTTCTTCCCTCCAGCCATTGGTTTGGTACCTTCGATAAGTGATTTTAATGCTTAGATCGTTAATGATCTGGTAGGCCAGTGCAAAGTTCCCGTAAATACGGTCAGATCTGGAGGGCAGTTCAATGTTGTCAAAAAAGGTATAACTGTTATAGTAATAATTTGCTTTATAAAAATCTCCAGGATTATCAGGATCATAAGTATTTGGGTTTGCATGATTCCAGCTTGCAAAAATACCATCTGGCGTCTTCAGCTCCCTGAGTTCCTCCATGATATTCATATCAATATTTCTGTGAAAGAAGGTATTTAGATAACCTGAACTCTGATTATTTATCCAGTCGTTATACTCCCCGTTGATCAGTGTGGTAAAATAATTCACATTTGCACTAAAAGTAAGTTTCTTACCCAGATCATAGGAACCCTTTAATGTAAAATTCGTTCTGTCTAATGAAGATCCCGGAAGATTGCCATTTACAGTATATCTTCCAACTATGGCACGGATATTATACTGTTCACCATCTTTGGTAAAAGCAATGTTGTTATTGAAGGTCCAGCCTCTTTCATAAAAATCCCTTACATTATCCGGTTGAGGAACCAGCCAGGCAGTGGTCCCGGTGTATTTTGACCCTGGATACCAGGAATACCAGGGTATATATTCCTGGCCCTCCATTTTAGGACCCCAACTCTGATCGTTATTATAATCCTGATAGTATTTTCCATCCAGTGCCTGCCATTCTATGGGATCGGTACCAGCCCAAAGGTATTGGGTCAATGAATCACCCAGGCCGCCAGCATAATCATTCTGGTATTCCGGTAATAAATATACTGAGGATGTCATTACACCCAGATTGACTTCAACACCCCAATCTCTGTTTTCGCCTGACCTTTCTTTCTTCGTAGTGATAATAATGGCCCCATCGGCACCCTGGGAACCCAGGATGGCTGATGCAGACGGACCTGAAGCAACAGAGATATCCTCGATATCATCCAGAAGAATATCAGCTGAATTAGGCAGTATAGTGCCATCCACTACATACTTGACACTGTTTCCCGTGCCAAAGCCCCCATCTCCACGCAGGCGGATGGAGCCTGTCCGGTCAAGTATTATGCCTGGCTGCCCGCGAAATTGTATCCCGGAGACTTTGCCTGCCAGCGCACTGTTAATATTTGTCTGGCGAACCACATTCACCTGCTCACCTTCTAAAAATTGAGTTAATGAGGTCGAGCTTCTGGAACTCCTTTTAATATTGTACCCGGTGGTAATAACAACTTCATCCAGGCCAATAATTTCGGGTTCCATGACCACATCAATAATGGTGCGGTCATTGATTTCTGCCTCTACCTTTGTCATCCCTGCATAGGAAAAAACAAGGGTTGTGGCATCCGGGGGAACAGTGATGGAGTAATTTCCATTTGCGTCGGTAGTAGTTCCGGTATCGGAATCCTTTACATGAACAGTAGCTCCGGTAAGAAGAGCCTGTTCATCAAGGGAAGAAGTAACATTTCCTGTTATGGTCCTGGTCTGGCCAAAAAGTGGGGCCAGTCCCAGCCCTGCAAGAACGACCAGTTGGGATAGACGTTTTATGAAATACATGAGCCTGAGTGAAAAAATGAATCTTGAATCTTAGCATAGATAGAGAATTAATTTTTAGAGGGCGGAAAAGCATGTGTATTGATTTAATTACTAGTAAGAACCGGAATATATAAACCTAAATCAATTGCTGTATGATTTCATTGTTCCACAGATTTTCAGCCAGCTTCGAAACCCAGTTTCCTGATTAAGGCTTGAAATCTAGGATTCGAACGTAATTCCTCATCATTAAATTCAGGAACTATATTGATGATGAACATAAATGGTTCTCTTACCTCATAACTAAGCTCCAGGAAATCAACAGCTGTTTCTATTTCACCCAACACGTAGTATAGCAAGCCCAACCACATATATGATATATCTTCTTCACCCGCATCAACCCTTCTGGTCAGCTCATTAAGCATCCGTACAGCTTCATCCGAGTTCCCCATCTGCGCCATAAAACATCCAACATCACCCAGTGCACCCGCTCCTACTTTCTGCAAATCAACACTGTCTCCTTTTAGTTCTCCATCACAATAGTCATGAATGAATTGATAATTTGTTCCTTTCTCGAGGTAATATACTGACAACAAGCGATTGAAATTCCAGAGATCAGGTTGCAGTTCCAGGCCCTTCATGTATAATTCATAGGCCTTTTCTTTCTGACCATTCCACCAATACGCCGCCCCCAATTCCATATATGGGGCTGGATCCAATGGATCAAGTTTAAGAGTATATTCACTTATGGCAA
>CAYMFU010000040.1:0-10873 GCA_964389805.1 uncultured Roseivirgaceae bacterium | reverse complement strand
TTTAAGGATAAACTTTAATATCGCCCTATAAATGAAAAATTAAAATGCAATATGCTAATTCACTAGGACATATCATTGGGATGTTCACCGCCTGAAAGTGATTTGAAGAGATACCGTGAAACCAAGGTTGGGCTTTCGTTTTATCTGTTTTTCTTTTTAGCATTCATTTTAACAAGTTCTGTTCATTAAAAAAAAGCCACTGACTGATGTCAGTGACCCTAGCTTCTCTGGTCGGGGTGGTAAGATTTCCTACGGTGATTCTTTTGAGGAGGTGATTCAAAGAATTAAGGTCTAACCTACGGTTACCTTTTTTTATTTAATTCTTCGGTGGAATAAATTCGGTTCGACTTCAACAAAAAGGCCACTTACAAAAGTAAGTGACCTTAATTCTTTGTCGGGGTGGTAGGATTCGAACCTACGACCCCCTGCTCCCAAAGCAGGTGCGCTAACCGGACTGCGCTACACCCCGAAAAATTCGTAATGACAATTTGACCAACAACCCTCCCGCTAAAGCGGGATGCGCTAACCGAATCCCGAAAACATCTGGCTATCTATTAATTTTGAATTTGATGATCTAATCGATCAATAAACTACCATGCTGTTTTGCGGCTGCAAATGTATATAAAAGAAAATTTATTTAAAAGCGATAGGATAAATAAATACCGCGACTGCCATAAGAAAACGAAGGGGAGATCGACAAACCATCAGGTAGTTTCTTTTTCTTATGCAAATGAGGGATCAACCACCCAACACAAGCCCCAACAGCATAGCCCGTCATTACATCCGTAGGGAAATGTTTACCGGCCTTAACACGAAGATATGCGGTAGCGATTGGTAATGCAGCTGCAAAAGCCCAGAGGCCTATTTTATACTCCGTTTTCATATCCGGGTGATAGTCAGTCATTACCTTTGCGAAATAGAAGGATAAGGCAGCCGTGACAGAAGTATGTCCGGAAAAGAAAGATAACCTGGTATTCGAAGCAGTACGCTCTTCATCAGTCACCCTTTCATCATCATTATACACTAAAGGTCTAGTACGATTTACAGCATGCTTGATCCCCGCTGTCAGGCCATAGGTTATGGCTGTCACCTCCAGGCCCATTATTAACAGCGCCCCGAAATCACTTCTTGTATGATGATTACCCAGAAAGACAATGGGAAGAATTAAAACAGTCGTACGTATGTAATCACTTGCATCTGCTGCATTCGGATTCCAGTTATAGGTAGCCCGACGATCAAATGCATTCACATCCATTCTGTCCAGATCATCCAGTTCGTCAACAGTATAGGGTACTGTGTTATCCGTTAATCGAAGAACGAGACCAAAGGATAGTGAAACCCCGCTGGCTATTATGTAAGGTACTTCACCTTTAAAGTCAGTATGATAGGGATTGCCATTCTGATGCACGCCGGATTTACAGACACGACAGTCTTTTTCGTCCTCCCCGGTTTGAGCCCATGTATTAGTAAATACAAGTATTATGAACAGAATAACTAAGAAGGGATGAGTACTTTTAAACATTTAGATAGTGATCAAGCAATAAAACTACACAATTTAATTTCAATCAATATTCAAACAGCGATCATTTAAACAGATATTTCTATTAAACTTCCTGAATAGGATCTGTGAGATTAGAAATATAAAATCGAAACGCTAAGGTATTAATTAAATTGTTTGATTCCTTTGGTTATTCACTGGCATTATATACACTTAGTTCTAAAATTATTATATTGTTTTCAATTTTTTACACTCCAAAAGTTGAACAATGAAATTTAAGTTATTTTTCACTTTTTCCATGCTAATTACTTTTTTCGCTTGCAATAGCATAAACAACGATTCTAAAAACAAATCAAGTGTTTCAGATCAAGCGGGATATATAGAAATACCTCATGATGTATTACATGATAAGGTAAGGGGTGGCCTTCTTGGACAGATCATCGGCAACTTGAATGGGATTCCTCATGAATTCAAATACAATGAGGATCCCGGCAATGTTACAGATTATATCCCTTCCCTGCCGGAAGGAGCTTATACAGATGACGATACAGATATCGAGTGGGTGTATGTATATAATATGCAAAAACACAATGAGTTGTTCTTATCATCTGAGGTTCTGGCTGATATCTGGCAGGAATCTTTTAACCAGAGGATCTGGTGTTCCAATGGATATGTACGACGATTGCTTGATATAGGAATTAAGCCTCCTCTTACAGGTAAAATAGCCTTAAATCCCTGGGCGGAGTTCAATATCTCCGGGCAATTTATATGCGAAACTTTTGGCCTCATCTGTCCAGCAATGCCACAATCAGCTGCTCGACTAGGTTTGAATTATACAAAAGTGACGATAGATGCAGAACCTGCACAAACTACTCAGATGTATACAACAATGATAGCCACGGCTTTTATCGAGGATGATATCAATAAAATATTGGAAGCAGGATATGCCGCACTTGATCCTGCGAGTAAAGTGAGGACAATCATTGATGATATAAAGAAATGGTATAAAGAATATCCGGATGACTGGCGAGAAACCAGGAAATTACTACAGGAGAAATATACCCAGGCAGGTGGTACGATGCGTGATGGAAATGGATACGAACTGATTACTGGTGCTACTATTGCTTCCTTTTTTTATGGCCAGGGAGATTTTGTGAAAACCATTCAGACCGGTTTGAATTTTGGTTGGGATTGTGATAATACAACGGCCACTCTCGGCACTATTTTAGGAATCCGGATGGGTTATAAGAATATGATGTCGAGAGGTTGGAAAATCATAGACCGTTATGAGAATACAACCAGGGATGGAATGCCTGAAGATGAAACAATCACCTCCTTTGCGGACCGGATTTATGAATTAATGGAAAAAATGATTGTGCAGAATGGAGGGAAAAAGATTTTCCGGGATGGGAAGTATTTTTTTGAAATACCGGTTGAAGAGCCGCAAGCAGTTGAAAAATTACCCGAACTGAATGACCAGATTTCCGAACTGGCATCCGATCTTGGTCCTGAAATAGAAAGTGAAATTACAGACCCGGAATCAACGGAATCATTATGTAGAGCGGTTTATCTGGCCATTTGTCTTGACTTATACACAGATTTGTCAGATAAATATCCGGTTCAATGGGGTGATGCTTTAAAAGCTTTTGAAGAGTGCTGGAAACTGAAGCAACTGATATTTCATGGAGGTGGTTTCCCGTCCATATTAAGGATGAAAGAAAAATTTCTGCTGGCTGGAATTTTTGCACCTCAGAATAAGATAGACCTTCCCATCATCTGGCAGGATAAACGCATATGCCTTTCTCCTGAACAAGTTATGGACCTGAAAATTGAGAATTATGATATTCCTCAATAAGTTTTAGTTATGCATTCAATTGGATTTTTTTTCAAGGATTAAGATCAGGATCATATTGAAAGGGAGCAGGATCAGGAAGATTGCATCTTCTCATTAACTTTTTAAAACCAGGATAATCAATGAATAAGCTATCATAATTCACCCTAACACGAACCCAAGGCACAAAATGGTGATGAGGTTCAAAATTATACCACTTAAAAGCATTTTCATAATCCCCCAAGCCAGCATACATCTGGGCCCTCTTTAATGCTCCCCAAGAACTTGGAATAGTATCATATATTGTTTCAAGATCTTTTAAGATTTCTTTCCCTTCTTTTTCTCTTCCTGAATTGATATAGGCAAGGCCAAGCCAGGCATATTTTTTTACCGGAGAGTTAGACACGATTTCTTCATGAATCTTAATGGCATCTTTGTTTCCTTTCAAAGTAATGTTGTAAAGATTCCGGATTTGTTTTTTATATTCTTGTAGATCGCTTCTGAGATGTTGATGTTGCCGTTTTCTGTTTCCGATTCCAAACGCGAGGCAACGTTTACTCCATCCCCCAGAACATCATTTCCTTCAAATACCATACCCCTTCATGAATTCCAATCTTAAGGGGTACTTTTTTCTTTTTACATTCCCTCTGAATTTCAATGGCACATTTAACCGCATCAACAGATGAATCAAAAGACACAAGTATTCCGTCCCCCAATTCTTTAATCATCGTACCGTTGTGTTTTTCAATTTGCTGGGAATGGATTTCTTTGTTGATTCTGAGGACTTCAAAAGCACGATCTTCATCCTTCCCCATAAGGGCTGTATAACCAACAATATCGGTGAACATGATGGCGGCCAGGCGTCGTTGTTGCATAACGGTTTAGTGTTATATTGAAAAAGTCAGCCGCACGAATCTTTCTGATACTCAAATTACGAAAATCCCCAGAAATACAATAAGGTTTTTTGTTTTAATAATCTGGATGATTTGACATAGCTGTTTGTCACTATATTGAAAGGATGTAGATACTCAATTAATCCAATTCGGAAACGAACTCCCATCCTCCTGTTTTATGATATTGCGTAACAATGTCACTTGGCCTCATCCAAACTACTTTGTCGTTCAGATGTTTTTCAATCCTTTCTACTACCGTCTTGAAAGCTGACCAACCTACCCCACTTTCGGGATTTAATCCCTGCCAGTGCATATACCACAGACAATAGGGGGCTCCTGCTTCCAGGTGCCTGACAATTATACCAGATTTTCCGTCGTTTGATATGTAATAATCCGGATCAACCCATTCCGTTGAGTTCTCCCATATTCCCATTTTATCTTCCGCATTGGGCATCAAGTCATAGACAGCATACTCTCCATCACTGGCTTTTCGAATAATATCATAATCGGTTTCACTGGATTCATAAAAGATCGGAATAACTTTAGTCCTGAATCTGTTCTTTTTCACCTGATCCAATAAGGCATCAAAAACTGCTGGATTGAACTTTAATGGCCCCTCTTCCCTGAATTCAGCATATCGAGACGAACAAGCTTCACAACCACAACCTGGCCAGGTAAATCCGGTAAATTGTATTCCTGATCTTTCTCCATGATCCAGGATATTGGCAAAATATTGGCTGTACTGTTCAAAGGTCACATCAGGTTCATGAAGCCATAAGCCTTCATGGATCCCGGCTTCATTTTTCCTGCCTGCCTCAAAATCAAACAATTCGTGGTGTGTCATGATCTCCATATGGGTATCAATACCTGATTCATAGGACTTCGCTGCATATTCCAGAAATTTCAATTCCGCCGGATCCGGATTTATAGCTATTGATTCTCCATCATAACCAAGTACAACGGTTGATTCCCCTTTTACTCTATGGGCTTTACAGTATTTCAGAAATGAACCCAATGCCTCCGGACCAGCTATCCCCGGACTTGTGTCATCCAGATAAAAAGACAAAATCATCTTTTTTTCAGTAGTTTCCCGGCTATTGGTACAACCTGAAACAACTATAAACAGAAATGCAATAAGTAAATTAATCAATCCTGAAAATCGTTGATCTGTGTGAATTCCTATTAAATTGGTCATGAGATTAATGATTTAACAATAGTGTATTTACAATGCAAAAAGTCTTTTCTTCTATCAGAAGGCCATTATTTAAATTTAAGTCATAATACTGGTTATAAAAATTATATACTTAAATTTAAAATGGATTGCTGTTGAGCAAACAAGCATATCCGATATATTTAAATTTTTAAAGCTGTATCTATGAAAATCAGAATTTTTAGACTGAAGATGATTCTTTCCATCTTAATAATTGTATCTATTTCCTGCAAGAATAACAGCAATATGCCTGCCGGACATACTGAAATTGAAAAATGGCAGGATGGGAAAAATTCAGCCGTTACCCTGACTTATGACGATGGTTCGGCAAACCAGTTTGATGTGGCATTACCCATTATGAACCGACTGGAATTATCGGCTACGTTTTTTATAAATACCGGAAATATTCAAGGTTCTCAATATCAAAGGAAATTTATAGGTCGACCCGTAAAAGAGATCATCATAGAAACGGAAACTATCCCTACCAATGAGGACAATCTTTTCGAAAGGGCTTCAGCGATCAGGGAATTAGGAAACTATGAGATCCGTGAACACCACACAAGGGCCGGTAGTTTATGGGAATCGGGTAATAAAACAGAGGCTTTTCAGGAGATCGATAAAGGATATGCCCTCGTACGGGCTGATCCTAAGCTCCAACAATTAAACGACCCACAACCTGGGAACTTAACCTGGGATGATATAAACGAATATGCATCAAATGGTCATGAATTTGCCAGTCATACGATATCACATCCAAGATTAAGTGTCATGGATGAAGCAAACCTGATCTATGAACTGGAAAAAAGCAAGGAAGATATTCTCAATAACATGGGACCGAAATACACTTTCTCAGTGGAATGTCCATATGGAACGGAAGATGAACGGGTGATGGAATATATGTATGAGCGTTACGAAGCCTCGCGCAACAGGATGCCGGAATCTTACCTAGAGGAACTGAATCGTGGAAGCCGGGCACAACCTAGTACTTTTGAAAAAGAATATGTTCAATGGCAGCGAGGTGCTTTGACCAATACTTCTCTTGACCAGATGAAAGCCTGGGTAGATACCTGCAATGCCAATTCCAACATTTGGCTGGTGCTTGTATTTCATGGTGTTGATGGTGTGGGCTGGGAAGCGATACCTGGCGATACCCTGGATGCGTATTTCCAATATATCAAATCAAATAAAGATAAGATCTGGGTGGCAACTTTCAAGGACGTTACCAAATATATCAGGGAAAGAATGCATGCTGAAGTTTCCTATTCAAATAAAGAAGACCATATTTCAGTTCAGCTCAAACATGATCTTGACCCTTCCTTGTACGATCTGCCGCTGACCTTAAAATCATATGTCCCTTCTAAATGGAAAGCTGTAGAGCTCAAACAGGGTGAATTGATCAAGAAATTAAAGCCTCTTAAGGATGATGAAGGGTACTTCGTCAGGTATAAAGCCCGTGCAAATATGGAAGAAATTATACTGTTGAATTCGGAAATTTGATTTTAAGCCCTACTGGTCAATATCATGCCTCCTCCCTCTGCGAAGGACCATATATAAGGAATTTAAAAAATCAAAATCGACCGGAGGATAATATATACTGAAAATTAAATGAGCATTCAAGAAGTATATTAGAATAACTTAAAACCATCAATCATACAATCTAAAAATCTTCCTGTTTGTTTTAATCTCCATTGTTGAATATCTTTAGAATCGGATTTTTCGAAATTGACTGAAGGAAGATATGAGCAAGAAGATTTTTACTATCGCTATACTATTATATATAACTGTTGTAGCTGTAGTCTGCACCAGAAAAACAGGCCCGGCTGAAGGGATCAGCATTCTCCACCCTTTCCAGGATGCCCTTTTTCCACCAGAGTTCCCCGCACCCCTCTTCGAGTGGTTTAATGAAACGAGGGATAAAACGACCTATGAAGTATCTCTTTTCACAGATGATGAAAAATATGTGATATCAGAAACCACGGATGAATTAAAATGGACTCCGGATGAATCAAAATGGGATAGCCTGAAGATTCTGTCAAATTTTAAAGACATTTATTTTACCGTAAAAAGGTCAGGCGGTGAGAATCCTGCAACCGTTGGATTTAAACTTAGCAGGGACACCGTAAATGCACCGGTATTATACCGACAAATGCCTATCCCCTTTATTGTAGCGGAGAAAAAGCTGGATTCCATGAGTTTTAAACTGGTAGATTTTGGAAGTAAAAAACCTCCACACATAGCAATGAAGGGATTCCCTGTGTGTGGCAATTGTCACTCTCTCACGGAAAATGGAGACAAAATAGGCCTTGACCTGGATGCAGGATTAAGAGACAAAGGAGGATATTTCGTATCAGATATTGAAGATACAGTTGCCTTCGACCTGTCAAGGTACACCTCCTGGTCTAAACTTGAAAACAGGAGAACTTTCGGATTGTTTTCAAAATTATCACCGGACGGAAGATATGTCGTGACCACGGTTAAAGACCGTGTGGTGATCAAGAATTTCCGCTTCCCGCCAGCCGAGAATGTAAAATACTCGCAACTTTTCTTCCCGGTAAACGGGCATCTGGCCATTTATGACAGGCAGACTAAAACATTAAAAGAACTCCGGGGGGCAAATCTTGAGGAATACGTACAATCTAATGCTATTTGGACGCCAGACGGGGAAAGTATTATCTTCTGCAGGGCAAAGGCCGAACCAAGAGATAGCACCGAATTAAACCAGATCGATATTCAAGATGAAGACATTCTTCAGGAATATGTAGACCGGAAAAGGACTGTGAAATTTGACCTTTACAAGGTACCATTTAATAATGGTAACGGAGGTACAGCTGTTCCCATAGAAGGTGCTTCCAACAATGGGAAAAGCAATTATTTCCCGGCTATATCTCCAGATGGAAAGTGGATTACATACTGCCAGGCTGAAAATTTTATGTTGTTGATGCCTGATAGCAGGTTATATATCGTCCCAGCGGAAGGCGGTAAAACAAAGAAACTAGCTTGTAATTTCAATTCTATGAACTCATGGCATGCCTGGTCGCCGAACTCCAAATGGATGGTATTTGTTTCCAAGATATTTGGCTCACATACAGATATGTTCCTGACACGTATCGATGATAAAGGTAATGCCTCAATACCTGTCCTGGTGGATAAAGCAAGATCACCCTACAGGGTTGTAAATTATCCTGAATTTGTGAACAGGAAACCAGGCGATACTTTTGTCATGAACTATGACTTCGTGGAGCTGGAACATATCAACAAAGCTGTCAAAAAAGGCGATTGGGAAAAAGCCAAAGAATTGTATTACCGGCTTGAAGAACAACAAACCTATTATTTTAAGGAAGACTACAGGGATCTGAATACACTTCTGACAAAAATGGGTATGCATGAAGAAGCGGCGAAATACAGGAAACTTGCTCAAGAAACGGTTGACTCTGAAGTCTTTCAGAATTGATCGCCTTTGATACTAGCGCAAATTTTAAATGTGCAATTATGAAGGGCGTCAATATCATGCTGCATACACTGTTGCCTGAACACTTAATAATTCTTCAGGAAAAAAGTTCTAAGTGGTTATAATTCGGGTCCTACTGAACTGAAGATTCTTTCCAGGAATCAGGTACTTCTCCCCCCAATTCCAGAATTTTATCCTCTATGCGTTCCCGGTACAGATAATAATGCTCAGGTTTCTTTGAAGAGATAATAATTCTCTGGAGCCAATGCGCAATATCCATTACCATTTCTAATGCGACATCTCTGTTCCCTTTGACTTCTTCTATTTTTATGGCCTTCATTCTTTTCCCAAATCGCATGCAAAAGAAAGATTTGCAATCCTTTGACATAAGGGAAATTATTAATCCTACTGCCGGACTTAATAGAAGTGAAGTAAAAAAACCACCCCAGTATCCCAGGATTTTGTTTTTCGAGTAAGAGGCTACAATAAATGAAAAAAATACCCAGATAATCAGCAATATGATATAATCCATAACGATAAAGTTTCAATGGAAGATTAGTGCGTCCTTCCAAAAAAAAATGGAATTGAATTTAGGAATATGAGTTAGAATTCCAAAGAAAAATTAATAATTTTTTAATATTGATTAATCTAATCAATTGGCAATCAACTAAATAAACTAAAAGTCTTCTGAAGATTTTAATGTATTATAGCATTCAATTTATAATATTCAATGAAATGGATATAATTGGAAAGTCCACTATACATCCGATTCTGTTTTATACTGGAAAAATAGCCGGATACATAATCTGGATCCTATATATAATGGCAATATCTGGAAATGATATTCTGAATGGTGCATCCAACATATACCTGATTTTTGCATCCTACTTTACTTCAACAATTGCCTTGTTATTTATAGTGTTGAGTTCATTTGGCTTAGGAAAATCAATTCGTCTTGGATTGCCTGTTGAGGATACAAATCTTAAAACCAAAGGAATTTATAAATTCAGCCGAAATCCCATGTATGTAGGATTTACTCTCCTGACAATTTCCGGTATGATTTATTTTTTAAACGTCATCATCATCCTACTTGGATTGTATAGTATAGTTACATATCATTTTATTATTTTGGGTGAGGAAAAATTCCTGAGTAAGAAATTCGGAAATCAATTCATGAATTATAAAAGAACAACCAGAAGATATTTATGAACCTGGAGTGATCTCTTAATGATTTGACCTATTCAAGGAAGTTTAATATTTCCTTTTCGAATTAAATCATAATAAGTTTATGAAAATATACTCACCCTATAAGTTAAACCCTATAATATTAAATGGGAAAACGTTTTAATGAAATACTCGAGGATCACAAAGAATTTATTCTAAAACAGAAGATCTTCTTTGTTGGAACAGCTGCGTCGACAGGTCGGGTTAATATATCACCCAAAGGGATGGATACCTTCAGGGTGATCGACAGAAATAAAGTCGTCTGGCTCAATCTTACCGGAAGCGGTAACGAAACTGCAGCTCATCTGCTGAAAAATGACAGAATGACGATCATGTTTTGCGCATTTGAAGGAAAACCTTTGATTTTGAGACTCTACGGTAATGCAAAAATTTATCATCCAAGAGAAATTGTGTATAAGGAATATATTCATCTGTTTCCAGAAATTCCCGGCTCAAGACAAATTATTGAAATAGAGATTGATTTGGTACAAACTTCATGTGGTTTTGCTATCCCCTTTATGGATTTCAAGGAAGAACGAACACACTTGAGATCCTGGGCTGAAAAACAGGGAAAAGATCGATTAAAAACATATTGGGAGGAAAGGAATAGTACCAGCATCGATAACTTTAAGACAAATATTTAAGTTAGAATGAAAAAAAATATTTGATATGACAATAAAAAATATAAGATCTGCGATCCCAGTTCTTTCAATAGTGATTCTGACCTTTTTTTCATCTAGCAATTCTTTTTCCCAAGAGAAAAGTCAAA
>CAYMFU010000039.1:0-4844 GCA_964389805.1 uncultured Roseivirgaceae bacterium | reverse complement strand
GGAAAAGACCTTAGAGATTTTATGTATAAAATACGGAGAACTATATTATCGGTATTTGCTATAATAATTATATCCTTTCCCGGATCTAATGAGTTACAGGCTCAAAAAACAAATGATTCAACAGAGAGTTTTCATACTATTCGATCTGGTCTCCTGAACTGTCAAATAAGATTCGAAAAGGAAAAATTCGGTCGGGTGGCATTCCTAGGAGGATCCATCACCTATAATTCTGGATGGAGAGATAGCATATGCACATACCTGAATAAACGCTTCCCTGAAACCGAATTTGAATTCATAAATGCAGGCATCCCTTCCATGGGGAGTACGCCAGCTGCTTTCAGGCTGGAAAGAGACGTTTTGTCAAAAGGCAGGATAGATCTGTTATTTGAGGAAGCAGCTGTCAATGATGCATCCAACGGACGTACTTCTGCAGAACAAATCAGGGCAATGGAGGGAATCATCAGGCACCTGCGTTATTCAAATCCAAGTATAAATATTGTTATGATGCACTTTGTGGATCCTGATAAAATGAAAGATTACAGAAATGGTGTTACCCCTCTGGTAATTCAAAATCATAATAAAGTAGCCAGGCACTACAATATACCCACGATTAATTTAGCTTTGGAAGTAAGCGTTAGGGTAAGTAATAAGGAATTTAACTGGGAAGACGATTTCAAGGATCTGCACCCCTCCCCTTTTGGTCAAGGTGTTTATGCAAGATCCATAATCACCTTCCTCGAGCATGCCTTTTCAGATTATGTTAATGATGATGCCCTTATCACAAACTTCAAAATGCCGGAAAAATTAGATGATTATTGCTATGACAAGGGCAGGTTGATTGATATAACCGAATCCGAAAATTTATATGGCTGGCATTTGGATCCTTCCTGGACACCGGAGGACAATGCTGGCGTACGGTCAAATTATCACCATACTCCGATGTTGGTAAGCAATAAATCAGGCAGTTTACTAAAATTAAGATTCACAGGCAAAGCGATCGGCATAGCGGTTGCCGCGGGCCCCGATGCCGGGAGTATTGAATACCGTATAGATGAAGGAGACTGGCATTATCTTAACTTATTCACCTCCTGGAGCATGCACCTGCATCTACCATGGTATTATACTTTATCAGCAGAGTTGCCGGCAGAAGAACATCTGCTGGAATTACGCAATTCTCAAATGAAAGATGAACGAAGTATTGGTTATTCCTGCCGAATCAGATATTTTTTCGTTAATAAAAACTGAGAAAGAGGCCTGTTTTCTAAAAAAATCTGTTTTTAATTCTGGTTTCTTTTCAATACATTGGAGCTTAATGCTAATTTCTAATCAGTTCGGAATGCTTAGATGAGGTGGTTGAAATCTTGATCTTTAAAAAATTATGAAAAAGAAAATCTCCTGGTTCATATCTGCTGGGTTTACATATGTCCAAAGCATACTTTTACACGTAAATCAAAGGGCTGAGAATCCGGCAGAATCAAAGTCGGATTTCATTATAGAGAACGGACCACAATTTAACTGAAAACTCTGAAAAACATGAAAATCGGTATAGTAGGTGGATCGATCGCTGGTTGCTCAGCAGCTATTCTTCTCTCAAGGGAAGGACATGATGTTATGGTTTATGAAAGATCAAATAAGGCCCTGGTAGGAAGAGGTGGAGGAATAGGAACAATCCCTTTATTAATGAGTGAAATAAGCAAGGAAGGAATGATAGGAGATGATTTCTCTTCCTTCAGAATTGAAAAACTACCATTTATTGGAAAACAAAAGGCCGCAGAACCATATGGTAAAAGAGCCGGAGCTATTGATATGAATTTTGACGTTTTTCAATGGAACGAATTATGGAATCATTTAAGAAGAAGGGTTCCAGATCGTTTTTATCAGAAAGGCATCAAAGTTACAGGAGCAAGAATTACTAATGAAGATAGTGTAGAACTTTCGTTTGATCAGGACCCACCACAAACATTTGACCTGGTTATTTTTGCAGATGGATACAATTCATTAGGTCGCCACCTGATGTTTCCTGGTAAAAAATTAAAATACCGGGGATATGTGCTATGGAGGGGATTACTGCCAGAAAATGAAATGGAAGCTAAAAGTCCACTAAAAAATGAGATCTTAAGACTATCCTATTCCGGTCAACCAGGACATAATGTGGTTTATTATATACCCGGCCTGGATGGTTCCACAAATGATGGAAGCCGGGTCTTCAACTGGGCTGCCTATATCGCGTTTGAAGAAAAAGAACTCAGCAATCTGATGACTGATGAAACAGGCAAACAATGGACAGGAACACTCCCCCCGCGTAAATTGAGTAAGCAAAACGAAGATGAGCTTAAAGACTTTATATCAAGGAATACTCCTGATTATTATGCTGAAATAGTTAACAGAACTACAGACAGCTATATCCAGGTAATTTATACCTTAGATCTTGATTCATATTATAAGGATAGAATGTGCCTTATTGGAGATGCCGGGATGGTGGTCCAGCCATTTACCGGATCAGGTGTTTTCAAAGGGTATAACAATGTAAAAGACCTGATCACATCTTTAAATGCCAATGATACCCTGAAGGATGCGCTGTCTGAATGGAGCGGGAAACAGGTCAAATCTGGAAAGAGGCTTCTGGCCCTCGGAGAACAAATGGAAAAAGCATTTATCTGGGATCAACCGGATTTTGCAAACATGGATGCAAGATCCACATCGCAATGGTGGATGAAATCCATTACCTTCCCCGAAAATTTCAATTATCAAAAAGGATAATTTTGAGATTGCATGATGGTCAACTCGATGGTACTTCTAGTAATATGAAATATTTATTTCGAGAATTCTTCAAATAGAGTTCTCTTTTTTTTGTATTTCAAATAAGGAATTACATCTTCATTTTTAAAACCCATAGTCCCGTCATATTCAATAGAAACGACCGGGACACCAGTAATTTCTTCTATCCTTGAGGTCATGGCCTCAGTAATTAGTGAGGGACAACAATAGGATGGATTAGTTTGAATAAACAAGTCCAAATCAGGATACTGATTAATTAAATTGTATATTTTAAGTATGTTTTCAATGGATTCTCCACGGTGTAACACATTTAATCCAAATTTATCCAACCATTCATCAATTAAGTCTGAAGATGTTGGTGTTGTTTCGCCTTTAAATGGCTGAAGGTAATTCTTAAATTTATCTTCAACGAGTGGAATAAGCGAACAGAGAAATTTGATCTTTACGTAATCAAAATAATTTCTTTCTTTTAAGCTTCGCTCAGTAGAAGGATCGACTATTATCTTAATGAATTCGCTATAGGGTGTAGTAATCACTTCCCCTCCATTCTCTTCTACAATTTTTACCAGATCCTGATTAAATAAATCATTGTCGCGAACATATAAATCGCCAAATATAGCTACTTTAGGTCTATCCGTCTTCACCGTCTCAATTGCCTCAAAATCATTAATAATTCTTTCAAGCAGTGGTACTTTTGGTTCCCCATTAAGGAAAGCGTCATATGATATTTTTAAGGCTTTTCTTATTACTTGATCTGTGCTTCCAATATTTTTTTCATATGGCCGAATACTGCAACCAATTTTTCGAATATAACCTCCAAACATATAGGCCAAATATGCATTAATAGATGTATTCAAAGAAAAATCATAGAAACTTACATCTCCTATATACACCGAAGTTTGTTCCATTCCTTCCCCATAATCGTTTAGTAATTTCTTCATATAATAAGGAAACATGGTAAGGTTACAAGCCAGTTTCGATTTTGTAATCCACAAAGCAGTATCGGCTGGATTCAATTGTTTCGACTGGATATAATCGATTGCATTCTGAACAGTTATGTTTAGCGGAAGACACTGACCGGTATTATTGCTCAAGCTGCGTTGTATCGAATCATTTGTAGAATCGACTGAAAATGCATTTATCCCACTATTTTGTAAAACGGCCTCAAGTAATGGGCCAATATAATGATCCCATAATGGCAGTAATAAGGTCTTGTTCTTTAAATTGTTTGATCCTTTAAGAATTGAATTGGAAACATAGTTTTCCTGTGTTTCAAGTTGTTGGATCTTTTTGCTGAACAATTTAAAATCAATAGAATGTGACCGAAGTATTTGTGAGGCCTCTTCAACCAGGAAATTGATATGGTGATTCCATTTATTCGTTAAGCCCTTTCTATAAAATTGATATGGTTGTGCCTTTTCAATCCTCTCATGAAATACTACGGAACCAACAGGTTTATTTCTGCCTTGATGATTTCGGAAGGCTCTAATGCCTGCCTCAATTCTTGTTTCATACCCTACAGTGGAGTCATGCTCGTCTAATTGTAATATTAGATACGGCTTTGCGTAGGCATCAAGTATTTCTTTAAAATATTCAACCACAAAAGAATCGGGGGAGCACTTGAACGAAGTAATTAAGACTGGATAACAATTTTTTGTTCTGGCAACTCTTTCTGTAGCTTCCAGAATTTTTGATCCAAACTTCCATTTCAAAGTTTTTATGAGGTCTTTGGCCTTTGAGATGTCGCCATTATTTGATGATAACATGTCCATATAGAAGGTTTTAACCCCCATTTTTTCAATAATTTCTGGAATATTATTGTTCATAATTGGTGATAGTACCGTATATGGGCGACCTAGTAACATTATGTGAATATCCTCTTGATCTTTAATTTCATTTACGTATAGCTCTTTCCATTCTTTACATACAGATTCTACATATTCCCTGGCTTCCTGATATGCTTGAGATAGGCTATGAAAGGTAATGTCTTGTAATCCAGTTGATATAAGCATTCTATGAAGTTCCAGTCGAACAGAAAGCTCATTTTGAGAAAATTTCAATAAGGG
>CAYMFU010000038.1:0-14676 GCA_964389805.1 uncultured Roseivirgaceae bacterium | reverse complement strand
ATCCTCATCAATCTCCGGAAAAATACAAGCAGCGGCTATGCGATACCTCAGGGGGGTATGTTTAAGTATGTTTCTTCTCCTAACTATCTTGGTGAGTTGATCGAATGGCTGGGTTTTGCCATTATGGCGGCAGGATTACCCGGTTTTTCCTTTTTCATCTGGACTTTTGCCAACCTGGTTCCAAGGGCGCTTGATAACCATAAGTGGTACAAAAAGACATTTGAAGACTATCCAAAAGATCGAAAAGCCATATTTCCCTATGTATTATAAGATCCGGTTCTAAGAGCTTTAATTGAGCATATATTGTCCATCCTGCGATAAAAGATAATATTAAAGAACAAAAACCTGGGAAAACAGTTTTATTATTGTTAATTACCATTCTTATAAGTGAAATAAAATGCTAGCAATCCTGAAGTTTCAGCATACTTATTTTATTATCATCCTGGTGTTCTTTTTTACATCATGTATCCCGCCTGTTCAAGGGCCTCCCCCTGATCCCAGGTCATTTGATGAGCCTGATACAGATCTTCTTGATCTGGTAGAATCACTTCCTTATTTCGAAGATTTCATGTATGCCCTTAATAAGACCCATTTAACTTACCTGATGGAAGAAAATGGCCCATACACTATTTTTGCACCGGTTCAGGCTTCTTTTTCGATATTCCGCACTGAAAACATGATCCTTCATCTGGATAAATTTCCTGAGGACCAACTAGCCGATATTCTACGCTATCATTTTATTCATGGGGAATGGACCTTAGCAAATTTACCGGCTGGATATCATGCCACACTTTTGCGGGAGAGGACAACG
This sequence comes from uncultured Roseivirgaceae bacterium, assembly GCA_964389805.1. Taxonomy (GTDB): domain Bacteria; phylum Bacteroidota; class Bacteroidia; order Cytophagales; family Cyclobacteriaceae; genus JAGTVG01. The sequence goes on along the minus strand of CAYMFU010000038.1, from coordinate 13,865 downwards.
GGCAATCCTATTGATCTTTACATAGAAAAGAATGATATTTTTCGTATTAATGGATTGAACACGATTGATGAACCAGATCTGGCAACGATAAATGGCTACATTCACAGTATCAATTCAATATTGAAAATTCCTTCTATGCTTGATCACCTTTCAAATAACAAAGAATTCTCCATGATTATTGAAGTTCTTGAAAGGAATGATCTCGATCCGGATCTATTAGATCATTTAACAAATGGGGATCCTGTAACGTTTCTAGCTCCTGCAGACAAAGCCATAGAATCTTTCCTGGTAGCACATCCAAATTGGCAGACGGTTCATGATATTCCATCTCAAAATCTAAATGATATCCTCAGAAATCATTTGATCATAGATCGCAATATTGTATTAAGTGATATAAAAGGAGACCTGATTCTGACTTCAGATTACGGTCATAAGTTTACCATGCATATAGATTATCCTCAATGGTCAATCCTGGGTGGATCCAAAAAGCTGGCTAACCTGTCCATCCGGGATATCCAGGCGGCTAATGGCATTATTCATCAGATAGACAGGGTTTTAATTCCAGAAAGATCTAATTAGTCTCTTCTTTCTTACAGATTTCGTGAAATTGTGACCGGATGTTAATACCGGAGAAATGTAAATAATATTTTTGTATAAATTAATATCCAGCTAAAATAGAAATCCAAAACTCAATTGAAAAGTATGTATGTTAGTTCTTACCCTGTTTCTGAAACCATTGGTAATGCCAATGGTGTGCCAAGGATGAAATTATGTAAATACAGTCTTTAAAAATACTTAAATTTTAAAAAGATTTTATAATGTAAGTGCAGATCTTTGAATGCAGCCTGCGGCAAGCGATCCGGTGAATTCCGGATAAATTGGAATTTATGGTTAAATTTGATCTTTTTTAATCTTAAGTAAATTTTTATGAAGGCAATGGTACTCACCGGAATCAGGCAGATGGAAATGATGGATTGGCCTGATCCTATGATAACAAACGATACAGATGTTCTATTAAAACTCGAAACTGTTGGCGTATGCGGATCAGATATTCATTATTATTCAACCGGAAAGATCGGCAGCCAGGTGGTTCAATTTCCTTACCCGGTGGGGCATGAATCAGGAGGTACAGTAGTAAAAGTAGGGGATGGTGTGACCGCCGTAAAACCTGGAGATAGAGTAGCCATAGAGCCCGCCATATCATGCGGAAAATGTGATCAGTGTCTTGAAGACCGGCCAAATACATGCCGGAATATTAAATTTCTTGGCTGTCCGGGCCAGATCGATGGTTGCCTGTCGGAATATATTGTAATGCCAGAAGAGAGCTGCTTCCCAATTCCAGACCATATGAGTTTTGCTGAAGCGGCCATATCTGAACCATTGGCCATTGGCGTATATGCTGTCAGGCAATCAATTTCCATGGAAGGAGCCAAAGTGGGCATCCTGGGATTTGGCCCGATAGGGATGAGTGTTCTGCTTCCAGCTAAGGCCTATGGAGCGGATACCTTTTATGTGACAGATAAAATCGATGAAAGGCTGAAGCTGGCGGAGGAAGTAGGGGCCATATGGACGGGAAATCCTGATAAGATAGATGTTGCTGAAGCTATAAATAAGGAAGAAAAAATGCAATTGGATGTTGTATTTGAATGTTGCGGACAGCAGGATGCCATCGATAATGCACTAGAAATCCTGAAGCCCGGTGGAAAGCTTATGCTGATAGGTATTCCCGAAGTTGATAAACTGTGCTTCAAAATGGATTATATGCGCCGAAAGGAAATAACAGTGGTTAATGTTAGGCGGCAGATGCATTGCGTTCAGGAAGCGCTGGACCTGATCGCTGACGGCCGGGTTGATGTGTCTAAAATGACTACACATAATTACAGTTTCAAGGATACTAAAGCTGCTTTCGACCTTGTTGAGGGTTATCAGGATGGTGTAATGAAAGCTATGATCAATTTTTAAGCTTAGCTTATATTAATTAATATCCATTTATAAGTCGGGCATTCCATTTATCATACAGAAAGGAAAAAATGGTAACCCAATTGGCCAAATTGAGGTCTAAATTTATAAACACAATTTTTTAATCATGGTTAAAAGCTATTTTAAGATCGCCCTCCGGAATATTTTTAAGAGGAAAGTATTCTCTTTCATAAACATAATTGGCCTTGCTGTTAGCATGTCAGCCAGCCTTCTGATTATATTAATGATGACTGATCAGAAGAAGTATGACCAGTTTCATACTAAAAAGGACAGGATATATCGGGTAATTACAAGGGAAAATGATAATAATAATTTCAATGCCACTACCACAATGCCCCTGAAAGAAACTTTACTTGAACAGTTTGAAGGTATCGAGAAGGCTGTAAGATTCAGGATGATGTTTGGGGGAGATGTCACTTACCTGGAAAATACCATCCCATTAGCAGGATTTTATGCAGATGAGGACCTCTTTAATATTTTTGATTTCGAATTATTATATGGTGATCCGACAACCGCACTTAAAAGTCCATTTTCAATGGTCATTACTGAAGAAGCAGCTAAAAAATTATTCAAAGAAGAAAATCCTGTTGGGAAGGTGGTTAAATTCAACGATCGTGGCCTGGATCATTATGGTTTGGGAATAAGTATTAAAAACGTAATGTTAGGTGATTTTACAATTACCGGTGTGATTAAGGACAAAGAATATAAAACCCATATTCCTCTCGAATTATTTGGTTCATGGTCTACATTGCCTGTTTTAAACAGACAGGGAATAGAAGATAATGATTTGGATGACTGGAAAACGATGTGGGATACTTATTTGTTTGTATTGATGGAGGAAGGAAAATCCAGAGCTGATCTGACAAATATGCTTTCGAGAATATCAGAAACACAGTTTGAGGAATATGAAAATTTTCAACTTACTTTTAAGGCACAGGCTTTATCCGAGATAACCCCGGGTAAATTTTTGAACAATCCGATGAGCTTCAGAATGCCCATAGAAGGTTATTATTTCCTGTCATTCTTGGCCCTGATCGTGATAATATCTGCCTGCTTCAATTATACTAACCTATCAGTGGCAAGAGCTTTAACAAGAGCCAAGGAAATTGGTGTTCGTAAAATTAATGGAGCCCGTCGTTTCCAGATCTTTCTTCAGTTTACTATTGAAGCCATACTGATTTCCTTATTTGCTTTGGTCCTTTCTGTCGCCATTCTTCAGTTGCTGAAGCAGGGATTTTCGGGATTATGGATCAACAAATACCTGTCCATTAGTATGAACGAAAATGCTCTGGTATTACTACTGTTTATATTCTTCAGTCTATTTGTTGGTTTCATTGCTGGATTTTTACCTGCTATGTACTTATCCTCTTTCCAGCCTTTGAATGTAATGAAAAAGGAAATATCCAGGATTTCGAAGAAGAAAGGTTCTTTCATCTTTTCAAAACCAGGCCTTGGCAAAACACTTGTAGTTGCTCAGTTTGTATTTTCATTGATCTTAATTATTACAACTACCTTATTATTCAGTCAGATGAATCACCTCATGAAGGCCGAATATGGCTTTAATAAGGATAATATCGTCAATATTCAATTACAAGGAAATGATTACCGAGTATTGGCTAATGAACTGAGTGCTTATTCTGAGATTAAACAGATATCTGCCAGTTCCCTAATTCCGGCTACAGGATTCAGTGATGGAGGACGATTAAAGACAAATGATGATGCCGATTCTACAGGCATTTTTTATATAGGTGCAGATCATAATTATGTAGAAAATCTCAAGTTGGAGTTATTATACGGGAATAATCTTCCAGTTGATATCTCATTAAACAGTGGAAATTATATCGTAGTTAATGAAGCGACTGCGAAAGAATTTGGATATGAAAGCACCCAGGAAATTGTTGGCGAGGTATTTTATTTATCCAACAAAGATGATATGGTGGAGGTTGTTGGGGTTATCAAAGACTTTTATTACGATCTGTTCATGGAAGATATCGGACCGCTTGCCATTCATTACAATCCCGAGGGATTCAGATATCTTAATGTTCGCATAACCGGGAACAATTTAAAGGAAACACTTGATTTTATGGAAAGCAAGTGGAAGCAAATTGATAAAATCCATGCATACGAATACAAATTCTTTGATGAACAATTAGCTAATACCCATGCCATCTTTGGTGATGTAATTTCGATCGTTGGCTTTATAGCCATATTGGCAGTATCAATTGCATGCCTGGGACTTCTGGGAATGGCAACTTATTCTGCAGAAACTAGACTAAAGGAAATTGGAATCAGGAAAGTAATGGGGGCTTCTGTGAACAGCATTCTTCTTTTATTATCAAAGGGATTTATAATCTTATTAGGGATAGCCATTTTGATCGGTGGCCCCCTGGCATATTTTATCAATAACCTCTGGTTACAGATGTTTGTCTACAAAGTAAATTTCGGATTCACAATATTTGGGATTTCAATACTTATCATGCTCATACTTGGATTATTGACAGTAGGTTCACAAACATTAAGAGCAGCCATGGCCAGCCCGTCGATTACTTTACGCGATGAATGAAAGCTGTTTTTTTAATGCCAAGTCTTTAGGCTGAATCTCAAGAAAATATTATATTGAGTTGTAATTATTTCAATTTTTTTATTCAAATAATATTTATTCATGTCAAAGCGGAATACAATAATCCTTGGCGCTGCCGGTAGGGATTTTCACAATTTCAATACTTTTTTCAAACACAATGATAATTACAATGTTGTTGCATTTACTGCCACACAGATCCCTGAGATCGATGGACGTCGTTATCCTACCGAATTAGCAGGTGAGAACTACCCGCTTGGAATTCCTATTTATCCGGAAGACGATCTGCATATTTTAATAAAGAGGTTCGACGTGCACGATTGTGTCTTTTCCTACACTGATGTATCCTATGAAAAAGTAATGTCCACTGCTTCTATTGTACAGGCAGCGGGAGCAAATTTCATGTTGCTTGGCCCAGGCGAAACAATGATCAAAAGTTCCAAACCTGTAATTGCTGTTTGTGCGGTAAGAACCGGTTGCGGGAAAAGTCAGACTTCGAGACGAATAATAGAATTGCTATTACAGAAAGGTAAGAAAGTGATTGCCATCCGTCACCCCATGCCTTATGGAAATTTACTTAATCAAAAAGTACAGCGATTTGCAGAAATTGAAGATTTGAAAAAGCACAATTGCACCTTAGAAGAGATGGAGGAATATGAACCTCACATCGCAAGAGGTAATGTAATTTATGCCGGCGTTGATTATGAGGCCATTCTACGAGAAGCGGAGAAAGATGAAAATGGGTGTGATGTTATTGTCTGGGATGGCGGGAACAATGACTTTCCATTTTACAAGACCGATCTAATGATTACTGTTACAGATCCACACCGTGTCGGTCATGAATTGAAATACTATCCCAGTAAAGTTAATCTACGAATGGCAGATGTGATCATAATCAATAAGATGGACAGTGCTGAAAAAAGTAGTATCGAACAACTACGGAAGAATATTAACTCGATTAATTCTGAAGCCACAGTTATCGAGGCGAATTCTCCTATTGAGGTTGATGTTACGGACGTAATTAAAAATAAAAAGGTGCTGGTTGTTGAAGACGGACCTACCCTAACTCATGGAGAAATGAAGTTTGGAGCAGGGGTAGTGGCTGCCCGGCAATTCGGTGCATCTGAACTTATTGATCCCAGGCCTTACCTGGTAGGGAGCTTAAAGGATACTTTTAAGAAATACCCGGATATAGGCAATATTCTTCCTGCCATGGGATACGGTAAAAAGCAACTTCATGACCTGGAGCGAACCATTCAGAATGTAGAATGTGATGGTGTTATCATTGCCACACCTATTGATTTAAGCAGGGAGATTAAGATAAGAAAACCTTTTACAAGGGTACATTACAGCCTGGAGGAAGCGGGGGATTCGAAACTGGGTAAAATCCTGGACAACTTCCTGACGGGAAAAAGAAATATTTCCTGATTTCGATGCATCCCTTAGCAATTCATTTTGTCTATTAACAAGAAAGTAATTTAAACTATATCAATATGAAAACTATTTTGTCTTTTGCACTTGCAATTGTATTTGTGGTCAGTTGTTCCTATTCTCATTCCCAGGAGGAGAAAACAGTGGAGAAATCGTTTGATGGGGTTTCTTCTATTGATCTGAGCACAGCCTCTGGAGATTGTGTTATAAAGAAAGGGAGTACGGATGCAGTTAAGGTTAAAGTAACTTATACTTTTGACGACGATGATTATACCCCAAAAATGGATCAAAGTGGTTCGCGGCTAGATCTGGAAGAAAAATTTCATTCCAATAATACACGCGGAAGCAGCAAATGGGAACTTACCGTTCCTGATGGATTGGAGATAGAGTTCAGCTCAGGATCCGGTGATCTTGCCTTGAGTAACCTGAAAGGTGAGATAGATTATAATTCCGGTTCGGGAGATGCTCATGTTGATGATTTTGAGGGAGAAATGAAGTGTAATTCAGGATCTGGTGATTTTCATATTAAAAATGTTAAGGGAGAAATAAAACTTAACTCCGGATCAGGAGATCATCGAATATCAGATAGCGATTTGATTGCTAAGGCCAATACAGGATCCGGAGATGTTGAGGTCAGTGATTCAAAAGGCGGATATAAGTTAAATACAGGCAGTGGTGATGTTGAAGCCAGCCGCGTCTCTTTATCCGAACCTGGAAATTTTAACACCGGTTCAGGGGATGTTGAAATAGTACTCGCCGCAGCTCTTGTTCAAGATATCAGTGCGAATAGCGGATCCGGTAATGCAGTTATCGATTTCAATGGAAATGCGATAGAGGGAGAAGTAATCATGATCTGCAAGAAACGGGGTGGTGATATAAAAGCTCCATTTAAGTTTGATAAAGAAGAAGAGATCGATCAGAATGGAGAGACTTATCTTAAGAAAACGGCCAAACTTGGATCCAAAGATATCCTTATAGAAGTTGGAACTGGAACAGGAACAGCTGAGATCAGAAAATAGGCTTAGATATTATCAAAAAAGTAAATGGCTAGCCATGGGTCATTAAGTTCCAATCCCGGAATCAGGCCCTATTTGGTTAGCCATTTCTTATTCTCCATAAAAATCAGACTTGACCCCTTTTACGCCCGGGATGACTTTAAATACTGAACCTGCCAGCGGAAATTCTTCCCGCATTTTCTGATTATCTCCGCCAGCAGTAGTAATATACAGGATATTTAGTTCCGGGCCTCCAAAAGCGCAGGAGGTAACATTTGGTGCCGGAACTTCCACCTTCCCAATTAATTTTCCAGTGTCAGGATCCCAGCGACTTACCAGATTCCCGCCCCAGAGGGCAATCCACAGTTTCCCTTCCTCATCAATGGTCATCCCGTCAGGACCTCCCATTCCATCAGGAATAGAAACCACGATCCTTTCATTGCTGATATTACCTGTTTCAGGATCGTAATCCCAGGCACGAACATTTCCTAGCGGGGTATCGATATAATAGAGTGTTTTATGATCGTTTGACCAGATAATTCCATTAGATATGGTAACATCTCCAAAGACCTCGCGGAATGATCCGTCAGTTTCTATCGAATACAGTGAGGCAGCTCCCTTTTTGAATTTCAGGGACATGGAGCCCACCCATAATCGTCCGGCAGGGTCGCATTTGCCATCATTGAACCGAATGGTATCCAATTCCTCCAATGGATTGCAAATCAAATCTATTCTTTCGGTTTCCAGATCAAGATGGAATATCCCATTTTCGAGTGCCACGATAGCGCCTCCATTTTTAGAAGGAACAACCGTTCCTATACGTTCTTTAACATCAATTTCCCGGTTATTTTTCGTTTCCGGATCATAGATGTTTAATTTACGACCTTCAATATCAACCCACCAAAGTGTATTTGTTTGATGGTTCCAGATCGCTCCTTCACCCAGGCTTGCAGGGATTTCCAATTCTAATTCAGCTTCAAAAACTTCCATAACTTGTTCTACAGGATTGCTTTCCATTGAGGATTTCTGATTGCAGTTCACCAAAACTAAGAATAGCAGGCTATACATAAGTATTTTTTTCATCATTCTTTATTATTCACTATAACTCCATAATAATTCAATCGTTTCGCCCCCAATTTCTTCTGTATTCACATATGCAAAACGTCCTGAGCCGGCCTTTCCTTTTTCACCCCAGCCCCCCGACATTGAGATCCTGAATCCGTGGTTTTCAAAATATTGTATCGCCTTATCTATATCCGGGACACTGAATCCCAGGTGTTGGAATCCTTCTCCATATTTCTTTATATGATCTTCATAGACCGTTGGCGCTTTTAGCGGGATGCACCATTCATATGTGATATCACCATATCTATACCACCCCAACTTCATGTCGAAATCTGCAGGTTCACCGTAATACTGTTTTCCCCAGGTCTCTCCATGAGTGATCTGCATAGCCGGGAAACCCAGGCCTTCCCAATAGGCCGATACTTTATTGGTACTCGATTCCTTAATGGCAAAAGCAAATTGATTGAATTTCATATCCAGATCATTGTTTATTTTGTAGTTGTCAAAAACCGGGGTTGTCCCATTCAGGAACCCGATAACATATTTTCCTTTCTTGCTGGTCTGCATGTATGTCATCCTGAGTGGTTGATTTTCTACCATAACCTGTCCATTCTGAAGAACTTTTACTCCCAGGTTGTTCAACCTCTGAACTTCCTCGGCCAGTTCCACCTGCAGCGGCACATCATGTAACAATGCGAATACACCATTCCCATTTTTCTTTAAAAACTCTGAAAATGCACTATTTCCCCGTATGGGTTGGATCCATAGTATTCTGGCTCCTCCCAAATAACCTGTATACATGTGAATTTCTGTTTCTGTTACCTCACTTTTATAGGTCAATTTATTGAGATTGATCCGACCCTGGTCCTTAATGGATTTAAAACCAATATTTTTCCAACCCTCAGCTACGGCATGGGCATCATTAACGACCCAGATAATCAGGTCAACAGTAGTGTAGAACTCTTTAGGCTGGCTATATGCGGATAGGCCAATACCTAGAAATAATACCAGAATAAATGTATTTTTAGTCATGATCTTGAAATTAGATAATTGGACAACCTTAAATTACCAACATGCAACGGACATTAAAAATTATCTGAGGACAAATTGTATGTAGAGCCTTAAAAGAAGATTTGGAAGTAGAGATTTTAAATTCATCGATTTTTAATTTAAATTGACAAAAACCATTTTACTGATGCATATCGGATACATAATATTGTTATTTGTTGAAGTATTTATAGCATCTCATGCTGGTTTAAGTGATTCAGCTGAGGTCCTCGAGGTAAAAGTTACAGGCAGTAGAGATGATTATACTTTCTCTGTTACCGTAAAAAGCCCCGATACCGGCTGTGAACAATATGCCAACTGGTGGGAGGTAATCAGCCCCGAGGGAGATTTGATCTATCGCCGCATATTGGGACATAGTCATGTTAATGAACAGCCTTTCACCCGGTCGGGAGGGGCAGTCCGCATCCCCGCTGATCAGGAAGTGATCGTCCGGGCCCACATGAATAACAAAGGATATGGTGGTAACGTGATGAAAGGATCCGTCACAAAAGGTTTTAAGCCATTTGAACTTGACAGGGATTTTGCCAAATACCTTGAAACCAAAGAACCCCTTCCATCAGATTGCCCGTTTTAAATAATTTCAAATGAATATTAGAAGTATTTTTAATGCCATTCTTTTAATTGTCTTATTGGCTTCATGTAATCAGGGAGTCAGGCAGGCTGAATTGCCCGGTTTTGATTTCCAACCAAATATCTTATGGATCACCTGTGAAGATATGAGCCCTCATTTAGGCTGTTATGATGATCCTCTGGCAAGGACGCCTACTATCGATAGATTAGCTTACCAGGGCGTAAGATATACTAATGCTTATTCCATATCAGGGGTATGTGCCCCTAGCAGGTCAGCGTTGATCACGGGAATGTATCCAACAACCATAGGTTCTATGCATATGAGGACCATGGTCCGTACTTCTGCTATTGATAAGATCACAGATCCGGAATTGCTGGCCATACCAACGTATGAAGCGGTACCTCCTCCTGAAGTTAAGTGTTTTACAGAATATCTAAGGGCGCAAGGGTATTATTGTTCGAATAATTCCAAAGAAGATTATCAATTCAAACGACCCATAACCGCCTGGGATGAGAGCAGCCGAAAGGCACACTGGAAGAATCGAAGACCAGGACAACCCTTTTTCTCAGTTTTCAATTTTACGGTAACCCATGAATCCCAGGTGTGGATAAGGGCTGGTGATACCCTGATCACAGATCCTGATAATGTAGTTGTCCCTCCATATTATCCGGATAATCCGGTAATACGAGGGGATATTGCCAGGCATTACGACAATATCGCATTGATGGATGAACAGGTCAATGATATACTCGAACAATTGAAAGCGGACGGACTGGAGGACAGTACCATTATTTTCTTTTTCAGCGATCACGGGGATGGACTTCCCAGGGCAAAACGGTGGATCTACGATTCAGGGATCAAGGTACCTCTTATTATTAAATACCCGGATGATAGGCAAGCCGGGGAAGTTAGTGATGAACTGGTTAGTTTCGTTGATTTTGCCCCAACAGTGCTATCCCTGGCAGGGATTAACGTACCCGGTTATCTCCAGGGACAAGCTTTTGCCGGCACCCAGAAAGCTCAACCTCGAGAGTATATTTATGCAGCCAAAGACAGGATGGATCCGGCTATGGATAACCGGCGTGCAGTAAGGGACAAACGGTATAAATACATTAGGAATTACATGCCAGAACGGCCCTATGTTCAGTTTCTGCCATACAGGGACCAGATGGCCCTAATGCAGGAATTGTTCAGATATGAAAAGGAAGGTATACTTGATCAGGTCCAGGCCTTGTGGTTTCAGAAAACCAAACCTATCGAGGAATTATATGATACCTGGGAGGACCCCCATGAAGTGAATAACCTGGCCAGTGATCCGAGATACAATGATATTCTGAAACGATTAAGTGATGAGCATCTCAAGTGGAAAGAAGAAACACAGGATTGGGGGCTCATATCAGAGACAGAGTTGATAAAGGAATTATGGCCTCCTGATGGCATACAACCAATAACCGCGGAGCCAGATATTATTCTCGAAAATCTGGATGAGCCTGATAAACTCAAAGTAAGAATAACGTGTGATACAGAGGGGGCATCTATTGGATATATGCTGAATGATACAGGCCAGTGGTTGTTGTATTCGGCTCCAATAAGTGTTCCCGGGAATACCAAAATATCTGTACAATCCATCAGGATTGGATATAAACCAAGCCCGATAATTACAAGGGAATTATTACTATCTATTGATTATTTGTAATACCATAGATATTGATAATCTTTATTTATGCAGCTCCTTGATCTTCGATTTCAGGAAATCGGCAAAATGTTCGCGGAACTCTTTCCTTTTCAGACCATATTCTACAATTGTTTTCAGATAGTCCAACTTGTTCCCAATATCATAACGCACCCCTTCAATGATCGAAGCCATAACAGCTTCGCGTTTTGTCTGGTACATCAGGGCATCCGTCAATTGGATCTCGTTGTTCTTGCCCCTGGGTGTATTTTCAAGAGCCTTGTAGATATCTGGGGTAAGAATATATCTGCCAGCTATTGCCAGGTCGGAAGGGGCTTCTTCAATACCAGGTTTTTCAACAAATTCACTAATATCCAGGATCGTATCGCTAATTTTTTTACCGCCAACAATTCCATACCTCGATACTTTATCTTTTGGTACTCTTTCAACAGCTACAATTGGGCTCCGGTACTGGGCATATGCATCAATAAGTTGTTGGGTCACAGGCATGACCGAATCTATTATCGTATCACCCAGTAAGACTGCAAATGGCTCATTCCCAGTATGAAACCTTGCGTAATATATTGCATCTCCCAATCCATTGATTTCCTTTTGCCGGATATAGTGAATGTTGGCCATCTCGGCAAGATGTCTAATTTCATTGAACAATCCGTTTTTATCATCTTCTTCAAGCCTTGCCTCCAGTTCCGGATTTCTGTCAAAATGGTCTTCAATAGCCCGTTTTCCTTTTCCCGATATGATAAGAATATCCTCAATGCCTGAATCAACAGCCTCCTGTACAACGAATTGGATCGTAGGTGTATCAATAATAGGAAGCATTTCCTTTGGCTGAGCCTTTGTGGCTGGAAGGAATCTTGTTCCCAATCCGGCTGCGGGTATTACTGCTTTCTTTATCATCTTAAAAAATATGTGGTTTAATTACTCTTGCATTTATTGCTTTCAATTGTATAATGAGTTTTTTCAGCATATCGTCATCCTTATATATGCCAATAATTGATCCACCGGATCCGGTAAATTTGGCTGATGCACCACATTCCCGGGCGGTATGAACCAATTCCATATTACTGTCACTGATATTCATCACCTTCTGTCGTTCCTCGAAATTTTCATTCATCAATTGGGATAGTCGTATATAATCGCGATTCTCGATCACCTCTTTGCCCTCTTCTGCCAATGCGGCAATCCTGTTTAGTGAGGATAATGCCCTCTCATCTCCCTTCTCATACCTGGCCTTCAAATCATTAAACACTGCTCCTGAAACTTTTCCAAGATTCGTCTTATAGGCTATATACAGCCTTGGTAATAACCTGGGATCAAGTTTTTCATATTTGCCATATCCCTTTTTCTCAAGGTGTTTCCTTTCAAAATCCATGAACACACATCCTTCATATACCTGGATTACCCTATCCTGCAGTCCAGCGTTGATGCCCAGTTCTTCCACCTCGGTGGCCAATATGATACTTGGTAATAATTCTTCAGGAATAGATACCTTGTAGAATTTCATTAAAGCACGGTAGGTAGCAGTGACGATAGCTGATGATCCTGCTAATCCTACTTGCCGTGGTATAGAAGAATGATATCTTATTGTGAAATTTTTTCCGTTTAATTTGATATTATTCTGAACACAATATTCTGCGAATTTTTTAATAGATGCTTTTACCAGTCTGGATGCCCCATAATAACCCGTTAAGTTTACAGATTCAACAAGGTCATGGATGTTTTTGTAAATATTCAGGTCCTGGTCCATCGGTTCGATATGCAACTCTGGAGTCTCGTACAGGGATATATGAGCGCCGAAGTTCCTGACTATGATAGAAATAGTTTTGCCAAAGTATCCGTCTGAAGGATTCCCCAGCAAACCTGCCCGTGCAAATGCCCTTGTTTCAATGATCATCCCCTGGGATTGTTTTTATTTTCTCAATAAGGCTTCGGCTTCTTTGTTAAAGCTTAGTGTTGTTTGAGGGAATGGAATGTTTATTCCTTCTTTGTCAAAAGAAACTTTGATTTTTTCCTGAAGATCAAAATATACAGCCCAGTAGTCAGGATTATTGACCCATATCCTTAAGGAAATGATCACGGCACTATCCGCCATGGATAAAACAACTACTTGCGGTGCAGGATCGTTTAAGATCAGGTTGTTAGCTGCTATTATATCCGAGATCACTTTCTTTGCTTTAGAAATATCATCTTCATAACCTATGGAGGCATCAATAACCAGGCGTCTCGTATTCTCCCTGGAAAAGTTCATAATGGTTGAAGAGGCCAATTGACCATTTGGGATATATACCACCTGATTGTCGGGTGTTTTAAGTACGGTATTAAATATCCTGATCTGATCAACAGTACCCATCTCGCCAGCTGCTTTTATGAAATGCCCTTTCTCAAAAGGTTTTACCGACAATAAGATCACTCCTCCAGCGAAATTGGCCAGGCTGCCTTGTAATGCCAGGCCAATGGCGAGGCCTGCTGATCCCAGAATTGCCA
>CAYMFU010000037.1:0-45480 GCA_964389805.1 uncultured Roseivirgaceae bacterium | reverse complement strand
TGTTAAGGAGATTACTTCATTATATTCTCCTCTGTCCAAACTGTAATTAGCGCATTAACATACTGTACAAAATCGGCATTGGGATCAATTTCAATCGCCTTGTTGATGTTTTCATATAGTGGGGGATTGGCAACAGAAGGCGGGACTATGCTGAATTGTTTCGCACCTACCCACCAGGCAGCAATGGCCGCATATGGATAAGCCCAGGACGGATCAATCTCCATGGCCAGGTTAAAATATTCCAATGACTTTTCAAGCCCCTCGGGAGTAAGCTGTTCCCAGTAATACATCCCCTTCAGATAAGCATCATAAGCCTCATTGTCCACTACCCTTGATTCAGCAAACATTTTTCCCTCCTGTGGTGTAAGAATTACATTGATCTCTTTGGAGATTTCCCTGGTTACCAGGTTATATAAATTAAGGATCTCGCTCTTATCTTCATAATAATCCTTTACCCATAGTGTTTGTTCTTCAGGATAAGCACTAACCAGTTTAACCTGAAAACACACACTATCTCCCAAACATAAACAGAGGCTTCCACAACTATGTTTACCCCAAGCTCTTCAGCAATTTCTGGAATGAATTTTTCAGCATCTTTGAATGCATTTGCCGTAGTCTTGGATTTCACCTGCAAAGAACTAATCTTTCCAATATCACCAATTAAGGCAGAATGCATACCCGCTACAAAATATTCCAGCGTATCGGTACCGAGGTAGTTATCAAAAGGTAGTACCAGTATCGATTTGCCCATATCCTCCTGAGGATTGATCAATCTAGGCAAGAAGTGAACCAGGGCATAAGATAGTATTGCGATGAATATTATTCCGAGGATAAGCGTTGTTCTACTATATCCCATAGGCTTAATAAGTTCACCAGTATCTATTGAATAATCCATGAACGTAGTATCAGCACTAATCAGTCTGTAAGCCTCGATTGGTGCATCCACACCCTTTAGTGCTTGACGCCCAATGGATTCAATCTTTAGCCCATCCTTGTTTTTAATATCCCTGAAAACTGTTTCAGAAATTACAATTCCATATGTATCAGCAATTCCCTGAATCCTGGATGATATATTTACTCCATCACCCAGAACATCATTTTTCTCAAAGATGACATCCCCCTGATGGATCCCAATTCTTAAGGGAATATCTAATTCTTTTACCGCATTTTGTATGGCAAATCCACATTTTATCGCGTCAATGCCTGAAGGGAAACTGGCCAGGATGCCGTCACCCATTTCCTTTAGCAGTCGCCCTTTATATTTTTTGATAAGTCGCCAGTGAATACGTCGATTCTTCCTTATGAATTCAAACGCTTTTTTTCATCCGATCCCATCAGGGAAGTATATCCAACGATGTCGGAGAACATAATGGCGGCTGATTTACGCTGCTGCATGATAGAATTATGCTTATCTAAAAAATCAGCTGTTCGATACCTATCTTAATAACAATTTACGAAATATTATTAGAAATCAAATCCATGGAATTGTTGTTCGTTCAATCTGGAAAATATTTCTTTAAAAAAATCCGTATAAATTTTAAAATAAAACGATATTCCGATCTCTTAATGGTATCAGTATACAGAAGAACTGAAGAGCTATACTATAATGCCTTAATGTATATGTTGGCAAATTCCATAGGAAAGTCCGGAACCTGGATCCCTATTGAACCTGTTTCAGATGGATTTGGTATCCGTGCCTCTCTGATAACAGCTTTATCATTAAGAATTACGGAAACCAGATCATTTTTAACAATTACCTCAAATCGATTCCATTCACCGGTAACTTTATCTGCATGAATAAGGGGTGTTGCTAACTGTCTGCTATCCGGATCAAAAACATCAGTTTCACGATAGCCTGACAAGCCACCTGAACCTTCCGGCCAACTGGTCATGTAAATCCCATTGTGTTCTGATCCCCTTATAAAGATTTTCCCTTCCCCGGCATACCTGATAGGAACTGTAATTTTCTCGTTGTTATTCCCTTCTGCCTGGCTTCCATCCGGCAAGATCACAGGTACTGACCTGGCTACCGGTTCACCTGTAAATCTCCAGTCAATAATTAAATTAAAATCCCTATATTCATTGGTCGTCCATAGAATACCGCCATCATTTTTCGTGGAGTCGCCTGCACATATTAATGTCCAGTCATCTGGCTTCCAAAAATGTACCCCTCCTTTTTCGGTCCATCCACGCAGATCCAAGCCATTATACAGGGACTGATATCCCCTGTCTAAATATGCTGTGTTCTCTGGCAGAGGGGAAGATCCGGGAAGTTCTTTTATCCTTATATTTTTGAAATGAACTTCACTTCCTTCAGATTCCAGGCATATATAACCTTTCCTGGGATTTACATGAAATGCCCTGGAAACAATCTCACCGTTCACGGCCAGGGTTAATATACCTTCCCTGCTTTCTACACGATAGTGGTTCCATTGCCCATATGGATTTGCCCTTTCTTCTCTTGGAAAAGTTCGCATCCACCCAATCCTGTCAAAGGGATCCTCATTATCCCTGGTCATACTGGCACCATGAATGGCGAATACGTCGCCATGATTTCCATCCATGATCTGGCATTCGACTGATCTCGAGAATGGTTTGCCGGGTGCGGTGATATCATCGGAATGAATAAACAATCCTGCATTCCCATCCTTATGTAAATGCATCCATTCCAGTTCAAGGATGAAATTCTCATACTGTTTTTCCGTACGCAAAATGCCAGTTGGCACTCCGGTGCAAATGATCATCCCTCCACGTACAGTCCAGGTTTCCGGTGCACAGTTTACGTTAACCCAGCCATCCAGGTCCTTTCCATTAAACAATGGATCAAAATCATCTTCCGCCTGGGTATTGAAATTACATCTTGAAAGTAAAAGGAATATACCTAATGTTACTATGTATGTTCGAACCATTGAAATCATAAGAATAAAATATTAATTAAAACAATAAAGAAAAGAGAGTTTGAATCTATACAACTAAAATTGAGTAGAATATATCATTCATATATGTAAGGATTCCATTTATTTAATGAAGTTTTGTTAGGCCCGGAATTGCAACCGCCCTTCTTTCCATATCCCCGAATTCCATGTTATCAGGACTGAGGTCCAGTTTGGATTCGTTTAAAGTCCATTCCCAATCAAGTGTTTTTCCAGAATAAGCGCTCATACGACCCATAATAGCAGTCATTGTACTTTCCGCAATCTGCCTTCCTTCATTCAAAGCTGCCCCATTGCGGATACTCTCGATCATTTCCTTATATTGCAGCACAGAAGGATTAGGGGATTCACCCTCAAATGCATATGGATTTGAGCCCTTTATCACACCTTTTTTGAAATCCAATATGGCAGATCCCTTTGTTCCTGATACACGTTGATCGCCACGATAAGCATAATTATCGATCTGTGTACCCATATATTCAATACGAACATCATTTGGGTAGGTGTACTCTACAGAGATATGATCAAAAATATTTCCGTATTCCATGCCGGTCCTGGCTTGTCTTCCCCCTAAGCCAACGCACATTACTGGATGGGCATCCATAATCCAATTCATGACATCCAGGTTGTGGACATGCATTTCAACAATGAAATCACCGGAGAGCCAGGTCCAGAATAACCATCTCCGGATCTGGTACTCCATCTCAGACCACTCATTTATTTTCACTTTTTCTCCTGTTCTCCAATTGCGCATGGCGCCTCCTGAACGATAAACTTGCCCTCCAACAATATCACCAATGGCGCCATCGTGAATTCTCTGAATCGTTTCTCTATTAGATCTCAATCTTCTCATCTGGGTACCGGAAATAAGTGTAAGGCCTTTCTGCTTCGCTAATTCCGAACTTTTCATAACAGACCGCACACCGGTGGGATCAACGGCTACTGGCTTCTCCATAAACACGTGTTTCCCAGCTTCAACAGCGGCCCGAAGATGTATTGGCCTGAAATTAGGAGGAGTTGTGAGGATAACCATATCTACATCGCTGTCAATCACCTTCTGATAGGCATCAAATCCAACAAACGTGGTTTCGGGGGTAACCTTATAGATATCTTTAACCGGTAGATTTCGCTTTTCAAGATTTGACTTGATTCGACCAGGAGCCTCATCGATGTGATCCTGGAATAAATCGCCCATGGCTACCAATTCTATACCCTTTGATGATTCAGCACAGTGAATGATTCCGGCACCGGTTCCCCTTCCACCGGCACCAATCAAACCCACCTTGATGATATCGGATCCTTCAGCAAAAGCAAACGAACTGCCGGCAAACATTGTGGCTGCGCCAACTCGGGCTGATCTCTTTATAAAAGTCCTTCGCTTAAGAACATTTGATTTAAAATTTTCTCGGTTGTACATTAAAAAATCAGTTTAGTTCAATTGAAATACAAGTTAACTATTAGCTGATAAATATGGTACTATCGATCTGGAAATCATACTACATAATAAAAATCTCCTTCCTGTTGATAATAAGTTTTATACATGAGGGAAAAAAAATTCTAACCTGTTATTGATTATGAAAGGTTATTGAACATGAATATTGTCAGAGAAATAGTGGGATTTTATTGCATCAATAGAATTTTCTTCCAAGCCAGATACTTGAAGAACTACCGAAATAAAGAATATTGATTTGATCTGAAAAACAAACCCTCACTAGTAATAGTGAGGGATTTGCTAAACCGTTTAGCGCGCTACATAATTCGTACAACTCATTATAATAACAATTATTAATTTCTAAAAGTTCCTAGGATTGAGATTAATCCGAATTTGGTACCCAATAACTGGCATTTGCTTTAAAATTCAGATAAAATATGGCCAGAGCTGTAAGAAGAATTCAATCCATTGGTACTTTCAAGTTGATTTTTTATATATTGGTCATGGAATTTCAAACTCTAATTATCATGAAAAAACATATTACAAATTTCATATTTTTATCCTTTTTCATCTTATCCATGAATGTCTTATTAGCCCAGGAAAACGACTGGACCGACCTGTTTGATGGAGAATCCCTCAAAGGCTGGTCTATACATAGTGGTTTTGCCAAATACAGGGTAGAGGATGGAGCAATAGTCGGTAACGCAGTAAAGGGGAGTCCGAATACATTTTTATGTACTGATCAGGAATTTGGAGATTTTATCCTGGAATTTGAGGTATTTCTGACTGATACTAAACTCAACTCAGGCGTTCAGTTCCGAAGTATTATAGCACCGGAAGCACTGACGTACTGGCTGAGAAATGAAAAAGGGGAAATGTATCCGAAGTTAGTCCCCAAAGACCGTGTTCACGGATACCAGGTCGAAATTGCCGGAGCGGATGTTGGCACATCAGGTGGTATCTATGATGAAGCCCGGAGGGCCATGATCCGTGACTGGTGGATTGAAAAAGGAACGGATGCCAGCAAAGCCTTTAAGGATGGGCAGTGGAACAAATACCGGATTGAATGTAAAGGGCAATCCATCAAAACCTGGGTCAATGATATATTGACGGCAGATATTAAGGATGCCATGACCTCCAGCGGTATTATAGGCCTTCAGGTCCATGATGTTGGCAATGATGATACACCCTATGAAGTACGCTGGCGAAACATTCGCCTTATGAAGTTAGATTAGTAAAACACAGAGGCAGTCTTGACATAGAGCATATATCTTGCTGAAGGATATTGATAGGAAGCAATACCTATTCTAGAGAAATATGAGTACAGCGCTTATAATATTCGGGATCCTAAGCCTTCCGGTTATTGCTATTTCATGGCGGACTTTATTCAATATTAAAAGTCATGGATTTTATCGATTCATCAGTTGGGAGTGTATCATTTGGCTTTTTGCCCATAATTATAAATTCTGGTTTTATAATCCGATTAGCTTAAATCAAATATTTTCGTGGTTGTTTTTAATCTCTTCCGGATACCTGGTCATCGCAGGTGTAATTATGATGAAAAAAAAAGGAAGACAGGATCAAATCAGAAATGAAAAAACATTGTATCAATTTGAAAAAACGACGGACCTGATAGATTCCGGTATCTTTAAATATATTCGTCATCCGCTTTATTCTTCTCTGATATTTTTAACCTGGGGTATATTTTTTAAAAATACTAATACCGGCTTACTGATTGTAGCCTTGCTTTCAACTTTATTCCTTTACCTCACTGCCATTTTTGAAGAAAAGGAATGCATTAATTATTTTGGCGTAAAGTACAAGGAATACATGAGGCGAAGCAAAAGGTTTATACCTTTCATTATATGAAATAACCTCTAATCTCTATTCATACCTCAATGACTTTGCGGGATTTTGTGTGGAAGCTATAAGAGTATGATAACTTATTGTAATAAGGGCAATGAAAAGGATAAGGCCTGCAGCTAGAAGATATTCCCATGGACTCGACTCAACTTTTATTTCGGCAGGATCCATGAACTTATTTACTGCTCCAAGAGGCAAAGCAATGATGTTTGCAATTATCAGAAGCAGGATAAATTCTCTTGTTAATAATTTGAATATTTGACCTGATGTCGCTCCATGTATTTTGCGTATACCGATTTCTTTTGTTTTCCTTTTGGTCGAATAAGTCACCAATCCCAGTAATCCAACCACCCCAATTCCAATGGTGATAATAGAAAAGAATCCTATCGTATTTGCCATTCCTTTATACACCTTCAAAGACTCATAATCCATATTATCTTTAAGCACCTCCACCTCGAACAGTACTTCGGGATGAAACTCCCTGAAAACGGATACGATCTTTTCCTTCGTCCGGGGAATATCACTTTGGTTAGTAATCTTAAAGGAATATACATGATTTCCCATTGTATTCCCATTATGAAGCAGCATCATGCTGGGTGGGATCTTCAAAATAGAAGTATACAGATGGTGGTCATTCACCACCCCTATAACCTGGTATTCTTTGCCCCCTACATCAGTAATTTTCCGTCCAACCGGATCGTCCCATCCAAAACTTCTGGCTGCCGCTTCATTGATTATGCATCCGGTTTCCAGGTCAGAAATCACTTCCCTTGAAAAGTTCCTTCCTCTCATGATTCGGAGACCAAAAACATCTATATAATCATAGTGAATGTAGCTTCTTCTGACATTCATTTGTTCTCCCTCATAGGCCCCTTCCCAGCTTACGATTGTCCCGGAGGTCCCATTGAAAGGAATTGCCGAGGAAATGCTGGCCTGGAATATTTCAGATTCAGAAACAAGTCTCTCCCGTATTAAGTCATAATCTTTGCCACTGGATTCCCGGTCTGTTTTTATCCATGAGAATAAAATATTTTCCCGGGTAAATCCTAATTCCTTTTTTTCATGAAACGTAAACTGACGGTATATCATTATGGTCGTCAGGATCAAAAAGGTAGCCACCACGAATTGGACTACGACGAGAGACTTTCTTAAATATGATCTCCCCCCCGTTCCGGATTTGGAGATCCTGAGGAATCGAATGGGTTTAAAAGACGACATATACAGTGCCGGGTAAATTCCAGCCAGAAAGCCGATGACTAAAGCCACACCAACTATAAACAATATGAAATCAATGTTCTGGATGTACCGGATATCCAGGTGCCTGTCTACGATCCGGTTAAATATGGGCAGGGAAACCTCAGACAGTAGGAATGCAAAAAAAACGGAGATAAGGGCGATTGATACCGATTCCGTAATGAATTGGAAAAAAAGAGCCGCCCTGCTCCCTCCAAAGACTTTTTTAATCCCAATTTCCTTACCCCTGGTTTCTGCATAGGCCGTGATCAGGTTTATAAAATTGATGGCTGCGATTAATAATGCCAATCCGGCTACCATAGAATATAAGGCCACCAACAAATACATACCCCCAATATTGGAGGGCCGCAAGTGAATGATAGAAAAGGGTCGAAGCATCATCCTGCCTTTCGTGTTCTGATCCTTATCCAGCATATAATCCGAAATCTTTGATCCCAGGATTTCGGCCTGGTTTTCATCCTGCAGTAATACATATGTGTGATAACTGTAATTGTTCCAATTATCCTGGAGAACAATATGATCAATGGACTCCAGATCTCTAATATTACAAATATAACTGGGCTGGAGCGTTGAATGATCCGGTAGTTTCTTAATAATACCTGTCACCTTAAAAGGAAACTTTTTACGAATGGTGATCGTTTGCCCAATCGCCTTGCCATCAGGGAAATATTTTCCGGCAAGTTCATCCGTAAGGATTATGGAAGCTGGTTCCACAAGGGCTGATGCTTTGCTACCTTCCAGAAAATCGAAGGAGAAAATATTAAAAATGGAATTGGAGGCATATAATCCATCAGGTTCAAAAAACGTAAGCTTCTCTGATGAAGAAAGATAATCTCCCCAGACAGGCCGGGTCACCACAGCATCTTCAACTTCAGGAAATTCATCCGTAAAGTTTTCAGCAATGGGGAAGCAGGTCTGGCTCCAGAACTGGTCACCGTCAGACATATGTGCAATCTCCTCCACTCTGTAGATCCTATCCAGTTTTTCATGGAAATTATCAAAACTATATTCATACTGGACCAGTGAGGCTATAAGGATAAAGGTGGTTAACCCAACGGAAAGACCAAAAATATTAAATGCAGCGTATAGTTTCTGCCGTCTTAGATTTCTGAAGAATATCGTTATATAATGTCCTAACATCTTCCGATCTAATTTATTCTTGATGGATAATCACCATAAAATAATTCCTAATACCTTCCTGTAAAGTCTTTAGACATATTACTTATTCATACCTTAGACTAATTACCGGGCTTTTCCGGGCAGTATTCAATGATTGCCACAATACAGTTAAGAAAGCAACAATTACCATAAATATTGCAATTAAAATAAATACACCTGGATCAAGTTCAATCTTCATAAAAAAGACCTTAAGAATCATTCTCAATACCAGGTAAGCCAGTGGGATGGCTATAACATTAGCAATTATAATCAACTTGATAAACTCGCTGGAAAGCAAGGTGATGATTCTGATCACGGAAGCTCCAAATACTTTGCGAATACCTATTTCTTTTGTCCGTCTTTCAACGGTATATAAAGCAAGGCCAAACAGGCCCATACAGGATATAAATATCCCAAAACCACAAAAATAAGCAAGGGTGGTAACCATTTCATCACTGGTTTTAAACATCGGATTCTTATATTCGGACATCATGTAATACTCAAAAGGATAATCAGGGTTATGCTTTTTTAGAATTTTCTGGATACGGTTCAGATTTGTTTCATTAAAACCTTCATTCACTTTCAGGAATATGAATTCATTGGCCTCCCGAAATGTCATTACCAATGCCTTCCCTCCTATATCGATCGGGAAAAACACAAAATCTTCAACAACTCCGATGATGTTATATTCCGTGCCTCTCAATTGAAACCTTTGTCCTATGGGATCCCCCTCATAATCCAGCATGCTAACAATCTCCTTATTAATTATGATTCCGTCAACACTGTCCGTTGAATGGTCTCTTGAGAAAAACCTTCCGTGGGCCATTTTCATTTCAAACGTTTCCAGAAAATCATAATCCGTTGAAATTATACGGGCGATTGTATTTTCCACGTCTTTCTCTTTACCCCACTCTACCTCACCCCTATCCGCATACCCTGGAAGTGAAGAGGCCGATGACACATAATTTATACTGGTTTCATTCAACAGTTCGTATTTTATTTCATTGTATTTATTCTCGAGATTACCCCTGGAAGGAATAAAAATAACATTTTCCTTATTGAATCCTGGATCAGCTAATTCCATATAGGCAAGTTGCTTATAGAGAAAAAAAGTAAATAGAATGAAAAAAGTAGTCAGGGTAAATTGAGAGACTACTAATACTTTGCGCAACCTGGATCCTTTTGATCCTGTTGCATGATAATCCTTCAAAATCAAAGATGGCCTCAGGGATGACAATAATAGCGCAGGATAGGATCCAGCTAAAATACCAACCACAAGTGTTATACTGGTTATAATAATCCAGAATGCCGGATCTGAATATTTTATACTTAGATCGGCATCGAACATTTCACTTACCTTGGGTAATGCAAATTCAACAAATAGAATCGCAAAATTGACAGAAATAATGGATAAGATCAGGCTTTCACCCAGAAACTGACCTGTTAGCTGCCATCTTCCCGCACCTCCGGTTTTACGTATGCCTACTTCTCTAGCCCTTTCAATTGATTTGGCAGTAGACAGATTGATATAATTCAGACAGGCTATGACCAGGATACCAAATCCAATAATTCCAAAAATCAGAATCCCTATGAAATTCTTTTGCTCCCCATACAGGTAGGCTTGTTTGATATGCGTTAGAAAACGGTCAGCTTCAAGATTTGTATCTTCTTCTTTTGAGTCTATAAATTCATTGACAGAAGAATTAATAATATCAGCAGAGGAAGGATCATTTAAAACAAAATAAGTGAAAAAATTCGTATAACCATATCCTTCAGTTCTAAATCCAATTGATTCCAGGATTTTAAAGGGCGCGATATATGAGAATTTTATACTTGAATTGTCAGGTACGTTTTTGAGAATAGCGGTGACTATTAATCCGATATCCTGATTTAGATATACTGTTTCCCCCAATGCTTCCATATCGGGGAATACCTTTTCCGCCAATTCTTCCGATAGAATAATACTATTTTCATTTTCAAGTGCATTTGCCGGATCGCCCTGCAGGAATTCAAATGAAAACACCTTAAAAAAGTTAGTATCTGCAGCTATACCTTCTTCCTCAATAAATGATCTTGGATCATAGCTACTCCCTTCAGCTTCCTGCTTATAAGATAGTAACATTTCCCCCAATCTCCCGTACCTTGTATATTGTCTGACCTGCGGATAGGATTCTGATATTGCCGGTCCCATTGATCCTCCTGTCCGATCGGTAGTATAATCTCCAGAAGTTAAAACCAGCCTTTGCTGGAGAATAAATAAATTTTTATAATTTTCATGAAACTTGTCCGTAGAGAGCATAAAATAGGTCATCACCAGGATCAATAATGAACAAGCCATTCCTATGGATAGTCCTATAATATTTATGAAGCTGAATCCCCTGTTTTTCAGGATATTTCGGAGAGCAATTCTTACGTTATACCAGAACATCTGTTTAGAATTAAGACTTTATCAATAAAGCAATGAGTATATCGAAAATATCATAATAGGCTCCTCAGGAGGATTTGCTATTTATTGTTTCAATATATAATACAAGATCAATTATCTCGGCAATTACTAATTTACAAGCGAGATGCCAAAAAATATATAATTGATTTTCAGCAAGTTACAAAAATTTCAATAAAAATGCTGTCGGAAATACCAACACTGATGTTCATATTTCTGACATTGTGCACAGCTGAATACAATAATTTGCAATTTTCATCCTTTCTATGCATTACCCAAAATACAGATGCGTTCATCCATTAAAAAATAAAATGAGTTCGACTTCGTGTAGTCGGTCGCCTGTACAATTTAAAACTGCGAATTTAGTTTCATCAAGAAAATAAAAAATTATAAACATCATGAAGAACATAATATCACGTTTAACATCCTCCGACATCAAGATCAACTTTTTTTTACTTCTCATCATGTTTACAGGCATATTGATGATCTCACCGAAATGGAATATCCCATTTATATCTTTCTTCCTTTCTACAGTAACCTTACGTTACTTCAGGAATACAAAGTTTTGGAAGGCTATCCTTTTTACTTTCTTTATATATATATCGGCATCCTTTATAGCCAATCAGGGAGTAATGCCTTTTCCCACCCCAATTATGTTACCCATCATTGTTTTTCTGGGCATCGTCAGGTTAATTCCATTAATACTTGATAAATTATTGTATCAAAGAGTCCCGAGTTTGCCCGCCATATTCATATTTCCTGCCGTTTCCCTTATTGTAGAATCATTTATAGCTAATGGTCCCAATGGCACCTTTGGGAATATAGCTTACAACCTTGTAGACCTTAGGGCCTTAATGCAATTGACCTCTGTAACAGGCATCTGGGGTATAGCTTTTATGATTTTTCTATTTGCCTCTGTATTTAACCATGTGCTGGAAAACTACAATGAAATTAATACAGTAAGGACATATTCGATTGGGTATTGCATTTTATTTTTAATGGTTGTGATTTTTGGAATCGCCAGACTGCAAATTGGAAAAAAATTCTTAAAAAGTGCGGAAACTATTAAAATGGCGGCCGTCACTTCTGAAAATAAGAAATGGTCGATAGCTGTGCATCATGCAGTTACAGGGAAGATGCTGCATCTGCCAAAGGAGATCGATCAGACTTCCCCTCAATTGATCGAATTTCAAGAATCCTTTCAGGAATTTATTAGGGACCATAAAAATCTATCATTTGATCCTGTGTATTCTGCATTAGAGGAATATTACGATGAAATATTTGCAAGCTGCCAAAAAGCCGTTACGGATGGAGCGCAAGTAATCTTGTTATCTGAAGGTGAAATGATCAGTTTTGAAGACCGGGAAGTCGCTCTCATTGAAAGAGCAAAGGAATTTGCCAGGAATAATGACATTTACTTTTTCTTTTCAATGGGTACGATCTATCCCGAAAAAATGAAGAACAATGACCCTTTCATTGGAAATAAAATATTAACGATAGATCCCAGTGGAAAGATCCTAAATATATATTATAAAAACGTTCCCGTTGAGAATGCAGATCCTTCCATACCGGGTGATGGTAAAATAGATGTAATCCAAACACCTTTTGGAAATTACTCGCCAGTCATATGTTATGATGCCGATTTCCCTGTTATGATGCGTCAGGTTGGGAAAAATAACACAGACGTGATCATGGTGGCAACTGGAGACTGGTATTCCATATCGCCTTACCATTCGAAAATAGGTATAGTACGCTCCATAGAAAATGGCGTTTCAATGTTGAAAACAGTAAGTTACGGGTTATCCGTAGCTGCAGATGCGTATGGTAATATCATAGCGAAAGATGACTTCTTTGAAGATGACCAGCATATCCTGGTTGCAGAAATACCTGTTTTTAGAACAACCACCTTTTATTCTTATGCTGGTGATTTTCTAATTTATATTTCATATCTCTATGTCATCTCAATAATGATTTATCTAACTGTGGCCTATATCAGAAAAAAAATATGATTTTAATTTTGCATTTAATGCTAGTATAATATTCATTTAAAAGTCTTAAGGATTTTTATGTTGGTAATCCATATTAAAACAAATAATGACAAATCTCTTTTATAGACAAAATGGATAACGCTCCAGGTTTCATACAAACACCGGTTTTCATTGTAATATTTTTATTTCTCTTTGTAAGTCTGTTTTTGTTTACACACAAAAAAGGAAAGGACCTCAGCAATAAACTACTCGGATTTCTTTTTCTATTTTACGGCTTATGGGTGTTTGATCTTTATGCTGCATATTATATATATGTGGATTATCCTTTTATGGCCTATATATTTAACAACCTTTTATGGTTGCTGGGGCCCTGTTTGCTCCTATATACCCAATCCGTGATTTATAAAGATTTCAGGTTAAGAAAAAAACACCTTATACATGCAATTCCATTTACTTTTTTTGTGATGTTATCGATCTTTACTTTTCATATTCAATCCATTGACTATAAAAGAACATATCTTCAACACGTTTTGACTGATCAAAGCATACTGATCTGGGGAAGCAGTGCTTTGATCCTCGGGTATGTTTTAACCTACATTATCGTAGCATTCCGAACCATTCTTATGTATCAGGATATTTTATCCAATATGATTTCAAATGCGGAAAAAATAAGGCTTTCCTGGTTAAAGTATATGCTTATCGGGTCGTTCGTAATATTTTTCAGCCTGATCACAGTGGTATTAAATCAGTATTTCAGATGGGAAGAGAAGATGCCGACTGGAATGATGTACCTCTACATTTTTCTATTATTCATTTTCATTACGGTTACCTTATTCAAATCATTAAAACAACCTGAGATATTCTCAGGGATAGGCACCGAGGAATTACAAATCGTTCCCAAGTATTCTACTTCTTTCTTAACTGAAGCAGATATAACCAGGATCAAAGGTCAATTGACCCTTTTCATGGAATCTGACAAGCCATACCTGGATCCTGATCTGTCCATAAAAGACCTTTCTCAAAAACTTGATATCAGTGTCAGGGATCTGTCACAAGTAATTAATAATAGTATTGGACTGAGATTTTTTGATTATGTAAATAAATACAGGATCCAGTATGCAGCCACACTCATAGAAAATCCACCGGATCAAAAAATGACCATTTTAGAGATGATGTATGATGCAGGATTTAACTCTAAATCTTCTTTCAATACGGCTTTCAGGAAATTTACAGGTATAACCCCAAGCGAGTTCAAAAATAAGTCCAGAAATATCAGACGTGCAACTTAAGGCATTGAGGCATTATATTCGTAAGCGGGCGAATGAAACTGAAGATCTATATGAATCCCTGGTGAGTGATATCGCAACCGTCCATAGTGATGGTAGTGAATTTGCGGGTCATTGAGTGCTATATTTTGTAAATTTGCATAATTAAAGTTTAATCTCTTAATATCCTGTATAATGACTGAAAGAACTAACCGTCAATGGTGTCTGGCCTCCCGCCCGGTTGGCTTGACGAAAGAATCTGATTTTGAATGGAAAGAAGTTGAACTCAATGAAATCTCACAGGGCCAGGTGCTGGTAAGGGTAATATATCTATCGATCGATCCTACAAACCGTGGATGGATCAAAGCCGATTCTTACCTTCCTGTAGTACAAATAGGAGAAGTTATGAGGGGTATTGCCATAGGGGTTGTAGAAGAATCGCAAAATCCGGAT
Source organism: uncultured Roseivirgaceae bacterium (assembly GCA_964389805.1). Lineage (GTDB taxonomy): Bacteria > Bacteroidota > Bacteroidia > Cytophagales > Cyclobacteriaceae > JAGTVG01. Next base: position 30,691 of record CAYMFU010000037.1, on the reverse strand, counting down.
TTCACCCCGAATGACATTGTCCAGGGAATGCTTGGGTGGCAGGAATATTTCATTTCCGATGGAACAGGTTTGACCGTCCTGCCCAAGGAATTACCAGTTCCATTAACAGCTCATTTTGGATTATTTGGCCATATTGGGTTATCGGCATATTTTGGACTTCTGGAAATCGGTAAGCCGAAAGCTGGTGAGACATTGGTTGTTTCTGCTGCCGCTGGTGCTGTTGGTTCTTTGGTTGGCCAGATTGGGAAGATCATGAATTGCCGGGTTGTGGGTATTGCCGGTACTGAAGAAAAATGTCAGTGGCTAACCGATGAACTTGGTTTTGACGCCGCCATAAATTACAAAAAAGAATCAGTATTTAGAAGACTTAAGGAATACTGCCCGGATGGCATCGATGTGTATTTCGACAATGTTGGAGGAAAAATCCTTGATACAGTTCTGGCATTGATAAACATTCGTGCCAGAATTGTTACCTGTGGATTAATATCTCAATATAATGCCGAGAATCCGGTCCCCGGTCCTTATAATTATGGCAATATCCTGACCAAACGTGCCAGGGTTGAAGGTTTTATCGTATTGGATTATTTTGACAGGGCTGAGGAAGCGATCACAAAACTTGCTGGGTGGTTTGCCGAGGGGAAGGTCAATTATAAAGTGGACATAACAGATGGTCTGAGAAATGCACCGGTAACCATGAACAGGTTGTTTGATGGTTCTCATTCCGGGAAATTGATCGTGCAGGTTTCTGAAGAACCCTAAGGCAGGTGGATTTTTCGCTTTGGTATAAATCTCAAACTAATCTCTATAATATCCCTTTTCATTCCAAATGTTTCATAATTTAGGCATTGTTTGTTAATTTCTTTTGAATCATAATTCAAGAACAATATCATGATAAGGCGCGAGTTCATTAGAAAATCCTCAATTGCCGGTCTGGCATTTTCTCAGCCAGCTGGTAATTTTTTAATTCCTTCACAAAACAGGAAGTACAAAACAGTATTGATCGGAGCAGGTTGGTGGGGGAATAATATTCTTGGGGAAGCTATGATTTCAGGTGCCTGCGAAATAGTGGGCGTTTCTGATGTAGATAAGAACCTGGTCGAAGAAACGGCCAAAAGGGTTGAGACATTAATGGGTAATCGTCCGAAGAAATATACAGATTACAGGGAGCTTCTTAATGATCTTAAAGCAGATATTGCCATCATTGCCACACCTGAGCATTGGCATGCTCTTCAGACAATTGATGCAATGCGATCAGGCTGTCATGTGTATGTGGAAAAACCCATAGCGCATACCATCAATGAAGGCAAAGCCATCGTTTCTGCACAGAAGAAATACGGTAAGGTGATCCAGGTGGGTTTGCACCGGCGCACTTCTCCACATATTATCCAGGGACAGGAAATGCTGAGAAAGGGAGATGTTGGTGATGTTAAAATGATCAGGGCCTGTGTATACAGCCGAACAACTACTACCATGGTTAAACCTTTGGATAACCCACCCGAATACCTGGACTGGGACCTTTACCTAGGGCCGGCCGCCTATCAGCCTTACGAACCATCGGTTCATCCCCGTGGATTCAGGAAATATCTGAATATGACAAATGGTACTATTGGGGATTGGGGAGTGCATTGGATGGACCAGATACTTTGGTGGTCAGAAGAACAATATCCTAAAAAGATCTATTCAACCGGGGGCATGGTAAATCCAGGTTGTGGCTATGATGCACCGGATTACCAAAGCGCAACCTTTGATTTTGATAGTTTTATTGTAGAATGGGAACACAGGAGGCTGGGAGGTTCAGGATCTGAAAAGTCCCCGGTAGGCACCTATTTTTATGGTACCAAAGGTGTACTATTTATGGGATTCTATGATGGGACTATTTTTTATCCTAATGACAGGAATGAATCGCCTATTCATATTGAACATGGCATGCATGATCCGGACGGGCAAAACATCAAAGAACTATGGAAGGATTTTCTGGATGCCATCGAAGGGAAAAAACAGCCAGTAGCCGGAATTGAATCATCTCACCGTGCAACTACTATGAGCCTGCTTGCCATGATCGCATACAAGACCGGCCGGCAGATCCGATGGGATGGGGAAACTGAAAAGATCCTGGAGGATCCGGAGGCCTCCTCGCTGATGAAAAGGACCTACCGGGAGCCGTGGCAGTATCCTGACCTGAATCCTTAAAACTTAGTTCAGGCTGAAACATCTTTAACACAAAATTTATTCATCATTGATCGGATTTCAGATAATAAATTAGCATCACTATCCTAGCCTGATAAGACCATGTTGAATTTGGATAAGTCTATTGATGAATTTTAAATAACATGATATCTTATTAAATTAAGGCCAATTCAGGAATCTGATAAAAAAACAAATATTATGAGATCAAGATACAGATCAATATACAACCAATGGCTATTCCCGATTATAGCCTGGATGATTATTTATTACATGTATTTAATATCCGCCTGGGGGATGCTGGATTTTATGGAGGATGGCATTATGAAGGAATATCTTAGCTCCTGGTATGTTCATCTGGAATTACTTATGGGCGCAGTTCTCTTTGGTTTTTCATTTTCGCTTATTGACATAATTACAGACAAAACGGCCATCCGGAGGAAATCATTCGGTGTGATCATACTGTTCAAAACCGTATTGTATCTGGTCATGGCCCTGGTAGTCGTATTCCTCGTATTCGGCACTTTCTATATTTTCCATCTCGGGCCACTAAAAGAACCGGAAAACGTACATTTCGTCATGACCCCAAATTTTTTAATTTCATGGGTTGGATACTTCTTATTTACTGTTTTGTTAATGAATTTCATCGTTCAGATCAACCGGAAACTTGGGCCCGGAAATTTGAAAAACCTGGTATCGGGAAAATACCATCGGCCAAAGGACGAAAACAGGATCTTTCTGTTTCTTGACCTTAAAGGATCGACCTCGATCGCGGAAAATCTTGGACATAATACATACAGCAAACTATTGAGGACTTGTTACCATGATCTGACAGACATCGTAATCCGATACAATGCCGACATATATCAGTACGTGGGTGATGAAGTGGTTTTAAGCTGGAAGATCAAGGATAAAAATCAAACCCTTAGATCGATAGGCATGTTTTTTGCCTACAAGACACGACTTGAGAACCGAAGGGAATACTACATGAAGAGATACAATACCGTTCCTGAATTCAAAGGGGGAATGGATATGGGCGTAGTTACCGTTGCTGAGATCGGGGACATCAAAAGGGAAATCGCCTATCACGGAGATGTATTGAACACAGCAGCAAGGATCCAGGAACAGTGCAAGGTACTAAACAAAGACCTTCTGATTTCCGAACACGTGGAAGAGAAACTGATCCGTTTGAATGAATTCAGGAAGGAATTTGTTGGGGATTTTAATCTAAGGGGAAAAGAAAAAGCGCTGAAGATCTACAGTCTGGATATGTCGTAAGTGTTTTTAAACAGAAATCCCTATCTTAGGTTCAGTATTTTTATCTTACTCATATGAAACTTTTTCAAATTACTCCTGTTCTGTGTTTCCTGTTGTATTCCGCATGCGCACAGCCTTCAATCAATCAGATAAACCTTGCCGGCACCTGGAACTTTAAAATCGATTCACTCGACGAAGGGATAAATGAGAATTGGTTCAATCAGACCTTCCCTGAAACCGTTACCTTACCCGGATCGATGGCAGAAAATGGAAAGGGAAACGATATTGGTGTGAATTCAAAATGGACAGGATCTATTATTGACCGCTCATGGTTCACAGAAGAAAAATATTCCAGGTACAGGGAGGAAGGTAATATAAAGATCCCTTTCTGGTTGCAGCCAGTGAAGCACTACATAGGAGCAGCCTGGTACCATAAAGAAGTGAATATCCCTGCCGACTGGAAAGGGAAATATGTAGAACTTATCCTTGAAAGGCCCCACTGGGAAACACAACTGTGGGTTAACGGGGAAAAGGTTGGGATGAAAAATACATTAGGAACCGCCCATATCTATGACTTGACCAAATTCCTGAATGCAGGAAGCAACCGTTTAAGCATCCGGGTAGACAACAGTATAAAGGAGATCAATCCGGGGATCAACTCCCATAGCATTTCCGAACATACCCAGTCGAACTGGAACGGTATCGTAGGTGAAATCTTATTGAATGCCAGACCAAAGGTATATATCCAAAATGTTCAGGTCTTTCCGGATATCGATAGCAATACCGTGATCGTAAGAACAAGGATCCAGAACCTCACAGGCATTACACAGGAAGGATCGATCACATTGCACCCCCTGATGATTAAAAGAAATATGATCCTGAGTTCATCAATTACAAGGGAAATAAATATTGAAGGGGATCAAAACCTGGAATTCAAATTCCCAATGGGTGATGCTGTCAAATTATGGGATGAATTCAATCCGAATGTATACACTATGGAGGTGATTCTTGTAACCTCCCTGGGAACCGACCAGAAGCAGGTCAATTTCGGGATGCGCGAATTCAAGGCCGAAGGAACACAATTTACCGTCAATGGGAGGCCTGTCCTCTTACGAGGCACTCTCGAATGTGCCATCTTCCCAAAAACAGGGTATCCCTCAACGGATGTTGGTGAGTGGACCAGGATCCTGAAAGTACTCAAGGCCCACGGTTTGAACCATATGCGTTTCCATTCCTGGTGTCCCCCCGAAGCAGCATTTATAGCTGCGGACAATCTGGGTGTTTATTTGCAGGTGGAGTGTTCCAGCTGGGCCAACCAGGGATCATCTGTGGGTGATGCTAAGCCGATAGATCCATGGCTTTACCAGGAAGCAGATCATATCCTGGAAGCCTATGGGAACCATCCTTCCTTCTGCATGATGGCCTATGGCAATGAACCGGCAGGGAAAAACCAGGTGGAATTTCTGGCTGAGTTCATTGATCACTTCAAAAAGATAGATTCCAGGAGGGTATATACCGGTGCCGCAGGCTGGCCATATATTGAAAGTGTAGATTATTTCAATGCACCGGAGGCACGGATACAAGGCTGGGGTCAGGAGCTGAACAGCATCATCAATAAGGAACCACCTCGAACGGATTATGACTTTGAAGAAATCATTCAAAAAGTATCCATGCCCTACGTAAGTCACGAGATCGGTCAGTGGTGCGTTTATCCCAACTTCAGGGAGATAGAGAAATATGATGGCGTACTAAAAGCCCGAAACTTTGAGATTTTTAGGGAATCACTTGAGGAAAATCACATGGGACACCTCGCCGACAGCTTCCTGCTGGCCTCAGGTAAATTGCAGGCATTATGTTATAAAGCAGACATCGAAGCAGCTTTGCGGACAAAAGACATGGCAGGATTCCAGCTGCTCGACCTCCATGATTTCCCGGGTCAGGGTACTGCTCTGGTCGGGGTACTGGATCCCTTTTGGGAAGAGAAAGGCTACATCTCACCTGAAGAATACAGCCGGTTCTGCAACCAGACCGTTCCATTAGTCCGTTGGAAGAAAAGGGTATTTAAAAATAGTGAAAGAATTGAAGCTGTTATAGAAGTTGCTCATTTCGGACCTGCACCACTCGATCAAGTCCAGCCTTCCTGGGCCCTGAAAACAGTGGAGGATCAAATAGTGGATGAGGGTGTGTTCCAGGAATTGGATATTCCAATTGGGAATGGCATCAGGATAGGGAATATTTCATCCCGTGCCGAATCAATTGATATACCTCAAAAATTAATTTTGGAGGTTCAGGTGTCGGGATTTTCAAACAGTTGGGATATCTGGGTTTATCCAGGGATTGAGGAAGTCATTCCGAATAAGGATGAGATCATGATCGTTCGTGATTTAAATAAAAAAACCATCAAATTTCTTGAGGAAGGGGGCAAAGTCCTGTTTGTACCTGTGAAAGACAGGATAACGGAAAAATATGGCCGAAATGTTGGCATCGGCTTCTCAAGTATCTTCTGGAATACGGCGTGGACAGGGAAGCAGAAACCCCATACCTTGGGTATCCTTTGCGATCCGGAACATCCTGCCCTGGCCGGTTTTCCTACTGAATACCATTCCAACTGGCAATGGTGGGATGCCATGAGTCATTCCAATGCCATCATTCTAGATCACTTTTCCCCGGAATTAAAACCCATTGTTCGGGTAATCGATGATTGGGTAACCAACAGAAGCCTGGCACTCCTTTTTGAGGTGAAAGTCGGCAATGGTAAGCTGATCATTTCCGGGATCGATCTGATTAAAGATAATAAGAACAGGCTTGAGGCCAAGCAAATGCTGTACAGTCTGTATAAATATATGGAAAGCGAGGCATTTGACCCGGAATATGAAATGGACTTTAGCGTGATCCGGGAAATGTACAATTTAGATTGATATCTGATGATGTGGAAAATTAAAGCCATTTTTTTCTTATTCATGATCCTTCCTTCCTGTGAGCAACCTTTCAGGAATGCCATACGAGTAACGATTGACGTTTCATCAGTCACCGGGAAAATCCGTCCATTAAATGGAGGAAATCTTGGCCCTGTCTGTCACCTGAAGATGCTGGATATGACTGAAGAATTCATGGAATTGGGCATCCCGGTGATCCGGACACACGATGTACCCTGGTTCAGTATTCCCGCGGTGGATGTACATACCATTTTCAGAAATTTCGATCTTGATCCATCAGATCCGGAAAATTATAATTTCAGGCAAACCGATGATTATATCGCCTCCCTGGTTGGAACAGGTGCCGAGATCGTATACCGGCTGGGTGAAAGCATCGAGCATTCCAGGAATAAATACAATGTTAATCCTCCCTCAGACAATGATAAATGGGCAGAGATATGCTGTAATATCATCCGGCATTATAATCAGGGCTGGGCAGACGGGTTTGAATATGACATCAAATACTGGGAGATCTGGAACGAGCCGGATATCCGGCCTGCCTGCTGGACAGGAACGGATGATCAGTTTTTTGATTTGTATAATACCGTATCGAAAAAGATAAAGAAAGAATTCCCGGAAATTAAAGTGGGCGGTCCGGCCATAGCCCACCCTGTACATCTGGAAGCCAGTAATTGGATCCCGACAGATTTCACAAGGAAATTCCTGGTAAATTGCAGGGATCAGGTCGTACCTCTGGATTTCTTTACCTGGCATATGTATAGTGATGATCCCTTTGAATCCGGCCAGCGACCCGGGCATGTCAGAAAGATGCTTGACGATTTTGGCTTCACAAATACAGAAAGCCATATGAACGAATGGAACTATATACCTGAGAACAACTGGAATGCTTTGATGTCTGAAAAGGGGAACACCCGCGAAGCGGCTTATGACAAACAAAGCGGGGTAAAAGGTGCGGCTTTTGCAGCTACTGTTCTTATGCTGTTACAGGACCAACCGATCGATGTGGCCAACTTCTATACTACCACGGCAGGATTATTCGGGATCTTTTCCGGATTCGGTGAACCACAGAAAGTATATTACGCCCTGAAAGCTTTTGCAAAATTGCGGAATACCCCGGAAAGAATAGCTGTAGATTATGATATGGAGGATGGTCTGGTATTCTGTGCAGGCAGGAGCGAAGACCAGTCTGAGATCACTGTACTGGTAAGCAATTTCAGTGAAGAAACCAGGGATATCCTGATGACCTTCAGTAATTATGAAATTATGCCATCCACAAAATACCAGGTATATGTTATTGATAAGCTACATAGCCATGCGAAGAGGAAAGATACCAGGATCCACGGAAAGGATGAATTTTTCATCAATGAGATCATGAAAGGACCTTCTGTATTACTGATAAAAATTACCAGTGATTAGTAATAGGTTATAAGATGCAAACCAAACTTATAAAGGGCCCATGAAAAGAAAATATTCGAGAAGAGAATTTGTCATCAATAATTCAAGGATCGGTATGGGTGCCATGATCCCGATGGCTTTTCCCCAAAGCAGAAAAACTAATCTACCCAACGATACCGACAATTCTACCGAAATTAACAAGATAAGGAATGAGATTATCCTGCAAGGCAGGAGAAACAACCAGGCCTGGTTTGAGCCTGCCATAGGAATGATACCTGGAGAGGCGAACAAAATTCCTCAGGTATTTGTCAGGGCCACCTTACTTACCGGTGATGATATTGGTCCGCAGTTTTTCCTGAAAACAGACGACCTTGGAAAATCCTGGTCAAACCCTATTTTATGCCAGAACTGGTTTAAAGTGCGCCTGGAAGCTGATGTATATGAAGAACCCTGGTTCGGTTTTTTTTATCATACTCATAGTAAAACCTTTCTGGCCCTTGGAGCCACTCATTTCGTTCGGGATGAAGGGAAATATAATGATGGGATTCATAAGAATGAAAAACATTACAGAGCCCCCGGACTTAACAGAGGTATTGTCTATTCTTTATGGGATCCGGTGCGGTCAGATTTTATGTCATGGAAGCGATTAAATTTACCTGAAGGTCTTTCTCTGGGCATCTACCAGAACGGTCAGTTTCATGAAAACAAGGATGGCTCCATTCTTATCCCCGGCTATTATTATGGCCAAAGCCCCTACTCCAGCATAACGGTTTTGAGATGCAATTTCGATGGCACTGATTTACAATTCATTGAACATGGTAGCATTCATACTATAAAAGAGGGCCGGGGGATACATGAACCTTCCGTGGTATATTTCAAAAGGAAGTATTACATGACCATACGGCATGATTTAAGGGCATATGTAAGCTCCAGCGACGACGGTTTGCAGTACAGTGATCTGAAAGTCTGGCATTTTGATGATGGGGATCTATTGGGTAACTACAACACCCAGCAGAAATGGCTCAAACATGGAGATACCCTGTTTTTGATCTACAACCGGAAAAGTGACCTGAACAAAGGGGTTTTCAGAAGCAGGGCGCCCTTGTTTATGGCTGAAGTGGATGTGGAAAGGCTGGAAGTAAAGAAAAAGACAGAACGAATTGTCTTTCCCGAAAAAGGCGCCAGAATGGGTAATTTTAATGTGGTGAATGTACTGGATAAGGAATCATGGGTAGTTACCGGCGAATGGCTTGAGGGAAAATTCGATCATTCAAAAGAAGGACAAAATTTCTGGATTGGCTGGGAGGATGTAAACTATTTACAGTATATAGGTGATTTGTTATTGGCCAGGATTACCTTTAAATAAAGAGATCCAGTCTTATTTCGATTTGGCGGCAGATCGAACTGTATGTGTGTCTTCAGTAGAATTTATATGATTTACTTTTGGATATACAATATATTGGTACCTTGTAAGATTATAAATTATTGAATATGTCCATAGTTAAGATCTTCCTTTTTATCCTTCTGGTTTATTTATTCATCTGCGGGCTGATTTACCTGCTGCAGGAAAAGCTCATCTTCTTCCCGGAAAAACTTAGAAGTGATTACCAGTTCGGATTTCACGGAACTTTCGAAGAAATAAACATCAGAATGACGGATGGTGTACTTCTGAATGGGATTCTTTTCCGATCTGATTCTTCTAAAGGATTAATATTTTATATGCATGGAAATGCCGGTTCTTTGAGCGGCTGGGGTGAAGTTGCGGAAACCTATACCCACCTGGACTATGACCTATTTATGCCGGATTACCGTGGGTATGGGAAAAGCGAAGGCAGGATACAAAGTGAGGAACAGTTTTACAGTGATATGGAAGCAATTTATGAACATTTACTGGAATTTTATCCAGAAGACAAGATCATCATTTTAGGATATTCCCTTGGAACAGGTGCAGCTGCCAAATTAGCTTCAACAAAACGTCCCCGTTTATTGATTCTTCAGGCGCCCTTTTACAGTCTTATCGATATGAAGAAACGATATTTCCCAATTATTCCCGGATTTCTTCTTAAATACAAGTTTGAAACACACAAATTCATTCAGGAATGTAAGATGCCAATTGTCATCTTCCATGGAGATAAAGATGAAATTATCTATTATGGATCTTCATTAAAACTCAAAGAATTGATAAAGGAAAACGATAAACTCATTACACTTCATGGTCAGTACCATAATGGAATTAGTGTCAATATTCAATATCTCGAAGAACTGAATAAGATTCTTACTCAATAGCCTCGTTTAAATTTATTATCTAATAATCCGGTTCAGGATCGTATTTGCACAGTCGCGCAAGATAGTCATGCAACTCTGCAAATATTATTTTTTTATTTTATTATAAGTACTGAATTTTGGTTCATCATCTATCAAACATTAAGCAAATGGAAAAGATTCAATATAATTTCTTGACTTTCACCTGGCGGATCACCGCAGCGCATGTAATTACCTATTTTATAGCAGGAATATTGGCCTTTTATCTGTTCAATTATGCTGAGATATTTGCTGAAGGGGATATGGCCGTATTGATGAAACCGGTTGACTCACCCTGGGTAATGGCCGGAACGGCCCTTAACATATTTCGCGGGATCTTGTTTGGGATCGTGTTATGGCCCTTCAGAACCGTAATCCTGGAAACAAAATATGGCTGGTTGTACCTCTTTGGACTATTTCTTGGATTGGCCATTCTTGGTACTTCAGGTCCTGCACCCGGATCCTTTGAGGGAATAATCTATACCAATTTTCCTGTTCTTGATCAAATTATTGGACTCCGGGAAACTGTATTTCAGACTTTGCTGTTTTCTTTGATCGTCTATTTCTGGTATAAATACCCAAAAAGGATCTGGACCATTCTTTCGATCTTTATTATTGTATTGCTCCTGACGATGATCACCGCAGGATTGCTGGTAACCTATACCTGATAGCCGTTCATAGAGTCCAGGTAGAAATCGCCTGTCATCCGATTTGAAGATTTGATGATCAATTATGAACCGATATCCATATAGAGATGTTTATAATCACATTATTACGAATGTAGCAGGGTCCTGGTATTACTTTACTGGTATAACCTCACCCAATCCACGATCATATCAATAGGGAGCTCTTCCGGATTGGTGATCTTGCCCGGCCAGCTGCCTTCCAGTTGCTGATCGAGAAAGAGGTAGAACGGTTGGTCAAAAGGCCACTGGAAAGTTCCCGCACCGTTAACTTTCGGATATTCATAGGATTTAATTCCATTGATGGCGTACACCAGCTTATCGGGATACCAGCTTACGCTATACACATTGTAATCATCCGGATTTATAGGTGCAAGAGCATACCTTTGGGGTTCCTGTTGTTTCAATGATATGGTCCAGTGATTATGTGTGGTCTGGTAAGCTGAATCTTCGTGGTTCAATCGCTCCATAATATCCATTTCACCATTGTGCTGATCCGGGTAGATCTCTTTTTCTGACAACATCCAGATCGCCGGCCAGGCACCATATGCCGGTTCAAGCTTGGCGCGGATCTCTATCCGGCCGTATTGAAAAGCAAATTTATCCCATGTATATATACCTCCTGTCAGGTATGGCCTGGGATCTCCATTTATTGTATCCTCATTTACCATTCCTCTCAGGTATATGTTATCCTCATCAAAATGAACTACCCTGGGATCGGTCGCGGTTATATACCTGAAACAACCCAGGTTTTCCTGCCAGCGTTCGACAGGCAATTTCCATTGGGGGGAGGTAAACAGACCGATTCGTGTCCAACGGTTTGTATCCAGCGTGCCTGTGTTGAATTCCTCTTCCCACACCAGTTCCCAATCCGTATTTTCATTCCTTCTGTCCTCTTTCTGGACATACATATACCCATCCATTACGGTATAGGGCTTGTTCAGGTCAGCACATCCTGAAAGAAAAAATAAAGTCAAAAGACCTGTGATAAAAAATGTATAGATAGCTATAAGGCCTGATGTAAAAAATTTCATGGCATTCATTAGAGTTGGGATTAAAAGTGTGCTTACGTTCATTTGTTCAAATTTTTAAATAATTCAATTTCAATTAATAGTTCAATAAAAAATTTCTTCTTTTCATAAAAATGGATCTTATTATTCCGTCCTTTCAATTTAATAAATTCCCAATTCAAAATGAGAATTATTCAAAAAGATGTATCAGTCACTGCCTAGAATATGGAATATTCAAGATAATTATTTAATTTCAAAAATTGTAGTTAACACTAATTCTCCAATTTACTTAGCATAGACCCCAAATGGGATAGCCGTTTAACATGAATAAATCTGTTCCAATATTTCTATTTTTTTTAATATCCCTATCGGCCAGGGCACAAGATACTGACAGTCTTGAAAACGTTTGGAGTAATGCTTCACTGGAAGAAGGTATTCGTATCGATGCACTTCTAAAATTATCAGATGCCCTGATGGACACCATTCCGGATCGCGTGTACTTCCTCGCAGATTCCATTCTTGAAACTGCTAATATGAAAGGAGATCCACTCTTTGAATCTTATGCTCTTCTTTTGAAAGGGGATTACTACCTTCATTTATACGATATTGATTTATCAATGACTTATTATATGGCGAGTCTGGAAAAACTAAAAGAGCATAAGTTGATCTCTGAAGTGAATTTGATCTATAGCAGGATTGGAATCAATTATTTGAGGCAAAATAATTACCAAAAAGCCCAGGAATATGCATTAGAGGACCTGGAACTCAGTAAGGTTCTGAAAGATTCAGCAGGGATCGCCAGAGCCTATAAAGATATTGGAGTGAACTATTATTTCCAGGGAGATTATGCCCAATCACTCAAATACTTTGTGCTGGCCAGAGATATGTATAATGATTTGAACTTACAGAAGGAATTAGCCACAATGGCCAGCCGATTGGGAGCACTTTATTACCACCATGGTCATTATGCAAAGGCTATCCAATCTATGAATCAATACCTTGAATTCGAAAGTGAATCCGATGATCCAATATTGCATGCTGAAGTTTACACCAATATAGGTGCAATTTATTTTCAGTTAAAGGATTATAATAAGGCTATAGAATTTTATGAAAAAGGACTGTTTATTGATGATTCATTAAATGATCACAGGGGAAGAGCAATAGGGTACTTTAATATAGGTGAATGTTTCCTGGTGGAAAAAGAACTCCAGAAAGCCATGGATTATTTTCAGATAAGTCTGAAAATTAGTAAGCAATATAATGAGAAAGATATTGTGGCAGATTGTTATCTTTCGATCGGTTTGATCTACACAGAGAAGTCGGAATTCAATGAAGCACTAAGATATTATAAGGAAAGCCTTGATGCAGCAGTGGTAATTGGATATAAAGCTGTCCTTTCCAGGATTTATACCGCACGAGGCAGACTCTATAATTTATTATCTGATTACGATAAAGCACTTGCAGAATGTCAACAAGGTCTCGATGCTTCGAATGAAACCGGAGATATCCAGGATCAAATTAAGGCTTGTGAGTGCCTTTATATAACGAATAAAGCTCTTGATCGGCCATCAGATGCGCTTAAATTCCATGAGATCTTTCTTGGCCTGAAGGATAGTTTACATAATGAAGAAACGATCAGGCAGGTACAAAGGATGGAATTCGACAGGCAAATATTGCAGGATAGCTTAAAAAATGAAGAGGAGAAATTGCTGGTAGAAATTGCTTCAGAGAAAGAAATCAGCAAGCAAAAAACCAGAAAAAATATTTTTCTGTTTTCAGGGATTGGGACATTGGTTTTAGCCGCCGGATTGTATAGCCGTTTAAGCTATATCCGGAAATCTAAAGCTATTATCCAGCAGGAAAAGGATAGATCAGAAGACCTGCTTCTCAATATTCTCCCCAGTGAAGTCGCAGAAGAACTAAAATCGAAAGGAGAATCTGTGGCGCGTGACTTTGATGAAGTAACCGTCCTTTTTACGGATTTTAAGGGATTCACAAGTATTTCTGAAAGCCTCAATGCTCAGGATCTCGTGGCAGAGATCAATACTTGTTTCAAAGCTTTTGATGAGATAATAACGGCTCATGGTATAGAAAAGATAAAAACAATTGGAGATGCTTATATGGCAGCGGGAGGATTGCATGTTCCCAGAACTTCAAATGTTAAGGATGTGGTACTTACAGGCCTTGAGATGCAATCCTTTATGATTTCGAGGAAACTGGAATTAGAAGCAAACCAGAAACCTTTTTTTGAAATGCGATTAGGGATCCATACTGGACCTGTAGTAGCAGGAATAGTGGGTGTGAAGAAATTTCAATATGATATATGGGGTGATACGGTCAATATAGCCAGTAGAATGGAAAGCAGCGGGGAGATTGGCATGGTCAATATTTCCGCACCTACTTATAGCTATATAAAAGACGATCCCATCTTCAGTTTTGCCCAGAGAGGCGGAATCAATGCTAAGAATAAAGGCATGATGGAAATGTATTTTGTATCGTTAAAAAATCAATCTTAAATTGTTTGATTAGCAATACCTCCTCTAAATATCAGGTCGTATAAATCCTGGTGTCAGTTCAGCAAGCTGCTTTGCAAAATAGAACATTTCCTTTTCGCTCCAATACGGTCCTACAAGCTGAACGCCAACAGGCAACCCCTGATCATTCAATCCCAGCGGGATATTCATCCCAGGATGACCCGTGCCGTTAAAGCATGCCGTAAATGGCCAAACATATTCCATGTAAGCCATTTCCTTGCCTTCTTCTTTGATCTTGTCACCGAGTTTGCAGCGTTTGTATGCCGGGCCGAAGGACATCGGGCAGAGTAGAAAATCGTAGTTTTCAAAAAAAGATTCCCATTCACTGATGATCCGCGCCCGGATGCCCATCGTTTCCGAATAGTTGATGAAACTCAGTTTGAATCCCATATTAAATTCCTTCCTGAATTTTTTTATGCCTTTCATCAGGCTGCGTTTAAGATCCCATTTCACCAATGGGCGGATAATGGCAGGCATATCCTGACACAATAACTGTGGGAACATCCGCATCCAGAATGATAGTGATCTTTCATGCAGGTTATTCCCCGGACCAGTGTTGGTCATTTCCACGCCCATCTCCTCTATCTTTTGCACCATGTCTCCAATCGATCGCTTTACCTGTTGTCCTGTCGGGAACCCTGGCCATTCATCCACCCAGGCAATTTTATACTCCTTCAGTTTCCGATCAGACGGTTTTCCATAATCGATCTTTGGCACCCTTCTTTCCCTTCTATCCGGGCCGGCAAGTATATCCCAGAGTAGTTCCAGGTCCTCAAGATTCCTTGCCATAGGACCTGCCTGTGCCATATGAAATACGTATCCTTTTGCCCCCTTTGGTACCGGAACTATTCCATGACTGGGGAGGGAATCGTCTGTTGGTTTTAAGCCATACAGACCACAGAAATTACTGGGATTCCTGATAGATCCACCAAAATCACCCCCCATTTCTATCGGGATCATTCCTGATGCGAGAGCAGCAGAGGATCCGCCACTACTTCCTCCGGGCGTTCGTTCCATGTCATATGGATTTTTGCCTTCTGGATAAATATCACCCCAAACCTGGAAATCAAGCAGGTTCTTCGGCACATTGGTCTTACCAAGGATGATGGCCCCCGATCTCCTGATTCTTTCAACAAGAATGGCATCTTCGGGTGCAATAAAATCCTTGAACATCTTGACGTTTATGGTACATTTTAATCCCTTGATCCAGAATTGTTCTTTTACGGTCATGGGTACCCCATGCAGGGGTCCGCGGAATTTCCCGTTTCCGGCTTCCTCATCACATGCCCTGGCATCCTTTAGCGCATCTTCAAAGATCTCGATAACCACCGCATGCAATTGATCATTGTATTTATTAATGCGATCGATGTGGTCCTTAACGATAGCTTCGGAAGTGGCTTCACCCTTACGGATCATACCGGCCAATTCAATGGCAGATTTATAGATAAAATTCCCCATGATTTTTATCGATTTGTAGAATAGATAGAGAAACAACACAGATATTGGATTATCTGCTTATTGCAATATATGGATTTTATAGATCAAAAAAAATTTTATCATTGAGGATTAAAAGCATTATTGTCCTTATCCCCCCCTGATCATTTTGTTATGGCAATTGATTTTAATGATGCCGCAACATTGGCTTCCCGGTCATACAATCCATAGCCACAATTATTCATTTTAGAATTCTTGTATATGGAAGAGAAAAATGTGATTTTAGATTTATGAAAAAGCTATTCATCCTATTTTTTTCTCTGTTACCTTTTTTTTCATTTTCACAGGACGGTAAATCGATAAGTTGGTGGGATCCCTCAAAAAATGAATTTTCGGTAATCGAAGGGCAGGCATGGGGAAAGGAAGTACAATCACCCTATGACAGACTTCCCGCAAGGGCCAATGAAACAGTAGCGAAAGATGTATGGGGTAATTCCAGGCAATCAGCTGGTTTGATGATACGGTTCCGTTCCAACAGCGAAAATATATACATTCGATATGGTGTTCAGAACAGGGGAAGTTTTGCTATGAACCATATGCCTGCGACTGGCGTAAGCGGTGTTGACATGTATGCAATTGATAGTGACGGTAAAGAGATATGGTGTGCTGGAATAAGAAGTTTTGCTGATACCGTAAGGTATAACTTCCAGGGATTGAAACCTAATGATGGATATCATCAACAAGGCAGAGAATACCGGCTTTATTTACCATTATATAACCATGTGAACTGGCTTGAGATAGGCGTGGAAGAAAATACCTTTTTCCTGCCGCTGAAGTTGCGGAAAGAAAAACCAATAGTAGTGTATGGTACATCGATAGCTCACGGAGGATGTGCATCCAGACCGGGGATGGCATGGACAGCGATACTGGGAAGATATATAGACAGGCCATTGATAAACCTCGGTTTTAGCGGATCCGGCAGGCTGGAACAACCTGTCCTTGATCTGATGGTTGAAATCGATGCAAAGATCTACATACTTGACTGTATGCCTAATTTACCCAAAAACAGTTGGAAAGGACTAGGCATTTCCAGTGATGAAGAATTTAATGACAGGGTATTTAACGCCGTTCGGTTTTTGAAGTCCAGCCGACCCGAAATCCCTATTTTACTTGTGGATCATGCCGGTTACATGGATAAATTCACCAATGAATCTCGAGAAGAATCGTTCACCTGGGTAAATCAATTACAACTTGAAGCCTATTATCAGTTAAGGCAGGAAGGATATGAAGGATTATACTATTTAACTGCGCAAGAAATTGGTTTATCTCTTGATGGTACAGTTGATGGCACCCACCCGAATGACCTTGGGATGCAGGAATATGCAGAAGCATATACCACCAGGCTTCGATCGATATTGAAAGAACCTGCGGGTGATTTTTCCACGACAAAGCCTGTCACCCAGTACCGGGAACCACAAAATTATGACTGGGAAGACCGCCATCGCGACATTTTGGAAATGAATTCAACAGATCCCCCGCGGATGATCATTCTCGCCAACTCCATCATACATTTCTGGGGTGGTTTACCACGTACAAAGCTGGTAACGGAAGAGGAGACCTGGGAAACCATATTTACCCCAAAAAGTATCAGGAATTACGCATATGGATGGGATAGGATCGAAAATGTACTCTGGCGGGTATATCATGGAGAGCTTGATGGATTTAAGGCAGATAAAATACTGGTTATGATTGGCACCAACAATCTCCATCTGAATACGGATGCAGAGATCGCTGAGGGCTTAAGACTATTGACAGAGGCCATAAGGGCCAGGCAACCTGAATCGGATATCTTTCTGATGGGTATATTGCCCCGAAAAAATTATGAAGAGCGAATTGCCGTGCTTAACCTGGACATTGCCCGAATGGCTGCAGATCTCGGTGTAAAGTATGGTGATCCTGGAACAGCCTTCTTAAATGAAGAACAAAAGATTCGCGAATCACTGTTTTCAGATGGTTTGCATCCTAATGCGGAAGGATACTTACTAATGAGAGATGCTTTGAAACCATATATAGAATAAATGAACTCCTTATTCATTAAAGAAAATCCTTTACTTTCACCTGGTATTTTTTTCATCATTAATATATCATCCGTTGCCTAAAAAGAATCAAAAAATCAGGCAGTGGTTAATGAAAACGAGGATTTGTAAGGAGTTTCCTTTGAATTAATTGACATGAATGCTGAGATCGACAAACGATTGAGAACATGGTATTTTTACAAAATTTCGTTTGGTCTAATTGAACACATCCAATAAATTGCATCAATATGGAGATATCAATACAAGGCTTAACAAAAAAATACGGCGGCGATAAATTCGGTTTAAAAAACTTCAGCCTGGAACTGACAAATGGAATATTAGGGTTAATAGGACCCAATGGTGCCGGGAAATCAACATTGATGCGAATTCTGGCAACAATATCCAAACCCACCGATGGACATTTGTTCTTAGATGGTGCCGATATAGTAAGGTCCCCAAATAATGTCCGAAAAGTGCTTGGGTATCTACCTCAGGACTTTGGCGTTTATCAGAACCTGACCGCGGTAGAGTTTTTAGAATATCTCGGGGCTATAAAGGGATTTTCCGGTAAAAACTTGAAAAAACGCATTGATGCCCTGTTGGCAGATCTTAATCTCACTGCAGTCAGAAACAACCAGATCACTACCTATTCCGGCGGAATGCGTCAAAGGATCGGGATAGCACAGGTTTTGCTGGGGGACCCGAAATTGATTATACTGGATGAACCTACAGTAGGACTCGATCCTGAGGAAAGAGTAAGGTTCCGAAATTTATTGACTGACTTATCGGGGGAACGGATCGTCATTTTATCCTCGCATATTGTGTCTGATATTGAGACAATAGCCAATGATATTGCCATCATAAACCAGGGCAGACTACTTACTCATGATTATCCCGATGAGATCATGAAAACTGTTGACAATCATGTGTATGAGGGCTTGGCAGATAATGATGAATTCGAAATGTTCAGAAGCAATTACCATGTGATCAATTCTATGAGAAAGGGTGAAAGGTGGCAAGTCCGATTTATTTTAAATCCCGGAAAAAAATTACCTTCCTTCCCTGTTCAGGCTGTGAACGGAACACTTGAAGACGCCTACCTGAAAATAATCGGAACAGCTAAAGAAGGAAAATAAAAATGAAGAACAGTTATACGGTCATCAGTATATACCATATTTTTCGGGCTGATTTTCTGCAGCGGATACGAAGCTATAATTTTCTCATTGCACTCGGAGCTTGTATATTTCTTATATACTCTTTTGTCCCTCCACTGGATGCAGGTTATGTGATGGTATCACTTGGAAATTACCGTGGATACTACAATTCAGCCTGGATAGGCAGCATGGTAGCTAATTGCATGCCTTTTTTCGCCCTTATAGGCTTTTATCTTGTTAATTATGCTGTAAAGAGGGATTTCGATACAGGAGTGGGGCAGATCATAGCAACTACGCGTGTTTCCAAAGCCCAGTACATGACCGGGAAGCTGATGAGTAATTATGTTACGTTATTGCTCATTTTAGCCGTGATTGCCGTAATGACCGTTATAATGTTCTTTATGCGGGGAGAAACCAGGGAAGTGGAATTGGGAAAACTGCTTTTACCCTTATTGCTACTTACCGCACCAGCCATGTTCAGTGTTGCATCCATAGCGCTCTTTTTTGATTCGCTGACAAGCATCAACCGGGGAATGCTAAATATAATCTATTTCTTTTTATGGACATTTTTAATATCCATAAGCCTGTTTTCGCCTATGTTCGATGTATTCGGGATGACGACCTTTATGAATGAAATAAAGAATGTCCTTCCCAGTGTACATCAGGACTGGGATAGTGATTTTGGTACAGGTATATTGATCAGGGATACCATAGCCAGCGCAAAAGTCTTTGTATGGGAAGGTATGGACTGGAGCAAGTCTATCCTCATGCCCAGGATTTATTGGATGATCGCTTCCTTTGGTCTGGTACTATTGGCTTCCTTAAGATTTAATCGGTTTGATATAAAACAGACGTCCCGGAGAAGGATTAATCGTCCTTTAATAAATAAGAAAAAGGAAATCCCTATGAAAGAGGATGCCATCCCCTCTCACATAACATTGCAAAATTTCCCGTTACCTGAAGCCAGGTTTAATTTCCTAAACCTTTTAAGATCCGAAATGAAACTGATGCTTAAGGGAAATTCACCCCTGTGGTTGATCACAACCCTGATATTACTGGCTCTTACATTATTTACTCCATTAAACTTTGCGTATAAGGTTGCCCTTCCACTTATCTGGTACTTTCAGATCCTGGTTCTTTCACAACTCGGTTCCAGGGAGATTAAAAACCGGTGTAATGAATATATTTTCTCGGCAGCGTTCCCTCTTCAAAGACAGCTGCCAGCCATCCTGTTGGCTGCTATTTTTTTCATGTTAATACTTGCAACACCAATGATATTTAGATTGATCTTTAATGGGAATTTCTATGGTGTGTATTCTATCTTTGTGGGAGCCCTTTTTATCGCAACCCTGGCAATTTCACTTGGAATATTAACCAGGGGAAGTAAACTTTTTGAAGTTTTATTTACCATAATAGTATATGGCCATCTCAATAAGGTTCCATATTTTGATTTTACCGGCGGGATTGAAGGGTCTCAAAACCTTGGTGTAGCCAACTATATCTTATTGGTCACATTAATTCTCATCCTATTGGCATTTTCAGTACGCAAAAGACAGATCACACATATCTGATTCAACCTATACCTATTGGCTAGGGATAATATCCGTGTCTTTCAATTAGCTGGTTCAGCAACTGGATATTCTCTGGAGGTGTTTTCGGTGCTATGGAGCATGCGCTGCTTAGAATAAATCCCGGATATTGCATTCCGATTTGCAGCCTTTTTTTAACGTCATCCGATACTGTATCCTTTGTGCCACTGAATAAAGTATATACCGGATCGATATTTCCTTTAACAAACATCTTTTTACCGATCCTTTCAAATGCATCCTGCAGCCCCACGTTCCCAATCGGAGGCGGATCCAGGCATTCCAGCCCCTGAGTTCCCGTATCCCTCATATACTCCAGCCTGTCATCGATCAGCCCGCAGGTATGAATATAGGAGAACTTACCTGAACGCGATATCACTTCCGTTAATTGCCGGATAAAGGGTTGCTCAAATTCAAGATACTGGCCAGGAGAAATAAATCCCATCCCGGCAAAAGGCGAAGATATTTTTACAGCATCTATATTTCTGGTACACATATCCCCTGCCAGACGTACCAGTCCATTCGTAAATCGCTGGAGGATCTGTTTGCACTTGTCAGGGTTATACAGCAAAGCAAGCAAAGCATTCTCGTATCCAAGCAAATCGAGAAAATAATCAAAAGGGGAAGTTACCTCACCATGGATAGAATAATTTCCTTTTACTTTTTCATCAATGATATCAAATACAAGGAAAGGATCATGGAGATCAATAAAGGCATGGCAATCCTTAGACGATGGTATATAACTGATCTCATCCGGAATATCCTGGATAAGGACACTTCCTATATCGGGTATGCAGGGATCGTGAAACTCTGCGGAAGGCAGGTCATCATCCGGGTAAGATTCCCGCCGGTCGGCAAAAGTTGCGGTTTCAATACCATGTTTGCGCTCTAATTTTTTGATCTGGGAGAGCCAGTTTTCAAAATGACCATGGATTGATACAAGGATCCCGTCAAAATTGAAGCGGTCACGTAGGATTATCAGTCCTTCCACATATTTACCAGCATCGAGCCACATTTCCATTGGGCTGATCCCGCTACTTTTTAGTTGTTGATTTATGAATCCGAAGCTGAACTGGCACATTAGCGGCACCCTGTCAGGATGCTGAAGTTTCATAGCCATATTCAAGCGTTCCCTTGGTGTCATGTATTACTTTTCCGTTTTGGTCTGTTTAAACTTATTCCCTATTTAAATTTCAAATAGTAGTGATAAGTTACATAAATTGATAATTTATTGAAATCTAACTCAGAACAATTGAACTATTTCTTCAGTTTGCGGATGAATTCCTTGATTTTCTATACTCAATTTTCAATTTATTCATTCGATTTCTTAGTGTATTCGCATTGAGGCCCAATAACTCGGCTGCGCCTCCAGGACCATGAATTTTCCCCTTCGTTTTTGATAATATATTTCTGATATGCGTAGATATAACCTCATCCAGCTTTTCTGATTTGATTTCGGGTTTTATAAGGTCATACGCCTTCTGTGCTTGCGTAGACGGAAGTATATGATCAAAAGTTAGAGGTCCCTGAGGATTTAATATCAAAGCTCGCTCCACTACATTTTGCAATTCGCGGACATTTCCCGGCCAGGAATAATTCATCAGCAGATCCATAGAGTCCGGAGCAACTATAGGAATAAAGGATAATTTCAGTTCTCTTGATTTCAAACTGATAAAATGTTGTAATAAAGCCGGAATATCTGCTTTCCTTTCGCGCATGGGAGGAAGCCAGATCGGAAATACATTAAGCCTGAACCATAGATCTTCACGAAACAATTGTTTGCTGACCAAATTCTGCAGATTACGGTTTGTCGCTGCTATTACACGGATGTCCAGGGAAATGGTTTTCATTCCGCCTACCCTTTCAATTTCTTTGCTTTGTAATACCCGCAACAAACGTACTTGCGCATCCGGGGGTAACTCCCCTATCTCATCCAGAAATATTGTCCCTTTATCAGCACGTTCAAACCGTCCTCTTTTTTGAGCAATAGCACCCGTAAAAGCCCCCTTTTCATGACCGAATAATTCGCTATCAATAAGTGCATTGGGTATGGCTCCACAATTCACACTTACAAAAGGTCCCTTACTTCGGGATGAGGAATAATGAATAGCATGTGCTATAACATCCTTTCCAACCCCCGTTTCCCCGGATAATAAGACAGGACTGTCAAGAGGGGCAACTTGTCGAACATGGAACAATACTTCTTTCAATCCAAAGTTAGCACCTATTATCTCATCTCCAGATAAACGATAAAGCTCCTGATTTAAATATTGATTATCATCTGCCAGAAGTTCTTTCAACTTAATTACTTCACGGTGTTGGATCGCGTTCGACATAGCAATGGCAAAAGGATCCTGTAATAAAGCGATCCAATCCGCATGAGATTGAGTATATTGTCCGCTTTCAGCTATTAAAACCAGTGTACCCAGAAACTGCTTTCCTGATTTCAAATACAGTACCATTAAAGAAGAACAAGGCACATCATGAAATTCCAGCATTTCACGGCTTATAGCCCTCTCATATGGTTTTTCAAAAATAAAAACTTCTTTACCGTCAGGCAGATCGGTCAACCTGGCAGATTGTTGTGCTGATTTCGACAGTGGCGTTAAAATGTCCATTTGGCTGCAGGTACTTGCCGTGGCTGTTGCAATTGTTCTCATCGACTTAAAATTCGGATCATAATATTCCAGGAATAGTCGATCCAGGGGCATTATCTTTCTAAATAATAGCAGGCTGGATTGCAATGCGACTTCTATCTTCAGGTTACCACATATAAGTAAAGTAGCTCGCCGGAAAAAATCATCAGGTTCCATACGTTTCATAAGTTTGAGGATTCAATTATTACCATATTAGATAAATTTACACATAATCACCATATATGGCAATAAAATCCATCATATACGGTAATAAAACAAAATGCTCTTAACTATATAATTGATTGTCAACTTCTTACGAAGATTGGCACATAATTAGACATAAGATCAGATAGTTAGAATCCTGAATTTCATATCATGAAGAAAATGGTTAACTGGATAGAAGTACTTGAGTTGAGAACAGGCGCTAATAATTCTGATTATCTGGAAGAAGTGTTACAAAATACTGTTAAAAGTATACAGGAAAGTCTGAAGAAAGAAAAAATAAAAATCTATCGTAGTTTTTCCGTTCATGGTGACTACAGTATTCATCTGGTACACAAAACATCTAAACCTGATCGAATGGGAAGTCAATTGGGAATCCATTTAGCATTATCCCTGAAACAATTCGGATTGATCAATCATCAGGTCTGGAAGGAATTTAAAACCAATCATAAAGAACTATAAAATCATGAAAACACTAATAATCGGAGCTGGACCCCTTGGAAGTTTATATGCCTCTCTTCTGCACAGATCAGGCAAGGATGTAATCCTGTTAGCCAGAAACAACCACTACCATTATTTGAAAAAGAACGGCATCGTAATGATCAATGAGTTTACACAGGAGAAAATAATTGAAAGGGTGAATCTGATCAATTCTATCCAGGAAGAGGATGCTTATGACCTGGCCATAATCCTAATGAGAAAAAACAATGTCAAAATGCTACTGCCTGTATTAGGTAAATGTAAGAATATCCAAAACCTTCTCTTTATGGGCAACAATGCACAGGGCTTCGGGGAATATCTGGATTACCTGCCTCGAGAAAAAGTATTATTTGGATTCCCTGGAGGAGGTGGTTCACGAATCGATCATATTGTACACTACATTGATAGTGAAAAACCAAATGGCAGGAGAATGCCCATTACAATAGGAGAAATGGATGGTAAGGTCCGGCGACGTACGAGACAAATTCAAGATATGTTTAATACCTCCGGGGTACAGGTTCACACAGTTAAAGAAATAGACAGCTGGCTAAAATATCACGTTGCATTTATCAATCCTTTGGCGGGGGCCTTATTGAAAAGCGGGGACAACTACAGGTTGGCTAAAGATAACAAAACACTTAGTACATATATCAAAGCCGTTCAGGAAGGCGGAAAGGTATTGAAGTCCTTAGGATGGACAAAAAGTTATAACTTCAAATTCAATATGTTCTATTGGATGCCGGCAGGTATGCTGATGGGTATTTTAAGAAAGGTATTCAGTTCAAAGTTTGCAGAAGTAGCTATGATGATGCATGTTAAATCGGCCAGGGATGAAATGATCGAATTGGGCAATGAGTTTAAATCACTGAGGGACCAATCGGGTATAGAAACCCCGAACCTTGATGAACTTATGCATTCTTTGAATACCAGTAAGGCTGAAGAAATTAAAACCTTATGAACGGAAGTTTAAATGATCGAAAGCTTAAAAGAGCGCCTTTTGTTTACAGATATAAATTTATAAATTAACAAAATCATGAAAAAAGTATTAGTGGCCGGTGCAACAGGATATCTCGGACGATATCTGGTTCAAGCATTGCATTTAAAAGGTTACAGTGTACGTGCACTTGCCAGAAATCCGGAAAAATTAGATGACCTAAGAGATTTTCTAGATAATATTTTTGAAGCCGAAGTGACCAAGCCCGAAACTTTGTCAGGGGTATGCAAGAACATAGATATTGTTATTTCCTCTATAGGGATCACCAGGCAAAAAGATGGTTTGAACTATATGGATGTTGATTATCAGGCCAACAAAAATCTGCTACAGGAAGCCATCAGTAGTGGTGTAAAAAAGTTCATCTACATTTCAGTATTGAACGGACGTTTATTTAGAGAATTAAAAATGATCGAAGCGAAGGAGCGATTTGCTGATGAACTCATATCTTCAGGAATGGATTATTCCATAATCAGGCCTAATGGCTTTTTCTCCGATATGACCGAGGTACTCAATATGGCCAGGCAAGGTAAAGTGTATTTATTTGGAAATGGTCATTACAGAAGTAACCCAATTCATGGTCAGGATCTGGCTGATTTTGTAGTTACCAAAATGGATAGTGAAGAAGTTGAATTAGATGTTGGAGGGCCAGATATATTAACACAAGATGAGGTTGCAAGCATGGCCTTCCAGGCGCTTGGAAAAAAGGGAAAGATCATTCATCTTTCGCCTTGGATCCGTGACATATCGTTAAGACTGGTTAGATTATTCACAGGTCAAAAAACATACGGACCTATTGAATTCTTTATGACAGTAATGACATACAATATGATTGCTCCACAGGTTGGAAATCACTATTTATCTGACTATTTCAAAGCGAACAGCAAAAACCAGGATACATAATGAAATTTCCTGTTTCCTAGATTTTCCTGTTATTTAAATTCCCCCCTATTCCCTGGGTTATCCGGATCGACCTCCAGGCTCAATAATTATCTATGTGAAATTAGAGGGGCAAATGTTATGATAACTACAGCAGATCAACTACTTCCGGTTCTTTTTTGACCTTTCTTTTCCAGGTATTCATCAAAATCCTTATGCCCAATCCGTTAGTAAAGATCCCAATATCTTTGATCACCTCTCAGTGGTTCAAACGGTAGTTCTACTTTCAGCCAGTACATTTCGACTTCATGGTCAATATAGGATTTTTCCAGCCATTGGAAAACCAGGTCTATTTCTCCTTTCTGGGTGTATATCATTGCGACATAGAAAGATGGACTACCTCCCGGACTAATGTTAAGAGATAACTTTGCGTTAAAAAGGAGGACGAAAAATGAATAAAGAAAATACAGTGAAAAGTCATTCCGAGATATTTAATTCAATATCCGGAGGAAGTAGTAATACTTTAATTGAAATCTTATAGGTTTATTGAAAGAGTAAAATAATCAAATACTCTTGCAGTATATTTTTCTCGAGAGGGCGTAAGAAAATTTAAGGTCAATAAAAAGAATTTTAAGTAATGCTGGATTAATATTACTTTTACAAGTCAAAATTTCAGGGAGCTATAAGATGTGATTTATTTTTTATACTTCCTAACGTAACATTAAACGAGATCTCATTATGATAAAATCTGTAGCAAAAATATTGCTTTATGGATTCATCGTTGCGAATGCAATATCTGTTTCTGCACAAAGTAAGCAAGGCAATCTGGTAGAATACTTTGGGAAGGAAAAGGTTGAGGAAATCCATGACGGTACCGTAAGACATATCTTCAAAGAGGGATTGATCCTGAAAATTCGTTCTTTCGGGTTCAACTCCAGCTCAGCACCCAAAAATCCAGTCTATTCAAAGTTCTTGCTGGAAGATCCAAAAGAGATCAAGGCAGGAGAATCATTTATTGAAGATGAGTCAGGCAATCCACTCAAATGGGAGAAAATTGAAGTAGGAGAAAAGAATGAATTCAGCGATAATGCCTTGCGATCAGGCTACTTATATCTTGAATTCCAGTCTGCGAAAGAAGAAAATGTAATTTTTGAAGCTTCAGGTCATACCATGGTGCTTATAAATGGTTTCCCGCACGAAGGTGACCACTATGATTTTGGGTGGAGTTTGATCCCCATTCGATTAAAGAAAGGCAGAAATACTTTTGTCCTGCAAGGTGGGAGATTTCCAAGAATGAGAGCAAGGATTTTATCCCCGGAAAGCAGCATAGCCTTTACCAAAAGGGATATGACCACCCCCGATATTCTTCAGGAAGAGCCGGCAAATTACCTTGCTGCCATAAGGGTAATGAATGTAAATAAAAAGGGATTTAAAGGAGGAAGTATTACCTGTGAAATTGGATCAAAAAGTGTGAGTAGATCCATCCCTTCCATCTCACCAATGAATGTAAGAAAGGTTCCCTTTGAAATTCCAACTCCGGCAAACCTGGAAGCTGATACGGTAACTTTCACTTTATTTCTGAAAGACAAACGCGGCAAAGTGTTGCACCAGGAAAAAATTTCCTTGGACATCAAATCTAAGTACGATCATCACAAACAAACCTTTTTAAGTAACATAGATGGTAGCGTGCAGTATTATAGCATTGCTCCCTCTTCAAATAAATACATTGATAATCCAGCATTATTCTTTTCTGTTCACGGTGCATCAGTAGAGGCTGTAAACCAGGCCCGGGCATACAAGAAAAAAGACTGGGGGCACCTTGTTGCACCTACGAATCGCAGACCCTTCGGATTTGCCTGGGAAGACTGGGGAAGGCTGGATGCTTTAGAAGTCTTTGATCATGCCCAGGATTTACTTAAAACAGATCCCCAACACACCTATCTGACGGGTCACTCCATGGGCGGACATGGCACCTGGTATCTGGGCGCTACATACCCGGACCGATGGGCTGCTATTGCTCCGGCTGCCGGATATCCGGATCTGTTAGGATACCGGGGTAGCTTTACCCGAAGATTAAAGACTATGAGTGATGATGATTTAAAGAAATTTAATATGACAAGAGAGCAGGTCAATAAAATGCTGGCTACCGGTACACTTACAGACGAGGAAGATATCCTGATTGACTCGATAATGCGAAGGGCTGGTAATCCAGTTCGTACCTTGAAGCTGAAAAGAAATTACCTGCATTATGGAGTATACATCCTTCACGGAGAAGTAGACACAGTAGTTCCAACTTTCATTGCACGTGAAATGCGTGCAGATCTTGGAACATTTCACAATGATTTCGCCTATTATGAATACCCAAATGGCTCTCATTGGTATGGGGATCACAGTGTAGATTGGCCACCGATTTTTGATTTCTTCAAGTTCAGGGAAATCAATCCATCCAATGAGATCAGGAAAATAGAGTTTTACACGGCCTCTCCGGGTGTGTCTTCAAAATCACATTTTATTGAAATTCATCAGCAGGAAGTTCCATTTGAGATCAGCTCATTTAATTTTAAAAGAGATAGTATTTCAAGTATTACTACAGAAAATGTCGCGGCACTCAATATTGATCTGGGCAAAATGGGCAATACATCAGCTGTTATAAAAGTGGATGACCAGGAAATAAGCATTGATGATAATATCGATGTATTGAGTTTGTCGAAAAAAAATTCTTCCTGGCAAGTATCTCAAAAACCTCAATTCGATCAAAAAGGCCCTCATCGTAATGGTGGTTTCAAAGATGCTTTTAGAAATAACATGGTATTGGTTTACGCTTCAAAAGGAACCAAAGCAGAAAATGAGTGGTGGTATCATCGGGCGCTGTTTGATGCCGAGAAGTTTTACTATAGAGGAAATGGAAATATTGAATTAGTTAAGGACACCGATTTTTCTCCGGAAAAGTACCCAGATCAAAATGTGATCATTTACGGAAATAGAGATAACAACATGGCCTGGAAATCATTACTCAATACGTGCCCTCTTCAGGTAGAAAATGGTAAATTTTCCATGCAAAACAGATCATTTGATGGTGATGAAATTGGGATATATTTTATTTACCCAAGAGCAGACAGCGATATAGCGAGTGTGGGAATAGTAAGTGCTACGGGTGAAAAAGGAATGAAGGCCACCTATGCCAACCATTACCTGGTAAATGGCACCACATTCCCGGATCTGATCATTGTAAATAGCCATGTGATCAAAGATGGTGTTGCCGGAGTAGAAGGCACAGGATTTTTCGGGAATGACTGGTCTATCGAAAAGGGCGATTTTGTCTGGAGAGAATAAAGAGATAGAAAGGATTGTATGTTTAATTATCTTTTAAGTCCTCTAATTGCCCTTCGGCATATTCCCTGGACTGATCATCACCATACAAGAGGATTTTCTTATAATATTCGATGGCTTTATTTACATCACCTTGTCTTTTATAGGCCTCCGCTATGTTGCCAAGAACAATGTAATCTTGAGGATTTAATTTCTCCGCCCTCAACAGATATTCAATGGCTTTATCATTTTCTCCAACTATCAAATAAGTGATCGAAATGTTGGATAGACTTTCGATATGATCCGGGTAATGCTTTAAAATGGCAAGGCCAATTTCACGCATGTCCAAAAGAAGATCGACATCACGAGTATTATATAGTTGCAGTTGATAATCCTGGATGGATAGCAGAAAATCATTTGCATCGGTTTTCGTGTTTTCATTATTTGTCCATGTCCACTCATTATTATTTACAACGGAATAATTGACCGTGACAATGATCTCATCCGTAAATCTTCTCCAATCCTCAACCTGGCCAAAGGCATAGATCTTGCCGAATCTCATGTCCAGCCGGTTTGGATATAATTCGATCCCCTTATTTATTTTATCAATACTTCTCTCAAATTCAATCTGATCATAATGAACCTTTCCACCCAGGAAACCTACTGTATCGTTTAAGCTGTCTGAAATGATCAGACTTTCCCCATCCGGTTCTTCATTCGTGAGCGCCAGTACTTCCTTTTTGGAATTATTGAAATGGTAATTGAAATAACAGGTATATAGTTCTGGGTCCTTTGGATCATCCTTTTCCCAATTTTCCAGTACCAGTCTTTGATTCAGGGTATCGCCTTCCTGGAAGAACTCGTTGAATTGTTCCAGATAATCCTGGCAGTAGACCAGGGGTGATATAATGCTGGTAACAAATAATAAAAGAATCTTTCTCATATTTAAATATGAACTGGTTGTTAATAAAAATTACATGAATTCACATCTAATATAGCTACTTTACCGTTGATCGTCAATCATAATATTATATAACCAGGAAATCTATCTAAAACATCTAATAAATCCTTCACTACCTTGGCAAGATCACCGGTGAGCTCATAACTCACAACCTCCCGGATAATAATTTCTGAAGTATTAAAATGCTCTGAATGAAGTAATAAGCATCAAAATATCAGCTTCAAAAAATATCTTCAAAAGTTCTGAAAATATCCATTCAGGCTCAGATAGCATGAACATCAGCAATTATTTTATTATTTTAGTATCTGGACTTTTTGTAAAATCATGCTAAGAATTAAAATATTTTTTTTCGCATTTTTTTGTGCCGGAATAATTTACGCCAAAGCGCAGGAAAGGCTAGATGCCTTCCAGATGAACGAACGACTAGGCCGTGGGATTAATATGGGCAATACATTCGAGGCACCATCAGAGACAGCCTGGGGAAATCCATGGGATCCTGAATATTTCAAGATCATGTCTGAACTGGGTTTCAGTCATGTACGGCTTCCCGTCCGATGGGAACCGGCGGATCGCAGTATGGCCAATAGCCCGTATACCATTAACCCGGATTTCCTCGACCGCATTCAGGAGGTAGTGGATACTGCACTGAAATATAAACTCCATA
>CAYMFU010000036.1:0-4332 GCA_964389805.1 uncultured Roseivirgaceae bacterium | reverse complement strand
CCTACCTTATCGAAATGATTCTTTAAAGGTACTGATGCATCGACTACTGGTACACAAGTGTCTACTACGATGTCTGCAAGATCGAAAATGGTTTTTCCACTGCTGTGTCTGCTTTTCTTGTCTTTAGCCTCGGCGGCTGAACCAAAAACGATTACTTTCATGCCTTTTTTCCTGGATTCAATTGCCACATCTATGTTGACGGCATTGATCCCAGTATGAGAGAATAGCCACATGCAATCCTTTGGATCGAAATTATGTCCTTTCATGATCTCATTTCCATATCCTTCCACCCTTTCTAAAAAGACAAACTGTTGTACACTCATTCCACCTACAATATTTGTAAAAAAAGTAAGTGGAAGTTCTATCATGGGGTGAAATCCAACAAATCCGCCGATTCTTGGATACATCTCTTCAATAGGTAAGGTGGCATGACCGCAACCAAAGGTGTGTACCCACCTGCCCGCTTCGATGGAATCAGCCATTGCGTTCGCCGCTTTCTGTATATTTTCAATTTGTGTATCCTCGATGTTACTCATAACATCTCTGGCGTTATTTAACCATTGTTTAGCTAACATGTTTTTCTGCTTTATGAATAAATAATAATTCTTAGTTTATTTTAATTCTTTTTCCATTACCAGTTTGGCTGCTCCAAATAATTGCGCGTCAACACCAAGTTGTCCACCCGCAAGTTTCACCTCCTGAATGGCAATTGGCTGAGCCCATTTTTTAGACTTTTCATAGATTTGATCCAGAAATTTGAGGCCGGGGCCGAACACGCCTCCCCCGAATATGATGATCTCCGGATTGAAAATGCTAACCAGGTTTGCAACTCCTTTTGCCCAATAATCGATGGCAATATCGATGGTTGCAATAGCCAGCGGATCATTTATCTCATGAGCAGAAAATATGTCTTCTCCCCTGAGATTTGGGATATCCAGGGAAGTATTTGGTTGTACCTTGTTAAAAATATCATTGGCCAGGCGTACCAATCCATCTCCGGAGGCATTGTATTCAAAACACCCGAATTGCTTGTATCCTTCAGGATATTGATGATCGAGGGCAAGCCACCCAATAGCCCCTGCAATATCGTTGTTACCCCGCAGGATTCTGTTATCTACTATTATTCCTGCTCCGATTCCCGTTCCAAATGCGAGGAATATAGCATTTTTAAATCCCTTAGCCACCCCTTGCCATACTTCACCACAAATACAACAGGCCCTGTCGCTGTCTATGTGTATGATCATTTCATTGTCCAGCTTTTCCTTAAGGTATGCTAGTAAAGGATAATGGTCCCATCCGGAAATATTTGGCGCCCAGACCGTGCCATTTTTTTGATTACTTATACCCGGTACGGAAACACCAACACCTTGTAATGAATGTCCGGATGGCAGCTTTTTTCTTAATTGAAGAATAATGGAATAAATTACATCACTCACTTCCACTCCTTTCATCCCGGTTATCTTATCTTTCATTTTATACATGATCTCACCGGCTTGCGTAACCACGGCCCCGGCACATTTGGTGCCTCCAAGATCAATAGAGATGTATGTTTTTTGCATCAGATAAAAAAATCTATTTCATTTTCAGGCAGGAGTTCAACTCCATGAGGTATCTATGTTCAAATATAAGACATTTGACATTTTTATGAGTGTTTGATTTATCAAAATCATGTTTCAATAATAAACTATTGTTTGTTGATCCCTCCCTTCCAGGTGGGAGTTCATATAAATAAAGAAAATATAAAAGAAATACATCTATGTAATAAGAGTAAAAGCAATGGAATGACTGCATTAGTTATAATAGGTATTCCATTTGGAATAATAGGAATAGCTTTTGCAATATGGGCGGTACAAGGATCTCCAATTAATGTTAGCCTTAATTGGGACTAGCTGTGCCTCTTCAAAACCGCTTATTACTTACACTAATTCTTACATCTTTCCTCCAACGCTCCAGAATGCAACAGAAGCTTTCTTTTACTGCTTATCATGGGATTAAGACTGAGGTTGCTAATTGACTTTCGCCAATATTACTTAAGCTTTACTCTAAATCTATCCACACCTTGTTGAGACACTGCAATTTCACAATAAAAAGATGATAATCAGTGAACTATTTCGATTCAACCTATGTTGTTATTTTCAGAACCCTATTCATCCAAAAACTAAATTAAAAAGTCCATGAAAACCACCAACACTACTACCTTATTGGTTTTTGCATTAGTTATTTTCAACCTTCATTGGATTATTGCTCAAGATCTAAATTGGCCACAGTTTCGAGGAGTAAATTGTTCTGGACTCGCGGCTGAAGGTCAGAACCCTCCGATAAACTTTGGTCTAGCCAAAAATATCCTTTGGAAAGCTAGCCTTCCAGAAGGTTACTCTTCTCCCAGCATCTGGGGAGATTGTATTTTTATAACAGGTATTGAAGAGGAAGGAAAGTTATTAAAAATGTTCTGTATTGACAGAATTGATGGAACTATCCGGTGGGAAGAAGGTATTGCTGTTGAAGAATTTGAAAGAACCCATGCCATTGGTAATCCTGCAACAGCAACCCCGTCCACAGACGGTGAAAGGATTTATTTTTACTTCGGTTCTTATGGCCTTCTCTGCTATGATTTTAATGGAGAACAACAATGGATACTGTCCATGCCTATCCCCAATTCACGCCATGAAATGGGAACCTCACCAATTGTTGTAGGCGATCTCGTAATACTTAATTGTTTCGGAGATCAAAATGATCCAAAACTCCTGGCCATAAATAAATATGACGGAAGTATTGTTTGGAAACATTCTTTACCGAATCAGAAAGATAATATTAGAGATAGTTATTCTACACCAGTTATTTATAAGGAAGAAGTAATTATTTATGCAAGTGATTATGTAGCAGGTTATAATATAAAAACTGGTGATAATAACTGGAGGTTTGCTATTAATGTTGCTGATGCAATTTCCACTCCGGTCTTGGGGAAGGATATCCTGTATACTACTAGCTATAGCGCAATGGGAAATCCTAACATGCGTGCTCAATTTCCTGATTTCATGGATTTTGCATCAAAATATGATGATAATGGGGATTTAAAACTTGATCAAAACGAAGTAAGAGATTTTAAGTTTCTTTTATATCCCGAAATGCCTGAAATACCGGGATATAATATACCCTTGATGTATGTCATAGGATGGTGGGATATGAATAAAGATAATCATATCGACAGTACGGAGTGGAAATATGTGAGTGAACAGTGGGAATCCCGCTATAATAGGCAGGGACTGAAAGCAATCAAACTTGGGGGGAAAGGGGATATTGGTTTAAATGATTACCTGTGGGGTCATACTGAAGATGTTCCCTATATATCCTCGCCTCTTCTATATAATGATCATATTTACATGATTAAAAATAGTGGCATCATTTCTTGTTTTCATGCAGAAAGCGGTAAATTATTGTACCGGGAAAGGTTAGGAGCATCTGGCATGTATTTTTCCTCTCCAATAGCTGCCAACGGCAGGATCTATATTGCCTCTGGTAATGGAATAGTAACTGTTTTTGAAGCCGGGGACGAATTGAATAAGCTTGCTCAGAACGATCTAGATGAAAAAATTATGGCTTCGCCTGCAATGGTTGACAATAAGCTCTATATACGCACAGTTGGATCGCTTTATGCTTTTGGAGAATAATGCATAATGATTGGCTCTGATCACGATCAAACATATGTAAACTTTAAAGAATGCGGATATTATATGTTTTTCAAGCCTGAGATCGCAGGAATACTTTAAAAGGTAATATCATTATCATTTTAGAAAGATTGCATCAGACGCTTTCTCTTGTATCTTATCAAGGTTTTAAGCCTGAGGTTGCTATTT
This sequence comes from uncultured Roseivirgaceae bacterium, assembly GCA_964389805.1. Taxonomy (GTDB): domain Bacteria; phylum Bacteroidota; class Bacteroidia; order Cytophagales; family Cyclobacteriaceae; genus JAGTVG01. Next base: position 478 of record CAYMFU010000036.1, on the reverse strand, counting down.
GACTTTCCCCAATTTTCATTAATTTGTAATAAGATAGGTTATCGTGCGGCTGATTTTTATATCTAACTCGAAACAGCCATGTCACAAAGACGCTTAGCTGCGATCATATTTTCCGATATCGTCGGTTATACTGCCCTCATGGGTTCAGATGAGGATAAAGCATTTCAAGTTCTTCGCCAAAACCGGGATATACAACAATCTGCGATTAAAAAATACCATGGAAAATGGTTGAAAGAAATGGGTGATGGTATCCTGGCACAGTTTAGCAGTGCCACAGATTCTGTTCAATGTGCTATAGATATTCAGAGACAGGCAAGGAAAGAATTAGGTGCTCAGATTCGTATTGGTATACATCTTGGCGATGTCACTTTTGAAAATAAGGATGTTTTTGGAGATGGTGTAAATATTGCTTCCCGTCTGCAATCTATCGCTGATCGTGGTGGAATTTATATTTCTGAATCGATTCACAATGCCATAA